>DYER01000041.1 GCA_020725605.1 Ammonifex sp. | reverse complement strand
GTGGTCACGTCCTGGGAGCCCTCGTTGACGATCTCGGCCCGGGCCGCCACCGCGTCGCCGGGGGAGGCCGGGTTGGGGTCGAGGGTGAGGTTGCGGACCTTGAGGTTGGGCTGGTCGACGATGACTGCGGCCTCGGTCCAGTTGTTGGACAGATCGGCGTCGTACCATTCGGCCGGGAAGAACTCACCGCCCAAATCCCAGCCGGGAACGATTCCGGCCGCGACCGCCGAGCTGACCTCCTGAGCGTGAACTGCAATCTGCGTTTGAAGGTTGCAATCCGCGCCCGGGAAGACATCCACGTAGGCCGCGCCCAGCTTCTCGTCAACCTGAGACTGCCGCCCGTTCAGGCTGAAGGGCACCGGGTAAAGGCGGTCGCCCACCTTGTGCGCAAGGTACACCCTGCCTCCATCGCTCGGATCCCACAGCCCGGCAAAGGAAACCGTCAGCGTGAAGGAAACCTCGTCGCCCGGCTTCGCCTCGCGCTCGGGCGGGTCCAGCCGCACCGCGAAATCCGGAAACGGCGGAGCCATCGGCACGGACATGTACCAGACCGAATTCCCTTCGCGGCGGAATATCACGCCCATGCCCCAGACGCCCGGGGAGGGCGGGATGTAAACGTGTATGTACCTCTGCGGATTCTGGTACAGGGGCGACTTCTCGGTCTCGGCCGTGAACGCGTAGCCGTTCAAGCCCGCGGTCAGCTTGAGGCCGTGCCGCATGCGCGCGATGATCTCCGGATCGGAGAGGCTGGGGTTGTCGAGGTTCGGGTCCTTCACCTTCTCAGGATGCTGGGCGCACACGTCCGGATCGTCCCAGGGCATCTCGATCCAGTTCCGCGACTCCAGGGGCACCCCGCCGGCGTCCCGGTCCGGCGGGAACATGGGGTTGGTGACCGACTCGCCCGCCCGGTCGTACCCGATGTACCTCTGCCGGTCCAGGCCGAACCTGTCCGTCTTCCAGTCCCCGTGCCACTTCTCCCACACGATCATGGGGAACGAAACGCCCGGACGGAATATCAAATCGTGCACCCGGCGGGGCTGCCCCTCGTCGTTGTTCTCGGTGAAGAAGTCGTACGTGATGGGAAACTTCTGCTTCACGTACTCGTTCGCCTTCGCGGCCAGCTCGGGGTCGTCCCGCTCCTCCTGTGCCGCCGAAGGCCCCGCGTAAAAGAAGACGCCGGCGAGCGCCAGCGCCAGTATCACTGTCAATGTCAACCTGAACCTCATGGCTGCCAACCCCCTCAGTTCCCGCGCCCGAACTTCGCACCGGGCGGCTTGATCGCGATGTATATGCCGTGGCCACCATCCCGTATCAACACCGGCCGCCCGTCGGGCGCACTGTCAAGCCGGAACGGAATCTCCCGCTTCTCGGCGTACTTCAGGCGCAGCTCCTCGACCAGGCCATCAACCCAGGCGCACGGCCCGAAGGTCTGCTCCATCACGGCCCGGAAGGTCGCCAGCGTGGGCTCGACCGGGTTCTGCCTCACGTCGATGCTGGTCATGATGGCCGCCGCGTCGCCGCCGCTCCCCGCGCGCACAATGACTCCGTCGCGCTCATACATTCCGAGAGCTATCCTGGCGCCCGGAGGCACGGCCACCGGGTTCCCGAACTCGCCGCCGAGCACCTTCCACGCCAGCTCCCCGTCCAGCGCCTTCAGGTCTTCGGGCGCAGGCTTCCTGCCCTTCCAGCACAGCACAATGTCAGGCCTGCTCGGGTCCCACTCCACCGTGTACCCCAGGGCCTCGGCCACGAACCTGGCCGGCAGCATGGTGCGGCCCGGCTCCACCAGCTCGGGGGCCACGTCGATCTCCTTCTCCTGACCCCCTGAAGCTATCACCTTGCTCCCAATGATCATCTGGACCACCGGCATCCCCGGCTCGGCCAGAGTCACCTGCTGGATCGAGCCGTCCCAGGAGACGTTGCCGTCCGCCACGCCCAGGGCGTTGGCCAGGAAGCGCACCGGGACGAAGGTGCGGTCGTTCCTGATGTAGGGCGCGACATCCATGTTAACCACGGTCACGTCCGGGGCCCCCTCCGCCGGGCGCTTCCGCACGTACGGCCCGAACTTCTCCGCGTTCGGCCCCTTGACGAAGCAGCGCGAGTCCCCGATCCTGAAGACCACGTAGCCCTGCTCGGTCACCACCTGCTCCTGCTGGGCCAGAACGGGGGCCGCTAGGGCCAGGCAGAAAGCCAGGGGCAGCAGCGCAAGGACTGCGTTACGCAAAGGTTTCGACCTCCTTTTGACTATCCTTGACTTTGACTCTACCATAAGAAAAGCAAGTCTGACAAGGGCTTCCGAGCATCACCTCCCTAAAAAACAAAAAGCCGGGCCAAACGCCCGACCTTCAGCTCCAGACCCAACTGAAATCACAAACCCGCAAAAAACGCCCTGTCACTCCGCTCCACCAGGAACCCAAAGGCCCTGCGCACCGCATCCGGCCCGGCCGCCAGCAGGCGGTCGAAGTTCCACGTCAACGCGATCAATCCGCCCGATACCACCAGGCCGTAAAGCACCAGCAACGGATTCTTCAGGAAAAAGAACTGGAACGCCTTGGCCGAAACCGCGATGGTCGGCACCAACTTGTACACCACCGTCAGATTCGGCAGCCCTTCCCTGCCCTCCAGGCGGTACGTCAGCCACAGCCACACGTACAGGAAAACGATGAGGCCCTCCAGCGAAGCGTTGCCCGCCGTGAAACCGAAGACGGCCAGGCATAGCAGGTAGAACCCCAATGCCTTGTGGTTGAGCTTCTGCAGCCGTTCGTTCAACCACCAGAACCAGCCGGAGACAATCATGAGCAACTGTCCTATGCGGGAAACCGTCTCCTCCAACCCTTTTGACAAGACGCCAAAGCTGCCCATCATCTTCCCGGCAAGGAGATCGGCGATCCCACCGCCGAAACCGCCCGTGAACAGCCCAATCACGGCATGAACAGGAGCCATCACCAAGGGCGTACCCACCCACACGAAAGCCCCTATCACAAAAAGAACTATTGCTGCAATGCCCGGAACGGCCACAAGCGCATAATAGGTCCAGTTGAGAAAAAGCTGAACCAGCAAGAAACCCGTAACGCCCGCCAGCAAGAAAGCCATTCTCGTGCCTACGGTTTCTCCTCGGACCAACCAGAAAGGAAGAACGAGAATAAAGGCCACGAAATACAACACGCCGAGCAGCACCGAGGCGTCCTTGAACCGAGAAAGAAACCCAAGCAGCTTTTCCCATGTGATTTCCACCATCTGCCTGCCCTCCTCTCAATGTAATTTCTCAACTGAAGTAAAAACGCTGGAATGTTTCTCCGCCCGGAGATATAATACCTGCAGGAGTGAGACCCAATGACTATAGAGCAAATCAGGAAAGTCGCCGTCCCGATCCTGCGGCGGCACGGCGTGGCAAGGGCTTTCGTTTTCGGGTCCTGCGCCAAAAACCTGCAGCGGGAAGACAGCGATGTGGACATCCTGGTCGAGTACGCCCCCGGCGCCAGGAGATCGCTCCTCGCCCGCGCCAGGCTCATAAACGAACTTCGCGAAGCCCTCCAGAGGGACGTGGACGTGGTGACCGAGGCTTCCCTCTCGCGCCGCATCCGGGAAAACGTCCTGCGGGAAAGGAAGGCCATCCTGTGACGGCGGAGGGCGACCGGGCGCGGCTTGAGCACATCCTGGAAAGCGCGAGGCTCATCTCGCGGTGGCTGGCAAAGGTGAAAAAGGAACAATTTTTCGCCGACGTCCTGCTCCAGGACGCGGTGGTCAGGCGGATAGAGGTGATAGGCGAAGCGGCAAAGAACGTGTCGCGCGCTCTCAGGGAAAAGCATCCGGAGGTGCCCTGGAGGGAGATGGCAGGAATGAGGGACATTTTGATTCATGAGTACTTCGGGATAGACCTGGAAGAGGTCTGGGAAACGGCCACGAAAGATATCCCCGAACTGGTCAAGCAGATTAAGAGGGTTTTACAGGGGCTGGAGTAACCGGTTTTTTTGTCAATGGCTGGCCGTCCCGGGACTTCTCATGGGCCAGCCACGGTTCGGGCCGGCCAAGGACGCCGAATGTGTAGGCGTCCGATTCGCCGGGTGCCTGTGATTGCCATGCGCGACTCGCAGCCCCCGCATCAGACCCCGTTGGCCGCATTTCCCGGCTCTACATCGGAGGCCGTCAGCCGACGGTCCCCGAGTAGAAAAGCTCCAGGAACACCCGGCCCCACTCGGGGTCGAACTGGCTTCCCAGGTTTTTCTTGATCTCTTCCGCCGCCCGTTCCGGCTCCATGGGGCCCCGGTAGGGGCGGTCGGAGGTCATGGCGTCGTAGCTGTCAGCTATGGCCAGGATCCGGGCCCCCTCTGGTATCTCCTTCCCCTTCAGGCCGTCGGGATAACCCATCCCGTCGAACCTCTCGTGGTGGTGCCTCGCCAGTTTCGCCACGCCCCGGAACCTCTCGATGGGCAGCAGTATCCGCTCTCCGATGACGGGGTGCTCCTTGACGTGCTCGAACTCCTCCGGCGTCAGCCTCCCCGGCTTGTGGAGCACGCTTTCCCTGAGGCCGACCTTTCCGATGTCGTGGAGCATGCCCGCCAGTTGCACCTCCCTGGCCTCGGGCGAGACTCCGTAAACGTGTTCCGCCATCCGGGACGCGGTTTCGCTGACCCGCAGGGAGTGCCCCTTGGTATACGGGTCCTTGGCCTCCAGGGCGTTGACCAAGCTGGTCATGGCCGAGACGCACATGTCCTCGAACCCGGCCGTGAGCTGGGCCACCTTTTGCTCCAGGTTCTGGAGGTAGACGGCTTTTTCCTCTTCGAGCCTTCTCCTTTCGGTCACATCCCTTGAAATCACCACGGAACCGATATAGTTGCCCCTCTTGTCCCTGATGGCGGCGTAGGTGTTCTCGTAGTGCTTTCCCCTCCTGGTGTCCGCGACCATCCTCACGAAGGCGCCGGCGCGCCCCTCCCGCAGGAACTGCAGGGCCCGCCGGACCCGGTCGTGGGACTTCTGGGGGTGGCACAGTATCACGCTGCGGCCCAGGATGCGGTCCCTCGCAACGCCCCTGATTTCCTCGGCGGCCCGGTTCACGAAGATGATTTCGTCGTCGGCGTCGACGATGATGATGCCCTCCGGCAACTGCTCCAGGGTCGCCCTGAAGATGTCGTGCTCGTTGGGTTTCATGCCGGTTTCACCCCGGTAACAACCGCTTCCGGTGCCAGCCCGGATGTCTTTCTTTATCATAGAGAATCGCCCAGTCTCTGGTGAACTGAACGGCCTCCCGCAGGGGCCCGGCGCGGGTGGGAAGAGGCGCCCGGTCCTGCCGGCATCCGTCCCGAACCCTCCCGAAAAACCTGAAGGCCAGAATTGTCCGAAATACGCCCGCCGCACGGCAGGAATTCCAAAAAACGAAAGCGAACAGTAGGCGACGGTTCGAGCAATCCCGACAGGAAGGCGAGGGCGGAGAGCATGACCAAGGCGGACCTGATCCGCCAGAGAAGGCCGACGTGACCCAGAAGGCGGCTGCGCAGGTGCTGGACGCCTTCTGCGAGGCGGTGCGCGAGGCCGCGGCCAGGGACGAGCGCACGGCCCTGCCCGGCTTCGGGACGTTCGCCGTGGTCCAGACCGCGGCACGGCGGGCAAGGAACCCGCAGACCGGAGAGGCGCTGGAGGTCCCGGCCAGGCCCGCGGTCAGGTTCCGGGCGGGCAAGTCGTTGAGGGAGGCGGTGCGGCGGTGACCGGGAAGGGCGGCGCGGAGGGGCCGCCCTTCCCATCCGCATCCTGGACCAACCAAAATGCTTGTAATACACGGATGCCGAAAGAAGCAGCCACTCAGCAGTCGCTCACCCAATAACCAAACGCGTCAACGAAAAAGGTAAACGTAGAATTGCCTTCCTCCGATAAACCATCCTGCTACAAGAAGAATCAAGAAAGAGACCCCATCAAGCATCGCTTGGAACAGACTTTCATTTTTTTCCTTATCTTCTAGATTCATACCCCGAACCCAAGCACGGATCCCTCTTACAAGAAAACCAAACGCCAGAAACCAAATAATCATACTTTCCAATGAAAGGTGGAATTTCAGCGATATGCCTTCACTTGTAGTGGGCACCTCAACCGAAGAAAATAAGACAAATGGAAACCAAATTTTCGCAAAAACCCGTCTCGATATGATTTTTTGTAGGTACATATTGTTCCCCGTGGTGGTGCTTGATGCTGTAATAGTCATTGTCTGGTTAGTTCTCTTGGAGTTTGTAATTCCTGCAGAATTAGCTCCCAAGTACCGGCCAGACATGTTGGGTTGGGCAATTATCGTTGGTTTAATCTTGCTGGTAATCTTAACGTCCCACTCGATGCTCAACAATTCTAAACTCTCCCTTCGCAGAAAAATCGCTGGTACAGCGGTGTCTTTCGTGGTATTCTTGGGTCTAGTAATCTTGGTTTTTTCAACAACGATCCTTCCTGAACTTCCATCTAACTACACCGAGTTCACCAGAATGAGAGCAATTCATGAAGCAGGACACGCTATAGTCGCGGAAACGTTAGCCCCCGGAACAGTCACAAGTGTCCGCCTGGTAGAGCCGTGGCGTAAGAGATGGTTAGTTCTCTTAAAAGAGTCCAGCGAGGGATACGTCCACCGGAGCATCACCCAGACTAACAGGCACAACACGCTGTCCGGAGTCTTCGATGATATATGTATCGGTTTGGCTGGCCTGGCGGCTGTGGAAACCGTCCTCCAGGAAAAATACCGTGGCGCGGAGGGTGATATAACACAGGCGGTCAATCTGCTGGAGCACGCCCTCAACTCGGGGCTGATAGGCGCGGGCCCGGCACCCGTCAAAGCGCTTACAGAGGAAGAAAAAGCCCAGATCATCCGGGACGTTCTGGCACGGGAGTACGAACGTGCCAAGCAAGTGGTCGCCGATCGCCGGACCGACGTGGAGGCCGTGGCCGCGAGGCTCCAAGAGACCAACCGGATGTCGGGCGATGAGCTCCGGGCTCTCGTCGGGTCGCGCTGAAACCGCGCCAGCCGGAAATCCCGCATCCGCCTTCCAATTCCTCCCGAACTGGAATGGGGCCATCGACAGGCTTCACCGCTCACACCCCCGGACCCCGCGCCACACCTGCTGCCTGAGGACCCTTCCGTGCAGCCGCCCGCCGCCCGCAGCCTCCGCCGCCACCTCTGCGGCCTCGTCCGGGTCCACCTCCCCCGGCCCCGGCG
>DYER01000040.1 GCA_020725605.1 Ammonifex sp. | reverse complement strand
TGGGGTTCTGGCGCGGGAATTCATCGAGATGCTTGCCGAGAGGTTCGGTCTTTCCGACCGGGAGAGGGAGATCCTGGGCAAGAATATCAGGCGCCTGACGCGTGCCGAGCGCCGGGTTTATTTCAGCGTTTTGCGGCCGCGCCGGCGCGAATTCGGCGAGTTCCTCCGGCGCGAGTACGCGGGCCGCGGCCGGGAAGAGCGGGAGCGCTGGGTGGAGGTGGCCGCGGAGAGCGTGCTTGCCAGGGGCGGCGAGCCGGACCTGGCCGACGAACTGGTCATGCAGATCGTTGGCCGGATGGCCGTCTTCCACGCCGTGCGCACCAAGGCCGACGAGCGGCGGATACGCCTCCACGCCATGGCCGCGGCGGGGGGGTTCACCGTGGTGCTGGTGGCGGTCACGGTGATCACGGCCCTGGTGCTTTACCTGATCCGCAGGTAGACGTCGGGGGGAGGGAGGTTGGTGCTGGACGCGTACGCAGCGGCCCTGGAGCTTTTCCTGAAATCCGATCCCGCCCGGCTGGCCTTGGCCGGCGGCGCCTCCTGGGACCCCGGGGCACGGGTTTTGCGTTTGCGCTACTGCGGTCGCGAGTTCACGGTGGCGGCGGAAAACGGAGATATAGCCGCGGGGCCGGGCCACTGGGAGGTGACACGGAACGACCTGACGCTGGTGCTACAATATCTGGTGGGGGCGAGCGGGCTTCCGCCGCGGGGGCGATGGCTTTCCTTCCTGGAGCTCCCCGACGGCGGCCACCACTACCGGCCCTTTCAGGCGGAGGCCCTGGACCCCCTGGCCCGCAGGTTCGACGGCCGTGGAGAAGAGTTCCTGAAGGCCGGGCGCCTGCTGGGCGGCGAGGAGGCGAAAATGGCCGACGCGGCCCTGGTAATTCCCGTCTTTCCCAAACTGCCCGTGGCGGTGCTGTTGTGGCACGGGGACGACGAATTTCCCGCCCGCGCCGGGATCCTTTACGACGCGGTGGCGCCGAGCCACCTGTCCACCGCCTCGCTGTACGTGCTGGGGTGCGAGCTGGTGCGCAAGATGTTAGCGTAGCGGCACGCGGGGCACATTAATAGCGTGGTTCATCCTTGGGCCGCGCGAGGTGGTGGGCAATTGGGCGACCTGGCCGGTATGTTTGCCCCGCGGTCGCTGGCCGTGATCGGAGCCTCGGCCAGGCCGGGCAAGATCGGCTTTGCCATTCTGAGAAACGTCCTCGCGAGCGGCTACCGGGGGGCCGTCTACCCGGTAAACCCGGGAGCCGACGAGATCCAGGGCTTGAAGTGCTATCCCGGCGTGGGGGCCATTCCCGGACCGGTGGAGATGGCCGTGGTGGCGGTGCCAGCGGCCCGGGTGGTCGGGGTGGCGCGGGAGTGCGGGGAGAAGGGCGTCCGGTCTCTGGTGGTGATTAGCGCCGGTTTTCGCGAAATCGGCAGCGAGGGCCGGCGGCGTGAAAAAGAACTGCTGGCCGTGTGCCGCGAGTACGGCCTGCGGATGCTGGGTCCGAACTGCGTGGGCCTGATGGACACGCACACGCCGCTGAACGCCTCCTTTGCGGCCGGGTTCCCCAGGCCGGGGGAGATCGCCTTCATTTCCCAGAGCGGCGCCATGCTTGTGGCCATCCTCGACTGGAGCTTCAAGGTCGGCCTCGGCTTCAGCAAGTTCGTCAGTCTCGGCAACAAGGCGGACCTGAACGAGGCCGACTTCATCGCCGCCGCGGGGGCGGACCCGGCGACGCGGGTGATCCTTTGCTACATCGAGGACGTGGCCGACGGCGCCCGCTTTCTGGAGGTGGCCGCGAGGGTTACGGTGGAGAAACCCGTCGTCGTTTTGAAATCCGGCACCAGCCGGGCCGGCGCGCGGGCGGCTTCGTCGCACACGGGGGCCCTGGCCGGCAACGACGCGGCCTACCAGGCGGCCTTTCGGGCCTGCGGGGTGATTCGGGCGAGAACCATGGACGAACTCTTCCACCTGGCGGCGGCCTTCGCCCGCCAGCCCGTACCGCGGGGCGCCAACGTGGCCGTGGTGACCAACGCCGGCGGCCCGGGGATCGTCGCCACCGACGAAATCGAACGCGTGGGCCTGCGCGTGGCACGCTTCGGCCGGGAGACCGTGGCGGGGCTGCGCGAGGATTTGCCCCGCGAGGCCGGCGTCTACAATCCGGTGGACGTGCTGGGAGACGCCACGGCGGAGCGTTACCGCCGGGCCCTGGAAAGGGTCCTCCGCGACGACGGGGTGGACGGTGTTTTGGTGCTGCTCTGCCCCACGGCCCCTGCGCAGCCGGTGGAGACCGCGCGCGCCATCATCGACCTGCACCGGCGCCACCCGGCCAAGCCCCTCCTGGCCGTCTACATGGGGGGAGCCGCCCTGGCCGAAGGCGCGCGCCTCCTGAGGGAAGCCGGAATTCCCTGTTTCACCTTTCCCGAGGCCGCCGTCGACGCTCTGTCGGGTATGGTAAAGTACGCGCGGCGCGGCCGCCGGGTGCGCGGCAGGACCCCCCTCTCCTTCGAGGACGTGGACCGCGCCGTGGTGCGGGAGGTGCTGGCCGGGGTACGGGAGGAGCGCCGCCTGGTGCTCCTGGGCCCCGAGGCCCTCCGGGTGGTGGCGGCCTACGGCATCCGCGTGGTGCCGGGCGGGCTGGCCACTTCGGCGCAAGCCGCGGTGGCCCTGGCCGAGGAGATAGGCTATCCGGTGGCCCTGAAGGTGGTCTCGCCGCAGATCCTGCACAAGAGCGACGTGGGCGGGGTGCGTCTCAACCTCACCGACGGGCCTGGGGTGGCGGCGGCCTACGCCGGGATCGTGGAGTCGGTCCAGCGCCTGCTGCCGGGGGCCCACGTCTGCGGCGTCGAGGTGCAGAAGATGCTGCCCCGCGGCACGGAGCTGATCCTGGGCATGACCAGGGACCTGCAGTTCGGGCCGGTGCTGGCCTTCGGCCTGGGGGGCGTTTACGTTAACCTGCTGCGGGACGTGGCCTTCCGCCTGGCCCGGGGCCTGGGGCGGCGCGACATCGGGGCCATGGTCTCCGAAACGCGGGCCTTCAGCCTTTTGCGGGGCTACCGGGGGGAAAGGCCCGCGGACCTGCCCGCCGTGGTAGAGGCCATCGGCCGGGTGGCGGCCCTGGTAACCGACTTTCCGGAGATCGCCGAACTGGACATCAACCCTCTGGTGGCCTATCCCGATGGGGTGGTGGCCCTGGACGTCAAAATAACCGTGGACGAGGTGAAGTCATGAGAGCGGTCTGGATCGCGGGCCCGCCCCGGAGCGGCAAGACGGCGGTGGCGCTGGGGCTGTCCCTGGTGCTGCGGGAACGGGGGTGGCGGGTGGGTTACCTCAAACCCGTAAGCGAGTTGCCCCCCGAACGGGATCCGGACGCCCGGCTGATGAAGGCCGTCCTGGACCTGCCCTTTGAGGCGGCGGCGCTGGTGCCCGTAGCCGTCGGTCCGTCTTACCTGCCGGCCCACGACCGCCTGGAGGGCTACGCCGCGGGTTTGAGCCGGGCCGTCCGCAGGGCCCTTGAGGAAACCGGCCGGGAGGCCGATGTCTTGCTGGTGGACGGCGGGGGCCACCCCTTTGTCCTGGCCAGCCTGGGCCTGGACGCGCCGGAACTGGCGCGGCAACTGGGTGCAGGGGTGATCCTGGTCACGGGCGTGGAAAACGACTACAGTCTGGACGCGCTGATTTTCTACAACCGTTACCTGGCCGCGCGCGGGGTGACGGTGGTGGGCAACATTTTCAACGGCGTGCCGCGTCCCCTGCTGGCCAAGACCGAGGGGGTATACCGGAGGGTACTCGAAGGCCGGGGCCACCGCGTGCTGGGGGTGGTCCCGCGCCACCCGGAAATAGGCGCCCCCACGGTGGCCGAGTACTACGAGGTGCTCGGCGGCGAGTTGCTGGCCGGGGAGGGGCACCTGGACCGCCCGGTGGAGGACGTGCTGGTGGGGGCCATGACCATCGAAAGCGCCCTGGGGTACTTCCGGCGCGCGGCGAACAAGGCGGTGGTCACGGGCGGCGACCGCGCGGAAATAGCCCTGGCCGCCCTGGAGACCAGCACCTCGGTCCTGATTCTGACCGGCGGCCTGTATCCCGACGTAAGGGTCATAGCACGGGCCGACGAGCGGGGGGTTCCCGTCATCCTGGTGCATTACGACACCTACACCACCGTCGAGAAGATGGGCACCGTGACCAGGCACCTGCACCCGGAGGACCGGCGCGGCGTAGCCATAGCGCGGGAAAACATCGAGCGCCACTGCGACTTAACGGCGCTTCTGGAGGTGCTGCAACCGTAAGTGGTCGGTAAGGAGGAATTGCGCCGCCGGCTCATGCGCATCGACGGGCGCGGCTACAAAGCCTACAGGGAGATCGAAGGGGATTACGACTTCGGCGACTTCCGGCTGTCAATAGACCACGTCCAGAGCGACCCCTTCGCACCCCCCTCACTGGTGCGCGTGCGGGTCCCGCAGGGGGTGGCGGGTTTTCCAACCGTCCTCTTTGCGACCCGGCCCCGGCGCGTGGCCCTGGCCGATTATCTGACCAGGGAATTCGGGCGCCTGAGCCGGATGGTGGCGCACCGGCGGGGCACGGGCTTCGGGGGCCTGATCGCCATCGCCCCCTGCGGCCAGGAGATACTGGAGCGCACCGCGGTGGTGATCAACGAGGACTACGTGGAGGCGCGCATCAGCGTGGGTCTGCCGGCCCGCGGGCGCACCGTCCTGGGCCGGGAAGCCGAAGCCATGTTTTTCGAGGAGATCCCGGCCCTGGTGGCCGGGGCCCTGGTGTACGCCCGGCTGGACGCGGCCGCGGTGGCGCGGCACGTGGAAACGGCCGAGGACCAGCACGATTTGCGCCGCCAGATGGCCTCCGCGGGCCTCGTGGCCTTCGTGGCCGACGGGGCCATCCTGCCGCGCGAGAGCGGGGTCAGCGACCGGCCCATGCCGTCGGAGCGCGCCGTGGCCTTCGTCAGCCCGCCCGAACTGGCCACCGAATTCGTGCTGCCCAACCGCGGGCGTATTACCGGCATGGGCATCCCGGCCGGGGTGACGCTGATCGTGGGCGGCGGTTACCACGGCAAGTCCACCCTGCTGCGGGCCATCGAAAGGGGAGTGTACGACCACATTCCCGGCGACGGGCGAGAATTCGTCCTGACGGTGGAGGACGCCGTGAAGATCAGGGCCGAGGACGGGCGGGCCGTTACCGGGGTGGACATCAGCGGCTTCATCAACAACCTGCCCGACGGCCAGGATACGAGGGCCTTTTCCACGGCCTCGGCCAGCGGCAGCACCTCCCAGGCGGCCAACATCGCCGAGGCCCTGGAGGTCGGGACCTCGCTGCTGTTGATCGACGAGGACACCAGCGCCACCAATTTCATGGTGCGGGACGCGCGCATGCAGCGCCTGGTGGCCAAAGAGAGGGAGCCGATCACCCCCTTCATCGACCGGGTGCGGCAGCTCTACGAGGAAAGGGGCGTTTCCACCATCCTCGTCGTCGGGGGCTCGGGCGACTATTTCGACGTGGCGGACCGGGTGATCATGATGGAGAATTACCGGCCCCGGGACGTGACCGCCACGGCGCGGGAGATCGCCCGCGCCCTGGGCGCGGACCGGCAGCAGGAGGTGACCGGTCCCCTGACCGGTCCCGCCGAGCGCGTGGTGATTCCCGGTTGCTGGCGCCTGGGGGAGCGCGACAAGGTGAAGGCGCGCGACCTCTACGAGATAGTCTTCGGCAAAGAGACCATCGACCTGAGTTACGTGGAGCAACTGGTGGACCCCGGCCAGACCCGCGCCATCGCCGTTATCTTGCGCCGCCTGGGCGCGTACGCCGACGGCCGGCGCAGCCTGAGGGAGGTGCTGGAGGCCATCATGGAAGAGGTGGCGCGCCGGGGCCTGGACGCCATCGCCGGGCGCCAGGGCGAACACCCGGGACAGCTGGCCCTGCCCCGCAGGTACGAGATCGCCGCGGCCATCAACCGCTACCGGAACCTGCGGGTGAAGCAGCGCCGGTAGACCCCTTGAGGCCGGCGGTTCCGTGCCCCGCACGGATGCGGAGGGGGAGAACCCCCGCTTTGAGCCCGCGGAGTACGGGCGGGGCGCCGCCCCACCGGCATGGCCTTCCTCATACGCCCCGCCCGCTCTGCGGTGGTGTACTCACTCCGCTGCGAACACGTATTCCGTACCGGTGCTGGCCAGCACGAAGGCCTCCGGCATCTCCGCGGCCAGCAGGCGCACGGCGAAAAAGCCGGTGCAGTGCATGGGCACCACGTACCGGGGGCCAAGCGCCTTCAGGGAGTCCACCGTGTTCCGCACCACCTCCTCCGGCGCGCCGGAAAGGTGGAACCCGCCCAGCACCGCATACACCTTCTCCTCACCCGTCACCTCCCTGGCCCACCGCACGGTGTTGATCACGCCGGCGTGGGCGCAGGCCGTCAGGACCACCAGTCCTTTGCCCGCCAGGTTGAATACCAGGCTGAGCTCCCCGGGAAAATCGTCGGCGTGCCTCTCTCCGTCGCGTTCCACCAGCAGCGCCGGGGTTCCCCGCTCAAAGGGCGTGACCCGCGGGATGCGCCCGGTGACCAGCATTCCCGGCAGGATCTCCTGGGGTTCCCGCACCTCCCGGATTTCCAGGCCGAGGCCCCGCACCCGCTCGGGGTCCAGCCGCCCCAGGTCGACCAGCGCGCCGTCCGGGCGGGCCAGAAAGCGGCGGTGGAAGGCCTCCGGGCCGACGTAGAAGGGAAGCCCCCCGGCGGGAAGGTTACGGGCCAGTTCCTCCAGGCCCGCGAAGTGGTCGAAATGGCCGTGGCTCAGGACCAGGGCCTCGACGGTACCCAGGTCCACCCTCAGGGGGGCCAGGTTCCGCACCACCCCGTCTTGCGAGCCGCCGAAGTCGAACAGCACCGTGTGCCTCTGGCCCTCGGTGACCGCCTGCACCAGGAAGGAAAGGCCGTGCTCGGCGGTGAGGGGCGGGGGAAGGGGCGCCACCGGGCCCGGAGCCACAAGGCCCCGCCGCCGGCGGGCCACGGGGGTCGAGGGCAGCAGGCCGTCGAAAAAGTTATCCATCAGGGTAAGGACCGCCACCTGTGTGCTGAGCGTCAAACGGGCCATGGAAAACACCTCCTCGTTATTTAATTGTACGGTGATATAGAAGTTCCTCTCGACCGTAATGGGGTAATGCGGGCCGGGAAAGTTGGCGGGCTGTGGGGCCGGCCGGCCCACCAGTATTTCCCGGCAGTTTTTTGGGTTTGGGGGGCTTGTCCGCGGAGGCGTCTGTCGATATAATTACAAAAGTTGCGCATGGCGCCGGTGCCGCGACGGGGAATTTCGTCAACCCACCGGCCCCGATGACCGCATTTACGCAGGCAAAATTCCCCGTCTGATGGAGCGCTACCCGGGGCCGATTTTCCGGGCAGCGCGCACCACCCGGGCCGCGCGCCGGTATTATGTTTGCGGGGGAAAAAGCTTGGTAGACGAGCAGGCGCTGTTCCTGGACGAGCTGGACGAGTGGATCGAGTGCTTCTGTGAGGGTATCGGACGGCTCGACTGTGCCGAAGCCGTGGCGGAGATGGCCAATGCGGCCAGGATCATCGAAGGGACCAGCGAGTACATGGGGTATCCCAAGGTGGCCGAGCTGGCGCGGGCGGCGCGGGAAAGCCTGATGCGGCAGGCCCTGCCGGCGGCCCTGTGCCGTGAAATCGGTCACGTCCTGCGCCTGTTGCGGGAAGACATCGCGGGCGGAAACGACACCATCGACCCGACCCCGATTCTGGAACTGCTGAAAGTAAGTGTGGTTGACAATTCTGAGTAATCAATCGTTAACCACACTTACAGGTCGTTAACCCCGGCCTACCGGTTTTGAAGGGGCCCACCAAGAGGGTCCCTTCAATATTTCATACGGGTCCGGCGCATAATAGCTATACCGGCGGGGCCGGAGGGGAGTACACCGGAGACGTGGACGGGGCTACGGAGCGCGAGCGCCAGATCGCGGCCTTTACCTTCGCCCTGGGCTGGGACGACGGGCGCAACGCGGAGCGTCTGGAAGAGGCGGACGTGGTGCTGGCCGGGGTTTCGCGCACCGCCAAGACCCCGCTGTGCCTTTACCTGGCCGGCCTGGGAATAAGAGCGGCCAACGTCCCCCTGGTGCCGGAGGTCCCGCCACCGGAAGCCCTGTTCGCCCTGCCCCGGGGGAAGCTCATCACCCTGACCGTCAGCCCCGAGCGGTTGCGGCTCGTGCGCCTGAAGCGGCTGGAGGTTATGGGTATTTGTGACGACCGGGGCTACGCGAGCACAGAGCGGGTCCTGCGGGAGCTCGAATTTGCCCACGACGTCATGCGCAAGGCGCGCTGTCCGGTGCTCGACGTCACCGACACCGCCGTGGAAGAGATGGCGGCCGTGATCCTGCGTCACCTGAAGCTCCGATAGGGTCACATATCCGAAGCGGAAGGAGAGGCATATGCGCTACGTCTACATGTTCCACGAGGGCCGCGGCGACATGAAGGAACTGCTGGGCGGCAAGGGGGCCAACCTGGCCGAAATGACCAACCTGGGACTGCCGGTGCCGCCCGGATTCATCATCACCACCGAAGCCTGCAAGGAGTACTACCGTCAGGGGCGGCGCCTGCCCGCCGGGCTGGAGGACGAGGTGCGGGACAAACTCCGGGTGCTGGAGGAACGCATGGGACGGCGCTTCGGCGACCCCGCCCATCCCCTGCTCGTATCGGTGCGCTCGGGGGCGCCGGTTTCCATGCCCGGGATGATGGACACGGTACTGAACCTGGGCCTCAACGACGAGACCGTGGCCGGGCTGGCGCGCCTTACCGGAGACAGGCGCTTCGCCCTGGACTGCTACCGGCGCTTCTTCCAGATGTTCGGGAACGTGGTCCTGGGGGTCCCCCACGACCGGTTCGAGGAGATCCTGGAGCGGCACAAAGAGCGAAGGGGCATACGCCTGGACCACGAGCTGACGGCGGAAGACTGGCGGGAGATCATCGCGGCCTACAAGGGCGTGGTGCCCGAGTTTCCGTCGGACCCCATGGAACAGCTCTTCATGGCCATCCGGGCCGTCTTCGACTCCTGGTTCAACGACCGGGCCGTGGTCTACCGCAGGGTGCACAAGATCCCCGAGGACCTGGGCACCGCGGTCAACGTCCAGGTTATGGTTTTCGGGAACCTGGACGAGAAGAGCGGCACCGGGGTGGCCTTCACCCGCAACCCGGCCACCGGAGAGAACCGGCTCTACGGCGAGTACCTGCTCAACGCCCAGGGCGAGGACGTGGTGGCCGGCATCCGCACACCCCGTCCCCTCGGGGACCTGGCGCGCGAGATGCCGGACGTTTACCGGCAGTTCGAGGAAATCTGCCGCACCCTGGAGCGGCACTACCGTGAAATGCAGGACGTCGAGTTCACCATCGAGCGCGGCAAGCTCTACATCCTGCAGACGCGCAAGGGCAAGCGGACGGCCGAAGCCTCCGTCAAGATCGCCGTGGACATGGTCCACGAGGGCCTGATCACCAGGGAGGAGGCCCTGCTGCGGGTGGACGCGGAGCAGGTGGGTAACCTGCTGCACCGGCGCATCGACCCGCGGGCCGAAGTGGAGGTCATCGCCAGGGGCCTCCCGGCCTCGCCGGGCGCGGCCGTGGGTGAGGTGGTCTTCGACGCGGACACGGCCGAAAAGTTGGGGCAGGGCGGACGCCAGGTCATCCTGGTGCGGACGGAGACCACTCCCGACGACATCCACGGTATCGTGGCCGCCCAGGGCGTACTGACCTCCCGGGGCGGCATGACCAGCCACGCCGCGGTCGTTGCCAGGGGAATGGGCAAGCCCTGCGTCTGCGGCTGCGAGGCCGTGCGCATCGACCCCTTCCAAGGGCGCTTTTACGTGGGAAACCTGGTGGTCAGGGCGGGCGACACCATTTCCATCGACGGCTCCACCGGGCGGGTGATAAAGGGCGCCGTACCCCTGGTGGACCCCGAGCTCACGCCCGAATTTCGGGAGTTGCTGAGCTGGGCCGACGAGGTGCGCACCATGGAGGTGCGGGCCAACGCCGACACCCCGGCGGACGCGGCCAAGGCCCTGGAATTCGGCGCCGAAGGTATAGGGCTCTGCCGCACCGAGCACATGTTCATGGGGCCGGAACGGCTCCCCGTAATGCAGGCCATTATCCTGGCCGAGACGCCGGAAGAGAGGAACGCGGCCCTGGCGCGCCTGCTGCCGCTCCAGGAGGAGGACTTCTACGCCATCCTGAAGACCATGGCCGGGCTCCCGGTCACCATCAGGCTGCTGGACCCGCCCCTTCACGAATTCCTGCCCGACTCGGAGACCCTGACCGCCGAAATCACCGAGTTGCGGTGCCGGGGCGACGGCGACGAACTGGCGGCCAAGGAAGAGTTGCTGCGCAAGGTGCGGGCCCTCAAAGAGTTCAACCCCATGCTGGGGCACCGGGGCTG
>DYER01000039.1 GCA_020725605.1 Ammonifex sp. | reverse complement strand
TCGAACCCGCGGCCCTCGCCTTGGCAAGGCGATGCTCTACCACTGAGCTACTTCCGCATGATTCGCTGGTGCCACGGGACGGAGTCGAACCGCCGACACGAGGATTTTCAGTCCTCTGCTCTACCACCTGAGCTACCGTGGCGTATGATGTATGGTGGCGGAGCTGACGGGACTCGAACCCGCGATCTCCGGCTTGACAGGCCGGTGTGTTAAACCACTACACCACAGCTCCTCTATGTCAGTAACTAGTATAGCGGCTCAACATATAAAAGTCAAGGGCTACCCGGAAAATCGCCGGGCGGCGGGCCAGATTTTCATACCCTGCAGCGGCGCGGACGCCATGTGTAACTTTTTGAGCACGGCCGCACCAGCGCACCATCCCACTTTGCTACCGCTCATCGCCCCGGCACGAAACGGCCCACGGTCTTGGTACCGGGTCTCCGCGGGACGGGCTCCGCGCGCGGGCCCAATTCCCAAGGGTCTACTCCTCGGGCCGCGCGCCGTTGGCCCACACCAGCAGCATCTCCCTAATGACCTTGGCCGCCAGGACCGCCGTACGGCCCGAAAGGTCGTAGACCGGATTGACTTCGACCAGGTCGAAGCCCACCACATGCAGGCCCCGCAGAAGGTAAATGGCCTCCATCAATTCCAGGCTGCTACACCCGCCGGGCTCCGGGGTACCCGTGCCCGGAGCGTAGGCCGGGTCCACCACGTCGATGTCCACGGTAACGTATACGGGCCGCCCGTCCAGGGTACGGGCGATTTTCTCCAGGGGGCGCAGCACCTCGTGGAGGAAGATGTGGGTGTGGCCCCGCCCGTACTCGAACTCTTCGCGGGCGCCGGACCTGATACCCAGCTGGTAGACGTTCTCACCGCCGACCACCTCGGCCACGCGCCGCATCACCGTGGCGTGGGAGTAACGCTCCCCCAGATACTCGTCCAGCAGGTCCGCGTGGGCGTCCAGTTGCAGGACCACGAGGCCGGGGTAACGCTCCACGGCCGCCTCCACAATGGGCAGGCTGACCAGGTGCTCCCCCCCGATAAATACTGGAAACTTGCCGTCCCGCAGCAGGCGCTCGGCCGTTTCCCGGATGCGGCGCAGCCCCTCGCGGACGTTGCCCCACGGGAGGCACAGGTCGCCTAAGTCGCAAAACCTGAGTTCCCCCAAATCGCGACCCAGGCGGGGACTGTATTCCTCCAGTACCCATGAAAACTGGCGGATCTCGCGGGGGGCGTGCCGCGCCCCGGCCCGGAAGGTCATGGTGGTGTCGAGGGGAGCACCGACGATTACGGCCCGCGCCCCATCGTAGCCCTCCTGGGCTCCGATGAACCGCCAGTACCGCTCGGCGTCGAGTTCCAGCATGTGCTCACCTGGCCTCCAGTAGTTCCTCCACAAACCGCGGTAGGACGAAGGCCGCCCGGTGTACCGCCGGCGTGTAAAATCGCGTTTCATAGGACGGGATGTCCTCGAAGGCTATTCCGCACGGGTCATAGCGCTTGGAACCCATGGTGAAGGTCCACAGTCCCCCGGGATAGGTGGGTATCACGGTGATGTACAGGCGGGCAACCGGGAAAATGCTCCTTACGTCGCTGAAAATCCGCCTCACCAGCTCGCCGTCGAAAAGGGGGGACTCGGTCTGGGCCACAAACAGTCCGTCCTCTTTGAGGGCCTCAAAGGTGTTGCGGTAGAAGTCCGCACGGAACAGGCCCTGCGCCGGTCCCACGGGGTCCGTGGAATCGATGATGATCACGTCGTACTGGTTGCGGCAGCCGGCAACGTATTTAATGCCGTCGTCAATGACGACATTGGCCTTGGGATGGTCGAAGGCCACGCTCAACTCCGGCAGGTATTCCCGGGAGGCCGCAATCACCCGCTCGTCGATTTCCACCATGGTGGCCCGCTCGACCCGCGGATGTTTGACCACCTCGCGCAGGGTGCCTCCGTCCCCGCCCCCGATGATCAGCACCTCCCGCGGCGCCGGATGGGTGTTCAGGGCCACGTGGGTAATCATCTCGTGGTAGATGAATTCGTCCTTCACCGTGGTCTGGACGATGCCGTCCAGCACCAGCATACGGCCGTAGGCGAAGGTGTCTATCACGGCCAGGTCCTGGTAGGGCGTTTTTTCCCGATGCAGGGTGGCCGCCACCTTGCAGGAAAACTCGAGGTACGGAGTCTGTTTCTCCGTAAACCACAACTCCATGGTAGAAACCCCCTCAAAAAAATCAGAACCACAGTGGAACCGCGGCCAGGGCACATCCAACCCGTTGCACGCGGTGCTCCGCAACCGCCAGCTTGGTTTCGACCAGTTCCAGGCCGCGCACCGCAAAAGCCTCGTGTACCATGGCCAGGACGGCCTCTCTCGCTGCTTCCGCGGAACAGCGTCCCGCAAACTCCATGATCACGCCGAAACTGTTGCGGGACAGTCCGACGCCGACCGCGGCCGCAAGGCAATCCCCGGGAACTTCGCTGATAATGTACCCGTAAGCCACCGGTACCAGGGAACCCGGCGGTATCTCCAGTACCGGATGGTACACCGCCCCGGGCGGCAGGATACTGCTGACCCGCACCAGATTGAGGTTGCCGATGCCGGCCGCCAGAAGGGCATTATCAAAGGCGTTCAGACGGGTCGGTCCCTCGGCGCCGGCAGCCACCATGGTGTATTTCCCAGGAATCGGCCACATAACCGCGCCCTCCCCACGGGAACTAACGCACAACGAACATTATACCAAAAAGCCGACCGGAAAAGCAATAAACTGCCGGCGTTTCTTTCCGCGGGTCAAGCCCGGCACCGGAAGGTACCCCGACGCCCAGAACGCCTGGCTACCCCTGGGCCGCGGCGCGTCGCATGTGTGTCACGTCGCGGGCCACCTCGCAGGCCACCTGGCCGATGTCCACGTTCCAGGTCAGCTGCCCGCCGCGCAACGCATTCACCATGACGGTCGGATCGTCGGTCAGAACGAAGATGCCCTGTCCGTCGGTGATAAAAACCAGTCCGGCCATAGGTTCGTTCACTTCGGGGAAGTTTTCCTTCAGGTAAGCCAGGGCCCGCCGGATGCGCTGCAGGCTGACACCCTCTTCCCGCAGCCGCTTGGCCACCTTGAGGGCCACTACGTCGCGAAACGAGTACAACCGTTCGGTACCCGGGCCCGCGGCCGCCGCCACAGAGGGAGATATGAACCCGCTACGGTCCCAGTAATCAAGCTGGCGGTAGGTTAACCCGGTTAGTTGCAGTACATCCTTTACACGGAAGAAACCCTTAACGGACACCATCCCACCCGCCCGCACCAAGTGATATGAAATGTTTCCACGCACGCCACAGGATTCCTGCCGCTTCGGTTGATCTGACCTCCCCGTCTGTGATTAAATAACCGTGGTATGCCCCACACGTGGCAGTATCTCATCATCCTCCTGACCCTGGCCGGAACCGCCGCCGTTGGGCTCCGTACCGGCCGGCTTACGTACCGGGCCGCGGACTTCACCACGGGCGGAGGTCGCTTCACAACCGGCCTGGTGATGGGCGCCCTCACCGGGGCCTTTATCGGGGGCACCTGTACCATCGGTACGGCCGAGGCGGCCTTTCGGCAGGGTCTGGGCGGCCTGTGGTTCACCCTGGGCGGCGGGGCCGGTTGCCTGGCCCTGGCCGCCCTGGCCGGTATCCTGCGGGCCGCCGGCGTAGGCACCCTGCCCCAGTTCCTGGCCGCCGCCTACGGAACCCGGGTCAAAGTCTGGGCCGCCCTTTATACCATCGCCGGCATGTTCCTCCAGGTCGGAACCCAATTGCTGGCCACCGTACCCCTGCTGAGCGTTCTCTTTCACCTGCCGCCCCCGCTGGCCACGGCGGGCGCCACCCTCCTGATGGTGGCCTACGTGATCGGGGGCGGCTTCTGGAGTTCCGGGATGGTGGGACTCGTCAAGATGTCCCTGCTGGCGGCGGGAATCCTGACCGCCGGGCTCAGCGCCTTCCGGCTGCTGGGCGGCTGGCCCGGCGTCCTGGGTACTTTCCCCGCCTTTCCGTGGCTTAGCCTGTGGCCGGAGGGCGTACCCGCAGGCCTGGCCGACGGGTTTACGGTGGTGGTGGGCCTGTTCTCGACCCAGAGCTACATCTCGGCCCTCCTCGCCGCCCGAGATACGGCGACGGCCCGGCGGGGCTTCGTGGTGTCGGCCCTGCTCATCGTCGCCGTGGGCCTGGCCGGGGTGGCCGTCGGGCTGTTCATGCGCGCCGCGGCCCCCTCTTTACGGGCCGCCGAGGCCCTCCCCGCCTTCCTCCTCGGATATTGTCCCGCCTGGCTCGGCGGTCTCGCCCTGGCCGCCCTGCTCATCTCCCTGATTACCACCGGGGCCGGGCTCACCATGGGCATCGCCACCATCCTCATGGAGGACTTTTACCCCCTGATCCGCCCCCGCGCCACCGAACGCCAGAAGCTCGCGGCCGCCAGGGTACTGATCTTGTTGATAGGCGGGGCCGCCTTTCCCTTTACCCTGGCCGGCCTTAATACCACCATCTTCCATTGGGCCTTCCTTTCCATGGCCCTGCGGGGCGTCACGGTCTTCGTGCCCCTGCTCGCGGCGGTGACCCTGGGCCCCCGGGTACCGCCCGTCGCAGGCCGCGCCGCCGTCATCCTCGCCCCGCCCCTGGTTCTGGTGTGGGGCCTGGTCTGGCCTGCCGGGCCGGACCCCCTCTACCCGGGCCTGGCCGCCTCCCTCCTCGTTTTACTCGCCGCGGGTCTGCTCACCCGGCGGGGCTCCCGTACCCCGCAGCAGGGCCACCAGCCCGATCACCGTTAGTCCGCAAAGGGCCCCCACGCCGAAGGCCCCCGGTGCGCCCACCAGGCGCGCCAGCCCGCCGCTGAACAGGCTTCCCAGCGGAGCCACGCCGGCGAAGACCAGAAAGTAGGCGGCCATGACCCGGCCCCGGAGGTGGTCCGGTGCGGTCAGCTGCAGGGAGGTATTAACCAGGGCGGCGAGACTGATCATGCAAAACCCGGCCCCCAGGAGCAGAAGGTAGGCGAATACGAACCGGTTCACGGGCCACAGGCATAGTTGAAACAGGCAGAGGCCCGCGGCGCTGGCCCACAGGTGCGGCCGCCGCGGTCCCCGGTGGCTCACCGCGGCCAGACTTACGGCTCCCAACAGCGCACCCAGACCGGTGGCCGAAAGGAGAAAACCGTAGGCGCGGGGGCCGCCACCGATTACCTCCCGCGCGAAGACGGGTACCAGGATGTGAAAGTTCATGGCCACCAGGCTCAGGCCACCCAGCAGCAACAGGAGGTCCCGTACGGAGGGTGTCTCCAATATGTAGCGTAGCCCGCCCCCGGCGTCCCCCACCACGGTGCGCAAGAAAGCCGTGGCCCCACCCGGCCGGCCGATCCCGACCGCGGGCAGACCGGGGGCCCGCACCAGGGCCAGGCCGGCCAGCACGGCCACGAAACTCGCGGCGTTGACGAAGAAACACGGGGTGACGCCCCAGCGGGCCACCACCAGGCCGGCCAGAGCCGGTCCCAGAAACCTGGCGCCGTTAAATATCGAAGAGTTAAGGGCAATGGCGTTCATAAGGTCCCTGCGGCCCACCAGGTGGATGACGTAGGACTGGCGGGCCGGCACGTCGAAGGCCGTGGCGGTGCCCAGTACCGCGGCCAGAACCAGAATGTGCCAGTACCGTATCGCCCCCGTGGCCGACAGCACGCCGAGTAACAGGGCCACCAGCATCATGGTACCCTGGGTGGCGAAAAGCAGGCGCCTCTTGGCCACGCGGTCCGCCACCGCCCCCGTCGCCCACGAGAGGGCCATGATGGGCGCGAACTGTACCGCGCCCACCACGCCGAGCAGGAAGGACGAGCCGGTCAGTTCGAGAACCAGCCAGGCCTGGGCCACGGTCTGGGTCCAGGTGCCCAGCAGCGATATGCACTGGCCGCTCCAGAAAAGCCGGAAGTCCCGGTGGGTCAGAGCGGCAACGGGCCGCCAGAAACCGGCCCCGGTGGTGGCCTCAGCTTCCATGATTCATAATTATACCACGTCACCCCGGTTGGGGCACCCGGGGGCGCGGACCCGCAAAAAGCGGTCCGGCCTTCAGCCTTCGCGGGAGCGAAGCCAGGTGGCCAGGAGACAAAAACCGATCAGAAGGAGGCCCGTCACGACCCCGACTTTGCGCGGTACCCGGGCCACCGTGGCCACGACGAACCAGGCAAAGGTCAGAATCAGAAGGCACACCACGTTACGTTCCAGTTGCTTGCGGCGCCGCTCCGACACAGGACGACCCTCCCCACTACTTGAAGAAGGGCAGGAGGCCCAGAATGATCTCCAGTACGAACAGGATGACGATGGCCGATTCCAGCCAGATGAACCGTTCGGTAATGACCTCGTTGCTCAGCAGCGAATAGCTTTGCTGGATGACCGCCAGACGCCGCTCGATGCTTTCCATCCACATTTTGGTGCGGAAGATGGCGAGGGCCGCGGTGTAAATGCGGGCATAGTACATGTCCTCGGTGACCTTTAGCGAGTTGTGGAGGCGCTCGGTGAACTCCGTAATATCCACTACCAGTTCCATGAGGTGGGTCATGATACGGCGGTAATGGCCCAGCCGTCGGAAACGACCCGCCCGGCCCACATCTTCAATGGCGTCGTACATACGGTCCACTTCTTCGGTCAGCACACCATCGTAGTACCGCAACTCCAGCAACTGGGCCCGGGCCATCTCGAGGAGGTCCGGCACGTCCGTGCTGCCCCCTGCCTCGTAGACCAGGGCGCCGTCGAAGGAAATGATGGTCAAATCCTCGGGCGTGTACGAATAGGAGTGGCGCAGGAGGTCCTGGCGTAGCTGGGGGCTTACCGGTTCGTCTTCCCCGAGCAGCAGGGGTACGGGGTCCCATTCGGGATGCCACTCCCGAAAGTAAAAAATGGAAAATTCCTCCATCACATCCCGTTGGGCGCCGCGTATCAGGGCCGGCGCCAGCGCCTTTTGGACGTGCTCCAGTTGTTCGGCGAAAACCGGTTCAAGTTCCTCGGTTTGCGCCAGAACGAGGGCCAGCCTCCGCATCCCCCCGTAGACGTCCCCGGGCGGGACGACCAGACGCACGATGATGCTGACCACGCCCAGGTCGTAGACCCGTGCGCTGTAAGAGGCTTGGTATACCTCGCCTTCCAGCACGAACTGACCCTCCCCCAGTTCGACCGCCACGGGGGGATTTCGAAGTACGATGGCCTCGGGCCGCACCCGCGCCAGGCGTAGCCGCGAGACGGGCTTTTCCTGCCCCAGAATCTCTTCCACGCGGTCGAGTACTATTTCGTCGGCGATGTCGTAAAGGCGATAGAGCCACAACGACGTCTGCATGGTGGTTCACCGTCACCATATTATCATGCCCGGGGAAGAAGGGGCTATCCCGGGGAGATAATGTAACCTGATACCGCGCGTTAAAGGGGTGGAAATGACCATGCCCGTTCAGGGGGAACTGGCCCTCAGGCTCGTTGCCGCCTTTGTGGTCGGCGTCCTGATCGGATTCGAGCGCGAGCGGCGCCACAAGCCGGCCGGCCTGCGCACCCACGCCCTGGTGGGCCTGGGAGCCGCGCTTTTCACCATCACCGGTATCTACGGTTTTGCGGCCGCCGGGATAGCACCCTCCGGCGCCGCAGACCCCGCACGGGTGGCGGCCCAGATCGTCACCGGCGTGGGCTTTATCGGGGGTGGAATCATTTTCAAGGACCACGACCGCATCCGTGGCCTTACCACAGCGGCCACCATCTGGCTCACCGCCGGTCTGGGTACCGGCATCGGCGCCGGCCTCTACCTCCTCACCGGCATTGCCGCCGCCCTCGGTCTGGCGGCTCTGAAGTTGAATCGTTTGCTGCCCCGCTGGGGTCCGGACGAGGGCTGACCATAAGCGGGGCTTGCGGGAGGGCCGTTTTATACGTTTGAGATATAGGGCCACCATCGCGACCCCTTTCCAGCGCCAATAATCCGTGATAAAGTTAGACTTGAACAACCCGGAAAGGGGGAACGCCCTTGTCCTTTTACCTTCGCACGATGGCCGTCTGGCCGCCGCTGCCCGCGGATCTCGCCCGCCTGAGGGAACTGGCCTACAACCTCTGGTGGACCTGGCAACCGGCAGCCCGGGAACTCTTCGCCCGTCCGGACCCCGGCCTGTGGGAGGCGGTGGGCCACAATCCGGTGGCCGCGATCCTGCGCCTGGCGCCCGGCGCCTTGCTCGCCACAGCGGCCACACCGGAGTACCGGGAGCTGTACGGGCGGGTCATGGCGGCCTTCGACCGCTACATGACCGGCCCCACCTGGTTTGAGCAGCGCCACCCGGACCGCCGGGGCCGGGTAGTGGCCTACTTTTCGGCCGAGTTCGGCCTGCACGAATGCCTGCCCATCTACTCCGGAGGCCTGGGCCTACTGGCCGGGGATCACTGCAAGGCTGCCAGTGACCTGGGCCTGCCCCTGGTGGGAGTGGGCATCCTGTACAAGCACGGCTACTTTACCCAGGAAATCGACCGGGAAGGGCGGCAGGAAGCCGCGTATCCCCACCTGAACTTTGCGGAAATGCCCATTATTCCGGTAACAGACACCGGCGGGCAGGAGTTGCTGGTGCCGGTGGAACTCCCCGGCCGTACCGTACATTTAAGGGTCTGGCGCGCCCAGGTGGGCCGGGTCCCCGTTTACCTCCTGGACGCCGACACCCCGAAAAACCGGCCGGAGGACCGCCTCCTGACCGGGCAGCTCTACGGCGGCGACCAGGAAACGCGCATCGCGCAGGAAATGCTCCTCGGCATCGGGGGGGTGCGGGCCCTCAGGGCCATGGGCGTGTGCCCCTCGGTGTGGCACATCAACGAGGGCCACGCCGCCTTCTCTTTGGTGGAACGGTTGCGGGAGCTGGTACAACAGGGTGTGGCCGTGGACACGGCCCTGGAGGCCATCCGCTCGTGTACCCTGTTCACCACCCACACCCCGGTTCCGGCCGGCCACGACGTTTTCGCCCCCGAGCTGGTGGACGGCTACTTCGGCCGACTGTACACCCAACTGGGTCTCAATCGCGAGACCTTCCTGCAACTGGGCTGGGACCAGGCGCGCGGGGGCTTTAACATGACCCTGCTGGCCTTCAGGTACAGCTCCTTCACCAACGCCGTGAGCCGGCTCCACCGGACCACCACCCGCCGCATGCTGGCCCACCTTTACCCCGATATCCCGGTGGAGGAGATTCCGGTGGACGCCGTAACCAACGGCGTGCACACCGCCACCTGGCTGGCCCCCGAGTGGGCAGGCCTTTTCGACCGCCACCTGGCCCCCGGGTGGCGGGAGGAACCCGAGGATTTCTCCCACTGGGAGCAGGTGGCAACCGTTCCCGACCCCGAAATCTGGGAGACCCACTGTCGGCTGAAGGCCAAGGCCCTCCGCTTCGTGCGCGAAAGGATCCGCGACCAGCGCCTGCGCAACCACGAACCCCCGGCACGGGTAGCCGAAGTGGAGGGTTACCTCAATCCCGAGGTTCTGACCATCGGCTTCGCCAGAAGGTTCGCCACCTACAAACGGGCCACCCTTCTCTTGCGCGACCTCGAGCGCCTGTCCCGCCTGGTAAACAATCCGGACCGTCCGGTGCAGATCGTTTTCGCCGGCAAGGCCCACCCCGCGGACCGACCGGGCCAGGAAATGATCCGGCACATTCACGAAATCATTAACCGGGAGCCCTTCCGGAGCCGGATCTTTTTCCTGGAGAACTACGACATGAACGCGGCCCGGTACCTGACCCAGGGTGTAGACGTGTGGCTCAACACCCCCCGCCGCCCCCTGGAGGCCAGCGGCACCAGCGGCCAGAAGGCCGCGCTGAACGGCGTGGTAAACTGCAGCATCCTGGACGGCTGGTGGCCGGAGGCTTACGACGGGAGCAACGGGTTCGCCATAGGGTCGGACCGCGACTACGAAGACGAGGAGGCCCAGGACGAGCACGATGCCACGGCCCTTTACGCCCTGCTGGAGGAGGCGGTGGTACCCGCCTACTACGAGCGGACCGGCGGAATTCCGCTCCGGTGGGTAGCCCTCATGAAAGGAGCCTGGCAGACCATTCCGCCGCGTTTCAACACCGGGCGTATGGTGCGGGAATACACCGAGCGCTTCTACCTGCCGCTCATGGAGCGCGGCGAGCACTTTGCAGCCCAGAACTATGCTGCGGCCCACAGGGTCCAGGCCTACCGGCGCTTCATGCTGCAGAACTGGCAGCACGTGAAGGTCCTGGCCGTCGAGGTCAACGGGGCCGGCCGGGAGTTTCAAGCCGGCGACGTGCTCACGGTGGTGGCCACCGTCTACCTGGGCCCAGTATGGCACCGGGACGTGGCCGTGGAGCTGGTATACCGCACCGGGGACCCCGATACCGGCCCCTTACACACCCTTCCCATGGTCCTGCAGCAGGCAGGCACCGCCGGCACCTACGAATACGCCGCGCCCTTCACCCTTCCCCAGGGAGTGGTTTCCTTCACCGTACGGGTCCGGGTCGTGAGCCCCGATTTCGCGCACACCTTCGACCTGCCGCTGGTGACCTGGGCCCCGGAATTCTGAAAGGAGGAAAACTGTGGTCACTCTGGCCGCCAACAAAGTGGTACCCCTGGCCCGCATGCTGTACGTACCCAAACAGGGGTTCCGGCGCGAACAGCTGGTAATCGAAGCCTCCGGCCCCTACGCCCTTCACGAAAACGAGGAGCACTTCGTGATCCAGAACAGGGACTGCTGCCGGGCCATCCTGGTCACGGTCCGCGCCCAGCCCGAGGGCGACCGATAACCTTCAGGTCAGGAAAGGGTTACAGCGCTTTTCCTCCTCGATGGTGGTCTCCGGTCCGTGACCGGGATAGACCCTGGTGTGTCCGGGCAGGCAGAGCAGGCGCTCCTTGATGCTCCTGATGAGCTGCCCGTGGTTTCCCCCCGGGAAGTCCGAGCGGCCTATGGAGCCGGCGAATAGGGTGTCGCCGGTAATGACCAGGTCGCCGGTCTTCAGGCAGATGCCGCCGGGGGTGTGGCCCGGGGTGTGGATCACCTCCAGGCGGACCGTACCCACCTCAATGGTATCGCCGTCGGCCAGCAAGCGTTCGGCCGGGGAGAAGCGCAGGCGCCGGCCCATAAAGAAGCTGAGGTTCCTGGTGGGGTCGGTCAGCATCTCTGCATCCGCAGCGTGGATCAGCACCTCGGCCCCGGTGGCGTCCCGGACCTCCCCCAGGGCGGCGATGTGGTCCACGTGGCCGTGGGTCAGGATGATGTAGCGCAACTTGAGCCCCCTGGCCTTCAGCCGCGCCAGGATGCGGTCCGGGTCGCCGCCGGGGTCCACCACCGCCGCCTCATTGGTCGCGGGGCACCCGATGATGTAGCAGTTGGCCTGCATGTGCCCCGCAACGAAACCCTCGAAGATCACAAGGCAAACCTCCCCATATCGTTTGGCTCAGAACTCCTTCCTGCTGTCCAGCAGCAGGGTGACGGGCCCGTCGTTGAAGATCTCCACCATCATGCGGGCCCCGAACTCCCCGGTCGCGACGCGCAGACCCATGCCCCGCAGGCGCTCCACGAATTTCTCGTACAGCTCCCTGGCCACCGCACCCGGGGCGGCCCGGGTGAAGCTCGGCCGGCGGCCGTGCCGGCAGTCGCCGTAAAGGGTGAACTG
>DYER01000038.1 GCA_020725605.1 Ammonifex sp. | reverse complement strand
TTGGGCAGCTGGCCGGTGCCCACCATGCTGTCCCGGTTGACCAGAAAGGGCGGAAAAACCTCGAGGTAGCCGTGCCTGACGTGCAGGTCGAGCATGAAGTTGATGACAGCCCTCTCCAGCCGTGCGCCCGCGCCCCGGTAGAAGGCGAACCTGGCACCGGTGACCTTGCCCGCCCGGGCAAAGTCCAGGATGCCCAGCAGCTCCCCGATCTCCCAGTGGGGCCGGACCGGGAAGGGAAACTCGCGGGGCCGGCCCCACCGGCGCACCTCCACGTTGTCGGCCGCGTCTTCACCGTCGGGCACCGATGGGTCGGGTAGGTTGGGAATGTTCAGGAGGACGGCCGTCAGCTGGGCCTCCAGTTCACCGATTTCCCGGTCCAGCTCCTTGATCTGCTGGGAAAGGCCGCGCATCTCGGCTATCAGTTCCTCGGCCGGCTGCCCGTTCTTCTTGAGGCGGGCAATCTCCTCCGACACGACGTTGCGCCGGTGCTTCATCTCTTCCACCCGCACCAGGGTCTTGCGGCGCATCTCGTCCAGGCGCAGGAACTCTTCCAGGGCCACCGCCGTACCGCGACGCCTCAGGCCTTCCAGCACCACCTCTGGATTGTTGCGGATGAACTTGACGTCCAGCATTTTCTATAGTTTCACCTGCTTCACGTCGAAAATACCGTCGCCCTTGGCGATTTCCGCCAGTGTTTCCTCGGGCACAGGGCTGTCCACCGAAAGCACCATTATGGCGCGGCCGCCTATCACCTTGCGGCCCACCTGCATGAAGGCGATGTTAATGTCCTGCTGCCCGAGCAACGTGCCCACGCGCCCGATAATGCGGGGCTTGTCAGTGTGGGGTATAACCAGCATATGCCCGCTGGGGATGGTGTCCACCCGGTAGCCGTCGATGAGCACAATCCGCGGCTCGTTCCCGTAGAATAACGTACCGCCTACCATATGCTCGCCGTCGCTGGTATGGGTGCGTACCGTAATCAGGCTGGCCCAGCCGGTCTCCTCCCGGTCCTCCTTAACCTGCACCACCTGGATACCCCGCTCCTTGGCCACCAGCGGTGCGTTGACGAAGTTCACCTTGGCCTGCAGGATGGGGTCCAGCAAGCCCTTGAGGACCGCGGTGGTGACCAGGGTTACGTCCTCGCGGGCGATCTCTCCGCTGTATACCACCTCCACCTTCTGCGTGCGGCCGGTCAAAACCTGGGCCTGGAAGCGGCCCAATTTTTCCGCAAGCTCCAGGTAGGGCCTGAGGCGCGCCAGGGTTCCTGGGTCAATGGCCGGAATGTTGACGGCGTTCCTCACCACTTCTCCCCGTAACGCGGCCAGGACCTCGGCGGCCACATCGGCCGCCACGCCGGCCTGGGCCTCCCGCGTAGAGGCCCCCAGGTGCGGGGTGACGATGACGTTGTCCAGCTGGAATAAGGGATTGCCGACGGCGGGTTCCACCTCGAAGACGTCGAGGGCCGCCCCGGCCACCTTGCCCGAAACCAGGGCGCGGTAGAGGGCCTCTTCGTCGATGACGCCGCCCCGGGCGCAGTTGACGATGCGCACCCCGTCCTTCATCATACCGAAGGCGCGCTCGTTGAGGAGGTGGCGCGACTCTTTGGTCAGCGGGATGTGGACGGTAATGAAGTCGGATTGCCGCAACAGGGTTTCCAGCGCCACCAGTTCCACCCCGAGGGAAGCGGCCTGTTCCTCGCGGATGTAGGGGTCGTAGGCCAGGACGCGCATCTCCATGGCCCGGGCCCGGCGCGCCACCCCTGAACCTATGCGCCCCAGCCCGATGATGCCCAGGGTCTTGCCCCGCAGCTCAACGCCTACGAAGGACTGCCGGTCCCAGACCCCCGCCTTCAGCCTGGTGTTGGCCTGGGGTATGTTCCGGGCCAGGGCCAGCATCATGGCCATGGTGTGCTCGGTGGCGGCCACGGTGTTCCCGTTGGGGGCATTGACCACCATGATGCCCTTCCGGGTGGCGGCGTCCACGTCGATGTTGTCGACGCCCACCCCCGCACGGGCGATAACCTTCAGCCGCTGGGCGTTCTCGATGACTCGCGCCGTGACCTTCGTGGCGCTGCGGACGATGAGGGCGTCGTACTCGCCGATGACGGCGGCCAGTTCTTCTTCTCCCGGTGTGTCGCGTACCTCGACCTCGATGTCTGGTTCGCGCTCTAGGATGGCCACGCCCTCGCGAGCCACATTGTCGGTTACCAGTACCTTCACGATTGCCTCCTCCCCAGGAAAACCTCCTGCGCGGCCCGCACGCCGGAACCGAGTGCCACCGGGTAATTGAGCTCGGCCAGCGCCATCTCCAGGGCCGCCAGCACCGCCAGCACGTCCGCGCGATCCACAAAACCCATATGGGCAATACGGAAAATCTTGCCCCTTAGGACACCCTGACCCCCGGCCACCGAAACGCCGTACCGGGAGTAAAGTACCCGCCGCAGTTCGTCCACGGCCACACCCTCCGGGCCGACCACGGCCGTTACGGTGTGGGAGGCATGCTCGTCCGGCGCCAGGAGTTCCAAACCCAGGGCCCGCACGGCCGCCCGTACGGCCGCGGCCAACAGTGCGTGGCGCTCGAAAACCCGGGGCAGGCCCTCGGCCAGAATCATGTCCAGGGCGGCCTCCAGCCCGAAGAAAAGGGAAACGGCCGGTGTGAAAGGCGCGTTCCAGTTGGCCTGGGCCTTCCTGGCCGCCTGCAGGTCGAAGTAAAAGCGCGGGCCCTCGTTCCTTTCTATCACCCGCCAGGCCTTCGGGCTAACGGTAACGAAGGCCAGGCCCGGCGGGAGCATGAGGGCCTTTTGGGAAGCACCGACCAGCAGGTCCACGCCCCACTCGTCGGTCCTGATGTCCATACCGCCCAGGCCGCTGATGGCGTCGACCAGGAGCAGGGCCGGGTGGTCCGCGAGTAATCGACCCAGGGCCGCTATGTCGTTGGCCACACCGGTTGAGGTCTCGTTCTGAGTGGCGAGGACCGCCTTAATCTCGCGGTCGCGCAGGTAGTCCGCCACCACCTGCGGGTCCACGGCCCCTCCCCACCCGAAGTTCACCTCCACGACCGAAGCCCCGTAGGCCCGGGCGATGCGGGCAAAGCGTTCGCCGAAGTTACCCGTGATCAGGGCCAGCACCTTGTCTCCTCTGCTAATCACGTTGGCCACCGCGGTCTCCATGGCCCCGGTTCCGGAACTGGTGAGCACGAAGACCTCGTTGGACGTCTGGCAAACACGGCGTAGCTTGTCCGCCACACGGCGGTACAGATCGGCAAAATCGGCGCTGCGATGACCGATCATCGGGCGGCTCATGGCCGCCACCACGGCCGGCGGCACCGGGGTGGGGCCGGGAATCATCAGGTAAGACTTGCCCGCCAACAACTTTTCTCCTCCCCCTTAAACGACAAAACCCCTCATCCCGTGTTTCCCTGTAAGGGACGAGAGGTTCTCTCCCGCGTTGCCACCCTCTTTGGTCGAGCCCCAAGCCCGACCCCCTCGATAACCGTTAACGGGGTTAACCCGTCCCCACCTACTGACCCAAGTGTTCGGCGGGGCCCCTTCGGGGGGGATTTCTCCGCCCACCCCACCGGTTTGCACCACCCACCGGCTCTCTGCAGGGGATCGATGCGGATACTCGGCCCCGGCATCGGGTTTGATAGGTGATATTTTACTATATCAGTTGCCTGTTTGCAATAGAATCCAGAAAATACCGATGAAGCCGCAGGTCGGACGTGAGTTCCGGATGGAAGGCACAACCCCAGACGTGGCCCTGGCGCACCAGCACCGGTTTATCCTCGTGAACGGCCAGGACCTCTACCCCCGGCCCCACCGCCACAATCTTGGGTGCCCGTATGAACACGGCCCGGAAAGGAGGTGGGCCCAGGGCCGGAATGTCGAGGTCGACCTCGAAGCTGTCCACCTGCCGGCCGTAGGCATTGCGTTCCACCGCAATGTCCAGGAATCCCAACCGCAGCTGGTCCGAGCCCACTATCTCCCGCGCGAGCAGGATCACACCGGCACAGGTACCGAAGACCGGCAAACCCCCGGCAATGGCCCGGGTCAGGGCCGCGGTGAGGGCGAAGTCCTCCATCAGCCGGCCAATGGTGGTGCTCTCCCCGCCAGGAATCAAAAGGGCCCGGATGCCGGTAAGTTCCTCCGCCTTTCGTATCTGGCGCGTGTCCACCCCGCAGCGGCGCAAAGCCCGTTCCTGCTCGACAAAGGCCCCCTGAAGGGCCAGCACCCCCACCGGCATGTGCCTACCAGCCCCGCTCCTGCATGCGCTGGCCGGGCGCTATGGCCGCGATCTCCAGGCCCGGCATGGCCTCCCCAAGGTCTTTCGACACTTCGGCCAGGACCCTGGGGTCGTTGTAGTAGGTGGTGGCGGCCACGATGGCGCGGGCCCTTTTCATGGGATCCTGGGACTTAAAGATCCCCGAGCCCACGAATATGCCGTCGGCACCCAGCTGCATCATAAGGGCCGCGTCGGCAGGGGTGGCGATGCCCCCGGCCGCGAAGTTCACCACGGGCAGGCGACCCAGTTCGGCCACCTGGGTCACCAGGTCCAGCGGCGCGCCCATCTCCTTGGCCGCGGCCACGAGTTCTTCCCGGCCCATGCCCCGGAGCCGGCGGATTTCGGCGTTTATCAGTCTCATGTGGCGCACGGCCTCCACCACGTTGCCCGTGCCGGGCTCCCCTTTGGTACGGATCATGGCCGCGCCTTCCGCGATGCGCCGCAGGGCCTCCCCCAGGTTCCTGGCGCCGCAGACAAAGGGCACCTTGAAGGCGTGCTTGTCAATGTGAAACTGCTCGTCGGCGGGGGTGAGCACCTCGCTCTCGTCGATGTAGTCCACACCGAGGGCCTCCAGGATCTGGGCTTCGACGAAGTGGCCGATGCGCACCTTGGCCATCACCGGGATCGTCACCGCGTCCATGATGCGCAAGATGACGGTGGGGTCGGCCATCCGTGCCACACCGCCGGCGGCCCTGATGTCGGCCGGCACCCGCTCCAGGGCCATCACGGCGCACGCCCCGGCCTCCTCGGCAATGCGAGCCTGTTCCGGCGTGGTCACGTCCATAATGACCCCGCCCTTGAGCATCTCGGCCAGGCCCTTTTTAACGGTCCACGTCCCCTTCTCTGCCATCGCCCCTCCCTCAATTCGACCGTCGTCATTTAATTCTACAATAACCGGCCGTTGAAAACAAGAAGCCTTGAAATCGGCATTCAGTAATAATAACGGCGCCGCCGCGCTGCGAACAGCCGGACCAGTGCCATCCCGGCCAGAAATCCACCCACGTGGGCCCACCAGGCCACCACGTTGCCAGGTACGGCCAGGGAGGCCACGCCGTTGAGGAACTGCATCAAAAACCACAGGAAAAGAAAGAAAATGGCCGGGATTTCGGCAAAGGTAATGAAAAAGAAAATCGGCACCAGGGCCAGGATCCGGGAACGCGGAAAACTGACGAAGTAGGCGCCCAGGATACCCGCCACTGCCCCGCTGGCACCCACCGTCGGTACCGCGGAGTGGGGGTTGGCCAGAATGTGGGCCAAGTTGCCGGCGACGCCCACAGTCAGGTAAAGCAGCAGAAAACCCATTCGCCCGACCAGGTCCTCGACATTATCTCCAAAAACCCACAGGTACAGCATGTTGCCGAGTACGTGAAACCAGCCGCCGTGGAGAAACTGGGCCGTTACGAGCGGTACCCAGGAGCCTGCTCCGAAGGCTCCGTCCCGGGCCGGCACGACGCCGTAAGCGAACACCAGCTCGCGCAGCTGGACCGGGCTCAGGGTGGCCTCGTAGATAAAAATGGCGATGTTGAGGACGATAAGGGAGACCGTGACCAGGGGAAACCGCCGTGAAGGTATACTGTCCCTAATGGGGATCAACCTGCTCAACTCCTCAGGGCAAACTGTGGCACCGCCGCCCCCAAGTGTACCCGGTGGCCGGAGCCCTAATTCGTTACCATACTTTTTCGGTACGACCACCCTCATCCCTTCTCCAGCCGGCCAAGGTAGACCCTGTGCCGCCGTACGAGCTGACTTCCGGGAAGGGCCTCGATCAGGCGCCGTACCTCGCCGTTGTCCTCAGCCACCAACGACAACTCTACGCTTGTGTGGCCATACTCCCGCGCCGCGCGTGCCGCCACCGTGATGAGCAGGGCGTGGATTCCTCGACGGCGAAATTCGGGTACCACCGCCAGCAGCGCCAGCCTTAGGAGCGGCCGCCCCGGAGACCGTGTTGGCAGGGCGAGCAACACCCCCGCCGGCCGGGACCCCACCTCCGCCAGCAGGAGCAGGACGGGCTCCGGCCAGCTCCGGTACTGGCGCAGCAGGGCCAGGGCCTCCCTGTGGGTTAGGGGACTGAAGCCCCAATTCGTGCTCAGGGCCGCATTGTAAATCCCGGCAAAGATTTCGGCTTCGCGGTACAAACGCCGCCAATCCACGGCGCGGACCTTGAGACCCGGCATCCTCCAGGCCCGCTCGCTGACGCGCAGGATCCGTTCCGGAAGGGACTCGCGACAATCCCACCGGTAGGCCAGGAAATCTTTCAGTTTGGACAAACCGGCTCCCTCCAGAAGTTCCCGGCACGAGACCCGGTGTCCATCGGATGGCCTGGGGATCGCTTCCGGAGAATCAAAGACCTCCACACCGATCTCACCCGTAGTATGTAAGCCTACCGGGCCCACCATGTAAGATTTGCCCCGTTGGGCCAGCCATCCGGCCGCGGCCCGGAGAAGGGCGGCGGCCGTATCGTGCTCCCCGGGCCCGGCGGCAAAAAAGCCGAATAATCCTACGTCTGGTTCGGGGTAAAGGTGGTCTACCGCGGCGGCCACACAGCCGCTCGCCTCCCCGCCCTTCCGGGCCACGAACAGGGCGAGATCAATCCTGTGTAGAAAAGGATTGCGGCGCGCATCGAAGCGCGCGACTTCTTCCTCCTGAAGCGCTGGAAATAGGCGTCGTCTTGCCCGGAAAAACTCCATCGGGTTCCTGGCCAGTTTTACCTCGACCGTATCTATTATACATCACCCCTCGCTTCCAGCATATTAATCGCTGGGCCTAAAGGGTCTTGTACGGTCACCAAAAACGATCTTCACCCATATCATGGTAGGGACCACTAACGGAGGGGGGTAAAACCCGTGGGATACGGCATCGACGGCGGCAAGTACCACGACCGTACGTTTCTCGTCTTCCTGATCCTGATCCTCTTGCTCCTGGGACTGCCTTGGGGTTACTCGGGTGACAAAAAGTAAAGGTAGAGGGTCGAAAAAGTAAAAGAGGATCGCCTACGGATGGGCCCACTGGGCCCATCTATGTTTTTGCTAGAAACCCGGCGGGGTCCGGGAAGCCCCCAAACTGCGGTGGCCCGGTGGTGCGACCGGGCCACTGACCTTTAAAAACTCAAAATAAAAAATTCCGGCGGCGACCTACTCTCCCAGGGGCTCGCGCCCCAAGTACCATCGGCGCTGGA
>DYER01000003.1 GCA_020725605.1 Ammonifex sp. | reverse complement strand
CCAGGTAGGTCCCCTCGAACACGAACTCGGCCGGTCCGGTCATGTACACGTGGTCGTTGGGACCCCACTCTACAAGCAGGTCCCCTCCCGGGAGGTGCACTGCGGCCCGGCGGCCGGAGCGGCCGGTGAGGGCCGCGGCCACCAGCGCCGCGCACGCCCCGGTGCCGCAGGCCAGGGTCGGCCCGGCCCCCCGCTCCCAGACGCGCACCTCCAGCCGGTCCGCCGCCAAAACGCGCACGAACTCCACGTTGGTGCGCCGCGGGAAGGCCGGGTGGTGCTCGAGAACCGGCCCGACCTCCTCCAGGACCACGTCCTCGCCCGGACCCAGAAAAATCACGCAGTGGGGATTGCCCATCGACACCGCCGTCACCCGCCAGGCGCGGCCGTTTACGGCCAGGGGCTCCTCGATGACCATACCGGGCGCGCCCAGCATGGGGATGTCGGCGCGCTCCAGGCGGGGTACTCCCATGTCCACCCTCACCCCGGTGACCTTTCCGTCCTTCAGTAGTACCTCAGGCCTCATCTCGCCGGCCGGTGTGGCCACGGTCATGCGGGGCCCGGCCACCAGTTTTTTCTCGTAGAGGTAGCGGGCCACGCAGCGCAGGGCGTTGCCGCACATCTCCGCCTCGCTGCCGTCCGGGTTGAAGATGCGCATGTGCCACACATCCGGCCCCCCGGGCGCCACCGCCACCAGCCCGTCGGCCCCGATGCCGAAGTGCCGGTGACACACCCTTCGTGCCAGCTCCGCCGGGTCCGGAGGCAGCCTTTCCCGGGAACTGTCCACAATCACGAAGTCGTTGCCCAGGCCGTGCATCTTGACGAACTTCATCACTACCACCGCCCGAAAAATCTGGTTGACAATTCTTTAAAATTGTCAACCGGACCCGTGCGGTCTATTCCACCAGAGGGCCGCGAATTCCTGCTACTGTGAAGGGGCCTGGAAAAAGTATGCGGTATACAGGCCGGCGTACGCTAGGTGATGGGCGAAAAGGGGCGAATGAAGCATTCTGAAAAAGTTGCGCAGGCGTCGACGCCGCCACTGCGGCATGAAAATAGGGGGCTGCCGGGGAAATTGTCTGGGCAGTCCCGGTAGGTTCGACCAGAAAATTTGCCCAGGTACACTGGCGCTGCGTGCAGGGCTTTGCGAGGGCAAAATTCCTGGTCGTTCGACCAGGAATTTTGCCCAGGTAAGCTGGCGCTGTACGCAAGGCTTTGCGAGGGCAAAATTCCTGGTCGTTTGACGGTGCGGGATGCACATGATATGATGTATATACAATGAGTTACCAATAGAGGAGGGACGGAGCGTGATCAAGACCCTGACCGCGCACGGAAACAGCGCCGCGCTAATTATCGACAAGCCTATTTTGGAGCTGCTTGGCATCACCATGGAAACTCCGCTCAAGATTACGACGGACGGCAGGAGTCTCATTATATCCCCCCTGCCCGACACGGAGCGGACCACGAAATTCCGCAGGGCTTTAGACAAGGTGAACGCGGAACACGCAAGCACGTTGAGAAGGCTTGCGGAGTAAGGCATGGAAAAAATCGCGTTTCTAACCCTGGCCGAGGTCGTGGAGATCCATAGGGACCAGATCGAACGTTACGGCGGCCGACCCGGCATACATGACCTGGCGCTACTCCAGTCGGCACTGGCGATGCCGGAGGCATCCTGGCAGGGTGAGTACCTCCACGCCGACCTCTACGAAATGGCTGCTGCATACGCCTTCCACATCTGCCGTAACCACCCTTTTGTGGACGGCAATAAGCGTACGGCCCTTGTCTGCGCCCTGGTGTTCCTGGAGCTGAACGGTGTGAGTCTGAGCGATCCTTCGGGATGGTTGTATAAGACTATGATGGAGGTGGCCGCGGGAAGACTGGGTAAGCAGGGCCTGGCCACGATTCTGCGCCGCCTGGCGCAGCGGTCGTAGCCAATTCTCAAAAGTGCCCGGCTCGCGGTGGAGCAGTTAAAGAATCTGTTATAGTCCGCCGGATAAGGGGTGGAGGATTGTGCCCTTCGACGGCATATGCCTCAGGGCCGTGGTGGCGGAGTTGCGGGAGCGCATCCTCGGCGGCCGCGTGTCGCGGGTGCACCAGCCCTCTTCCCTGGAGGTGGTGCTTGTGGTGTCCCGCGGGGGCACGCGGCGCCTGCTCCTCTCGGCCCACGCCGAGGAGGCCCGGGCCCACCTGGTCGGAGAAATTCCTCCCAATCCCGAGAGGCCTCCGGTTTTCTGCCAGGTGCTGCGCAAGCACCTGGAGGGGTTGCGCCTTGTGGAGGTGGCCCAGCCCGACCTGGAGCGCGTGCTTTTTCTGGACTTCGCGCCCGCCGCCGGAGTTTCTTGCGCCAGGCGCCTGGTGGCGGAGTTCATGGGCCGGCACAGCAACATCATCCTCCTGGCCGACGGCATTATCATTGACGCCGTCAAGCGCTATTCCCACGCCGTGAGCCGCCACCGGGAGGTGCTCCCCGGTCGGCCTTACGTGCCGCCGCCCGAGGCCGACAAACTGAACCCTTCGGAAGCCGACGAAGAAATTTTCTCCCGCCGGCTGCTGTCCCACCCCCTGGATACCCCCGTGGCCGCGGCCCTGCAGAAAAGCGTGGCGGGTCTGAGCACGGTCCTGGCCCGCGAGGTCGTGTTCAGGGCCGGGTTGCCGGTGGACCTGGCCCTGGAATTCTGCGGCGCCCACGAACTGCGCCTCCTGCGGTCCGCCCTGGAGAGAATGGTGGCCGACGTGCGCGGGGGCCGCTTCCGGCCCACCCTGGTGCTGGACCGGGACCGGCCGGTCGACTTCGCGGCCCTGGACCTCACCCACTGCGGCCACCTGGAACGGCGGCACGGGGAATCCGTCAGCCTGGTCATCGAAGAATACTTCGGCCGCAGGAAACGGCACGACTCCCTGCGGCGCGAAAAGCAGTCGCTGCTCGCCGCGATCCACCGTCACCGCAGGCGTCTCGCCGCCCAGGTGGAGGCCGCGCGGGCCGCGCTGGAAGAGGACCCGGAGCGTTACCGGGTTTGCGGCGAGCTGCTCATGGCCCACCTGCATCGCGTCGCGCCGGGAGTGGACTCCGTCACGCTGGAAAATTTCTACGACGGGGGCCGCGTCCTTATACCCCTCCGCCCGGAGCTCTCCCCCGTGGCCAACGCCCAGCATTACTTCAAGAAGTACCGGAAGCTCAAACGGGCGCGGGAGGAGGGCCTGGAAAAACGGGAACGGCTCCGGGAGGAACTCGCCTACCTGGAGGAGCTGGAAATGGCCGTGGAGCTGGCGGAGACCCCGGAGGAACTGGCGGACGTCCGGCGGGAACTGGAAGAACAGGGCTACGTGCGGGGCGAAGCCCGAGCCCGGCCCCACCGCCGTCCCCAGCCGGAGTCCGGGCCCCTGCGCTTTCTCTCCTCGGACGGCCTGGAAATCCTGGTGGGTAAGAACAACCGCCAGAACGAACACCTGTGGCGGCACGTGGCCGCCGACGACGATCTGTGGCTCCACGCGAAGGACCTGCCCGGCGCCCACGTCATCGTGCGCACGGGAGGCCGGCCCGTGTCCCCGACCACCCTGGAGGAAGCCGCCTCCCTGGCCGCCTACTTCAGCCGCGGCCGGGACGCGGGCAAGGTCCCCGTGGACTACACCCTGCGGCGCAACGTGCGCAAGCCTAAAGGCGCGCGGCCCGGTATGGTGCTCTACGAGGATTTCCGGACCGTGGTGGCCGTGCCGGACCCGAACCTGGTGGCCCGGCTGGCGCGGCCTTCTGCCGGCGTGCCGTGATCTTATAGCGACTTCGCCAGGGCAAAATTGGCTCTGTGAGCCGTCTTCCGCGGGGTCACGGGGCAAGGAGCCTATCCGTGCGCCGGAGCCGATGGGTGGCCCGCGATCTCGGCCACGATGGCCTCCAGGGCCGCCACGGGATCCGGGGCGGCCGTGACCGGGCGGCCCACCACCAGGTAGTCGGCCCCGCGGCGCCAGGCCTCCCCCGGCGTCAGAAAGCGCCGCTGGTCTTCCGCCGGAAATCCCCCCGGCCGCACCCCGGGCGTGATGACCACGAAGCCGGGGCCACACGCCGCGCGGACGGCCTCGACTTCGCGGGGCGAGGCCACCACCCCGTCCAGCCCGGCCTCCCTGGCCAGCCGCGCCCAGCGCGTTACGGTTTCCCCCACGCCACGGTTTAACCCCAGCTCCTCCTGCCAGGCCCCGTCGTCCAGGCTCGTGAGCACCGTTACGGCCACCACCAGGGGCGCGGGCCTGCCGGCGGCCTCCGCCCCCTCCCGGGCCGCGGCCGCGGCCGCCTCCATCATGGCGCGCCCGCCGGCGGCGTGGACGTTGACGATGTCGGGGCCGGCCGCGGCAAGCACCTTTATGGCACGGGCCACGGTCCTCGGGATGTCGTGGAGTTTCAGGTCCAGGAATACCCCGGTACCCCGGGCCCTGATCTTTTCCACTACGCCCAGGCCCTCGGCGCAGAAGAGTTCCAGACCAACCTTGAAGCCCCCGGTCCGGCCGGCCAGCAGCTCCACCAGCCGCCGGGCCGCGGGCCAGTCCGGTACGTCCAGGGCCACGTACAGGCGGCGCCGTATTTGCTCTTCCCTGTGCACCCCCTCACCCCCCATCGTGGGCCGCGCCCACCAGGTCGTTGAAGTCGGCCACACCCTGTTCCACGAGGTAACGTTCTATACCGTCCAGAACTTCCTCCGCGGCCCGCGGGTTGACGAAGTGGGCCGTGCCCACGGCCACGGCCCGGGCCCCGGCCAGCACGAACTCCAGGGCGTCAACGGCCGTCATGATGCCCCCCATGCCGATGATGGGGCAGCGGAGGGCGGCGTAAACCTGCCACACGGCCCGCACGGCCACCGGGCGGATGGCCGGCCCGGAGAGCCCGCCGAACACGTTGCCCAGCACGGGCCGGCGCCGGTAAACGTCCACGGCCATGCCGGGCAGGGTGTTGATCAGGGAAAGAACCTCGGCGCCGGCCTCCAGCACGGCCCGGGCCACGGCCACGATGTCGGTGACCTGGGCCGAGAGCTTCGCGATGACCGGTAATCCGGTGGCCTCCCGCACGGCCCGCGTCACTTCGGCGGCCGCGACCGGGTCCCCGCCGAAGGCCAGTCCCCCGCGGGCCACGTTGGGACAGGAGAGGTTCACCTCCAGGGCCACCAGGCCCGGGGCCCGGTCGAGCTTGGCGGCCAGGGCCGCGTACTCGGCCGCGGTCTCGCCGGCGATGCTGGCGATGACCGGCACGCGCCTTTGCCGCAGGAACGGCAGGCCCTCGGCCAGAAACCACTCCACCCCGGGATTCTCGAGCCCGATGGCGTTCAGCATCCCGGCCGGCGTTTCCACGGTGCGCGGTGGCGGGTTACCGCTGCGGGGTGCCAGGGTCAGGCTCTTGACCGTCACGGCCCCCGGCCGGCTGAGGTCCACCAGGTCCGCGTACTCGCGGCCGAAGCCGAAGGTGCCGGAGGCGGTGACGACGGGGTTCTTCAGTTCCAGGCGGCCCAGCCTCACGCGCAAACGGGGCCTCATTCCCAGCATACCTCCCCGGCCGGAAAGACCGGCCCCTCGGCGCAGACCGCGGCCCAGGCCATGCCCTCGCCCCGCCGTACCCGGCACACGCAACCCCGGCAGGCCCCCACGCCGCAGGCCATGCGCTCCTCCAGGCACACCTCACCGGACAGGCCCCGGCGTTCCAACTCGGCCGCCACGGCCCGCAGCATCTCGCGCGGCCCGCAGGCGTAATAGCGCCGCACCTCGGGGCCCACGAAAGGCAGCAGCACCGTTACCGGGCCCGGCCTTCCGGCGGAACCGTCCTCGGTGGCCACCAGCACCTCGCACCCCGGGGCCGGCTCGGGCACGAACAGGTACTGGCGGGAGCGGGCCCCGGCCAGCACCCGCACCCGGCAGCCGCGGGCCAGCAGTTCCTCTACCAGAAAGAGCAACGGGGCCAGGCCCATGCCGCCGCCGATGACAGCCGCGGCCTCGGCCGCTTGCGGGAGGGTAAAGCCCCTGCCCAGAGGCCCCAGCAGGCTCAAAGCGTCCCCCGGGACCGTGCCGGCCAGGAGGGCCGTACCCCGGCCCACCACCCGGAAGAGCAGGGTCACGGCACCGGCCTCCCGGTCTACCCCGGCCACGCTGAAGGGCCGGCGCAGCAGCGGGTCCCAGGCGGAACCGCAACGCACCATCACGAACTGGCCCGGGCGGGCGGCCCGCGCCACTTCGGGCGCGTGCAATACGAGCCGGTAGTGGTCCGGCGCCACCCTCTCCGTCCTCAGAACCACAGCCTCCACCAGCAGAGCGGCACTCACGGCAGGATCTCCTGTAAGGGGGCCAGAATGGGATTTCCTCCCCGGCGGATGCGGCACATGACCTGCAACAGCACCCGGGCCGTATCCAGGGAGGTGAGGCAGGGCACGCCGTACTCCACGGCCGCGCGGCGGATCTGGAAGCCCTCCCGCTCGGGGGCCCGGCCGCGCGTGAGGGTGTTGATCACCAGGTGGATGCGGCGCCGGCGGATGAAGTCCACGATGTGGGGCGAGCCCTCGTGGAGCTTGTTCACCCGCCGCACCGGCACCCCGGCCCGGGAAAGGGCGTGGGCCGTGCCCGCCGTGGCCCAGATCTCGTAGCCCAGTTCCGCGAAGCCCCTGACGATGGGCACGGCCTCCTCCTTGTCCCGGTCCGCCACGGTGGCCAGGACCACGCCCTTCCTCGGCATCCCGTATCCGGCGGCCACGCAGGCCTTGTAGAGGGCCATGGCGTAGTCGCGGTCGATGCCCATCACCTCGCCGGTGGACTTCATCTCCGGGCCCAGGGTCACGTCCACGTCCAGCAGCTTGCCGAAGGAGAAAACCGGGGCCTTGACGCCGATGTAGCCCGAGCCGGGGTGCAACCCGCTCCGGTAGCCGAGTTCCCGCAGGCTCCGGCCCAGGATGACTTTGGTGGCCAGGTTGACCATGGGCACCCCCGTGATCTTGCTCAGGTAGGGCACGGTGCGGCTGGCCCGGGGATTGACCTCAAGCACGTACACCCGGCCGTTGTACAGTACGTACTGGACGTTGAGCAGGCCGCGCACCCGCAGGGCCCGCGCCAGCCGGCAGGTGTACTCCACCACGGTATCCTGAACCTCCCGGCTCAACCACTGCGGGGGATAAACGGCGATGCTGTCCCCCGAGTGCACCCCCGCCCGCTCGACGTGCTCCATGATGCCCGGAATCAGGACCTCCTCGCCGTCGGCGACGGCGTCCACCTCGACCTCCTTACCGAAGAGGTACTTGTCGACCAGCACCGGGTATTCGGGCGCCACCTGGACCGCGGAACGCATGTACTCCATGAGTTCCTCGCCGTTGTAAACGATCTCCATGGCGCGGCCGCCCAGGACGTAGGAGGGCCGCACCAGTACGGGAAAGCCGATGCGGGCCGCGATGGCCCGGGCCTCTTCCACGCTCTTGGCCGCCCCGCCCGGCGGGCGCGGGATGCCCAGCTCCTCCAGCAGGGCGTCGAACTTCTCCCGGTCCTCGGCCCGGTCGATGTCGGCCACGCCGGTGCCGAGGATGTGCACGCCGGCGGAGGCCAGGGGCCGCGCCAGGTTGATGGCCGTCTGGCCGCCGAACTGCACGATGACCCCCTCCGGTCCCTCGTGCTCGACCACGTTCAGGACGTCCTCCGGCACCAGGGGCTCGAAATAGAGGCGGTCCGACGTGTCGAAGTCCGTGCTCACGGTTTCCGGATTGTTGTTGACTATTACGGCCTCGTACCCTTCCTCGCGCAGGGCCCACACCGAGTGCACCGAGCAGTAGTCGAACTCGATGCCCTGGCCGATGCGGATGGGCCCCGAGCCCACGACCACCACCTTGCGCCGGCGGGATCTGGTGGCCTCGTTTTCTTGCTCGTAGGTCGAATAATAATAGGGCGTGGCGGCCTCGAACTCGGCCGCGCAGGTGTCCACCATCTTGTATACCGGCACAATGCCCCAGGAGGCGCGCCGCGCCCTGACCTCCTCCGCCGGCAGGCCGGTCAGTTCGGCCAGGGCCGCGTCCGCAAGGCCCATCCTTTTGGCGCGGCGCAGCAGTTCCGGGTCCAGGTTCCCTTTGCGGGCCGCCACCTCCCGCTCCAGGGCCACCAGGCCGGCGATCTTCTCCACGAAGAAGCGGTCGATGCCCGTGAGGGCCGCCAACCTCTCCGGGGCCCAGCCCCGCCGCAGGGCCTCGGCCAGCAGAAAGATGCGCTGGTCGTCGCCGCGCTCCAGCCGGGCCTGAAGCACGGCGTCGGGCAGCCGCTCCACGCCGGGCAGGCGCAGCCCCTGGCAGCCGATTTCCAGGGACCTGATGGCCTTCAGCAGGGCCCCCTCGAAGGTGCGGTCGATGGCCATAACCTCGCCCGTGGACTTCATCTGGGAGCCCAGGGTCCGGTTGGCGAAGGCGAACTTGTCGAAGGGCCAGCGGGGGAACTTCACCACCACGTAGTCCAGGGCCGGCTCGAAGCAGGCGCAGGTCTTGCCGGTCACGGCGTTGGTGATCTCGTCCAGGTTCAGGCCCACGGCGATCTTGGCCGCCACCTTGGCGATGGGGTAGCCCGTGGCCTTGGAGGCCAGGGCCGAGGAGCGCGAAACCCGGGGGTTGACCTCGATGACGTAGTACCTGTAGCTGTGGGGGTCCAGGGCGAACTGGATGTTGCACCCGCCCTCGATGCCCAGGGCCCGGATGACCTTCAGGGAGGCGGTGCGCAGCATCTGGTATTCTCTGTCGCTCAGGGTCTGCGAGGGGGCCACCACGACGCTGTCCCCGGTGTGGACTCCCATGGGGTCCAGGTTTTCCATGTTGCAGACCGTGATGCAGTTGTCCCGCGCGTCGCGCATGACCTCGTATTCGATTTCCTTCCAGCCCAGGACGCACTTTTCCACCAGGACCTGGCGGATGATGCTGTGGGAGAGGCCCCGCTCCACGATCTCCCGGAGGGTGTACCAGTCCCGGGCCACGCCCCCGCCCGTACCCCCCAGGGTGTAGGCGGGCCGGATGATGACGGGAAAGCCCACCTCGCGTACGAAGGCCTCGGCCGCCGGATAATCCGAAACGATGGCGCTTTCGGGCACCGGCTCGCCGATCTTGTGCATCACGAACTTGAACTGCTCCCGGTCCTCCGCCTGCTGGATGGCCTCCAGGGGCGTGCCCAGGAGCTCCACGCCCGCGGCCGTCAGCACCCCGGCCTGGGAAAGCTGCAGGGCCAGGTTCAGGCCCACCTGACCGCCCAGGGTGGGCAGCAGGCCGTCGGGCCTCTCCCGCCGGATGATGCGGGCCACGAATTCCGGCTCCAGGGGCTCGATGTACACCCGGTCCGCCATGTTGGTGTCGGTCATGATGGTGGCCGGGTTGGAGTTGACCAGCACCACCTCCACGCCCTCCTCCTTCAGGGCGCGGCAGGCCTGGGTGCCGGCGTAGTCGAACTCGGCGGCCTGACCGATGATGATGGGCCCCGAGCCGATGACCATAACCTTGCGCAGATCCTTCCTACGGGGCATGCTTCCAGCACCCTTCAAACGTGGTTGACGGTTCTTTGTGATTGTCAACCACCCTTGCCCGCATCAGGGCCAGAAAACGGTCGAAGAGGTATTCCGAATCCCGGGGGCCGGGCGCGGCCTCCGGGTGGTACTGGACGCCGAAGGCGGGCAGGTAGCGGTGGGCCAGTCCCTCCACCGTACCGTCGTTGACGTTGCGGTGGGTGACCACCACGTCCCGGTGGGCCAGGGATCCTTCGTCCACGGCGAAGCCGTGGTTCTGGGACGTGATATAAACGCGTCCCGAGAGGAGGTCCTTGACGGGGTGGTTGGCCCCGCGGTGCCCGAACTTCAGCTTGTAGGTCTTCCCCCCCAGGGCCAGGGCCAGGATCTGGTGCCCCAGGCAGATGCCGAAAAGGGGGCGCAGGCCCAGCAGCTCCCGAACCCTCTCCATCGCACCGGGCACCGCCGTGGGGTCCCCCGGCCCGTTGGACAGGAGAATGCCGTCGGGCTGGCAGGCCATGATGCGGGCCGCGTCGAAGGTGGGCGGCACCACCACCAGGTCGCATCCCCGGTCCCGCAGGCAGCGGATGATGTTCTCCTTGACCCCGAAGTCCACCACCACCACGCGGCAGCCCCCGCCGGGCAGGTGGTAGGGCCTGTCGGTGGCCACCTGGAACACGAGTTGCTGCTCGCTGATGGTGGGCAGCGCCCGGGCGCGCGCTACCAGTTCCTCCCCGGGCGCCGGTGCGCCGGCGATGACCCCGCGCATGGCGCCCTCGCTCCTGATGATGCGGGTCAGGGCCCGGGTGTCCACGCCGGCCAGGCCCACGATCCCCTGCTCCGCCAGGTAGCGGTCCAGGGAGCGCGCGGCCCGCCAGTTGCTGGGCGAAGGGCAGGCCTCCCGCACCACGAAGCCGCGCACGTGGGGCCGGGTGTCCTCCCAGTCCTCGTCGTTGATGCCGTAGTTGCCGATGAGGGGATAGGTCATGACCACGATCTGGCCGCAGTAGGAGGGGTCCGTCAGCACCTCCTGGTAGCCCGTCATGCCCGTGTTGAACACGACCTCTCCCCAGCTCTCTCCCCGCGCCCCGAAGGGCACGCCGTAGAACACGGCGCCGTTTTCCAGTGCCAGTACACCCTGCTCCAATTTTTCCCCTCCAGATCCCGAGCGGGCACCGCCGGCCTCAGCACTTCAGATCCCGCTCGAGCATGACGATGCGGCCGGCCACGATGGTGGTCACCGGCACGCCCGTGAGCTTCCGCCCCACAAAGGGGTTATTCCTCCCCTTGCCCACGAACCCGGACGCGTCCACCGTGAGCTCCAGACGGGGGTCGATGATGGTCACGTCCCCGTCGGCGCCGGGTACCAGCCTCCCCTTGGCCAGGCCCAGGATGCGTGCCGGATTGACGGTCATCTTGGCCACGGCCGCCGGCAGGTCCAGCACCCCGCTGTGGACCAGTTCGGTGAAGACCAGGCCCACGGCGGTCTCCAGGCCGGCGATGCCGAAGGGCGCGGCCGCGAACTCCACGTCCTTCTCCTCTTCGGCGTGGGGGGCGTGGTCCGTGGCGATGACGTCTATCGTGCCGTCGGCCAGGCCCTCCCGCACCGCGGCCACGTCTGCGGCCGTGCGCAGGGGCGGATTCACCTTGGTGCTGGTGTTGTACCCCTCCACGGCCTCCTCGGTGAGGGTAAAGTGGTGGGGGGTGGCCTCGGCCGTGACGGGCAGGCCCCGGGCCTTGGCGTCCCGGATGAGGCGCACCGCGCCGGCGGTGCTGACGTGGGCGATGTGCACCGGGCAGCCCGTCAGTTCCGCCAGCAGGATCTCGCGGGCCACCATCACCTCCTCGGCCGCGGCCGGCATGCCGGGCAACCCCAGGAGGTAGGCGGTCCGGCCCTCGTTCATCAGCCCGCCCGCCGATAACCCCGGGTCCTCGCAGTGGGAGATGACGGGGGCCCCCAGCATGCGGGCGTATTCCATGGCCCGCCGCATGAGCCCGCTGTCCACCACCGGCCGGCCGTCGTCCGAGAAGGCCACGGCCCCGCCCTCGCGTAAGCTCGCCAGTTCGGCCAGCTCCTTGCCCTCCAGGCCCTTGCTCACGGCGCCCACGGGAAAGACGTGCACCACCCCCGTGGCCCGGGCCCTCTCTCTAATGTATTCCACCACGGCCCTGGTGTCGGCCACGGGATCGGTGTTGGCCATGCACACCACCGCGGTGAAGCCGCCGCGCGCCGCGGCCCTGGTGCCGGAGGCGATGGTCTCCTTGTGCTCGTACCCCGGCTCCCTCAGGTGCACATGCATGTCAATGAGGCCCGGCGTCACCAGGCGCCCTGTGGCCTCGATCACCAGGGCGTCGTCGGCCGGCAAATCCGCACCCACCCCGGCCACGCGCCCGTCCACCAGCAGCACGTCCTTCTGCTCTACGGTACGGTTCTCGGGGTCCACCACCGTACCGCCGCGGATCAGGATCCGCACGGAACTATTCACCTCCCAGCATGAGGTAGAGGAGGGCCATGCGCACGGCCACACCGTTGGTCACCTGCTCCTCGATCACCGATGGGGCGTTCTCCACCAGGTCCGGGGCCAGCTCCACGCCCCGGTTGACGGGCCCGGGGTGCATGAGCAGGACGTCCGGCTTGGCCAGCCGCAGCCGCTCCCGCGTGATGCAGTAGAGCCTGGTGTACTCCCGCAGGCTGGGGAGGTAGTTGGCCCGCATGCGCTCCAGTTGCAGGCGCAGGGCCATGACCACGTCGGCCCCCTCCAGGGCCTGCTCCAGCGTGGTGTAGCAGGGGATACCGAGCGCGGCCGCCTCGGGGGGTAACAGGGTGGCGGGCCCCGCCAAGCGCACCTCGGCCCCCACGGCCCTCAGGGCCCACACGTTGGAGCGAGCCACGCGGCTGTGGCGGATGTCCCCGACGATGGTTACCGTGAGCCCCTCCAGGCGGCCCTTGGCCTCCCTCATGGTGAAGAGGTCCAGGAGGGCCTGAGTGGGGTGCTCGTGGGTGCCGTCGCCGGCGTTGATCACCGCGGCCGTGGTGGCCCGGGCAGCCGCCTCGGCCGCGCCGGAGGCGGGGTGCCGGATTACCAGCATGTCGGCACCCATGGCGGTGAGGGTGCGTACCGTGTCGCGCAGGGACTCCCCCTTGGCCACGGAGCTGGCCGCGGCCGTAATGCTCACGGTGTCGGCGCTGAGGGCCTTGGCGGCCAGCTCGAAGGAGACCCTGGTGCGGGTGCTCGGCTCGAAGAAAAGCAGCACCACGATCCGCCCGCGCAGGGTGGGCACCTTCTTGATGCGCCGGCCCAGGACCTCCTTCATGCCCCGCGCCGTGTCCAGTACCGTGAGGATCTCTTCCCGTCCCACGTCTCTCAGGCCCAGCAAGTGTTTGAACATAAAAAAAGCGCCACCTCCGGCTTCAATCCCTCTCTTCCAGGATTACGACCCGATCTATCCCGTCGATTTCCTCGACCTGCACGGCCACGATTTCGCGGCGTGAGGTGGGCACGTTTTTCCCTACGTAGTCGGGCTTGATGGGCAGCTCCCGGTGGCCCCGATCCACCAGCACCGCCAGCTGGATGGCTTTAGGCCGCCCCAGGTCCATGATGGCGTCCATGGCCGCCCGCACCGTGCGGCCCGTGTAGATCACGTCGTCCACCACCACCACCTTCTTGTCCGTCACCGGAAACGGTATCTCGGTCTGGTGCACCACGGGCTGGTAACCCAGCCGGTCCAGGTCGTCGCGGTACAGGGTGATGTCCAGGACACCCACCTCCACGCCCTGGCCCTCGATGGCCCGGATGCGCTCGGCCAGCCGCCGCGCCAGGGGCACGCCACGGCGCCGGATCCCGATCAGCACCACGCCGGCGGTTCCCTTATTCCGCTCGATAATTTCGTGGGCGATGCGGGTAAGGGCCCGGCGCATGCCGTCCCGGTCGAAGATCTGGGCCTTTTCCGCCAGCGCCACGCTCCCAACCCCCCCTTCAAACTCGAAGTGCCCACCCGCGTCCGGCAGGTAGGCACTTGTGTGGGCTTATGACTACCTTACCGGCCTCACGGGACCGGTTTAAAGGTATTTTTACCTAGTCTAGCGCGACCCGCGACCCGTGTCAAGATCCATTTGGCGCCCGTGTGGGAACGGGCCAACTCGGCACTACAGGCGGCACCCGCACGCCAAAGGCGAAAGGCGCCGGCCCGGCGCGGGACTATTTTTCCAGCACGTCCCAGTACAGGGGCCGCAAAACCTTTTTGTTGAACTTACCCGTGCTGGTTTTGGGAATTTCATCGACGAAAAGGAACTTTTCGGGTATCCACCACTTGAGTATCCTGCCCGTTTCCACGTGTTCTTTCATATATTCCTTCAGTTCGTCCTCAGAGATCCCGTCCCTGAATTCCTTCTTGGGTACCACTACGGCGATGGGGCGCTCGCCCCACCTCTCGGATCTGGCGGCGATTACGGCCACTTCCTGCACCTTACTGTGCATGCTGAGGATGTCCTCGAGGATGAGCGTGGAAATCCATTCTCCCCCGCTCTTGATCACGTCCTTGTCGCGGTCCACGATGAGCAGGCTGTCCTCCTCGTCGATGGTGGCGATGTCGCCCGTATGAAGCCAGCCGCCGCGCCACAGTTCCTTTGATTTTTCGGGCTCCTTGACGTAACCACCGGTGAGCCACGGCGCCCGCAACACGATCTCGCCGTAGGTCTTGCCGTCCTTCGGCACGTCTCTGCCCCCGGAATCCACCACCCTCTGCTCCACCAGCGGGAAGGGAACGCCCGTCCGCACCAGGAAATCCAGCTTTTTCTCCTCCGGCCAGTCGAACATGTGCGGCTTCAGGAAGGAGACGCCGACCACCGGGAAGGTCTCGGTCATCCCCCACCCCGCCACGGCCTCCATCCCGAGTTCCCTGGCCTTTGAGGCCAGTCCTTTGGGTAGGGCAGTGCCTCCCACCACGTAGGTGACGCCCTTCAGGTACTCGCGATAGTGATCCACTTCCGGATGATAACAGATGGCGTTCAGCATGGTGGCCACACTTGCCGCGTAGGCCCGCTGTCCGGGCCGCTTCTCCGTTTTGACCAGTTCCAGGAAAACCTTGGGGTCGAATCTGCCGGGGTAGACCTGTTTCGTGCAGAGGTACGTGGCAATGTACGGAATACCCCAGCTGTGGGCGTGAAACATGGGTACCAGGTGGATGAAAAAGTCGCGGCGCGGATCGATTCCCCTCTCGCCCAGGAATCCCTGGAAAAAGTTGGCCCAGGTGAGGGTGTGCAATACGGCCTGACGGTGGGTGAAGTAGGCCCCTTTGGGGTCCCCGGTAGTGCCGGTGGTATAACATATCGTGGCCACCGTGTTTTCGTCGAGTTCGGGGTAATCGTAATCCGCGGTCGCGGAGCCCAACAGCTCTTCGTACTCGGCGACGGGTCGCAGGTTCGTTTCCGGCACCCGCCCGTCGTCCGCCATTACGACGTACTGCCTCACGGTCTGGAGTTTGCCGCTGATGGCCTGGATCAGGGGTATGAAATCCCTGTTGAGAATCAATACCTCGGCCTCCGCGTGGTTTATGGCATACGCTATCTGATCCGGGGCGAGCAGCGGATTGCCCAAATGCAGAATCGCCCCCATACACGGTACCGCGAAGTACAGCTCCAGAAAGCGGTGGGTGTTCCATTCGAAGACGGTTACCCTGGTGTGCCGCCCCACACCCAGGGTGACCAGCGCCTTGGACAGGCGACGGCACCTTTCGTAAAGCCGCGCGTAATTGCCGCGGTACAGGTTGCGATATACGATCTCGTCGCGGGGGCGGATTCTGGCCGCGTACTCCAGAATTCTGGTCAGGACCAGCTGGTAATCGTAGCCCGCCTTGGGAAAGAAATCGGAACCCACAGCAAACCTCCCGTCCACCCTGTCGCCTCCCTTCGGCATTTCCGTATTGTGAAATTCTACACGATGTTCCCCTTTCCTTCTATCTGACCTGCTGCAGGCCCAGGAAAATCAGCGCCACGCCGAGGGCCACGGTCAGCAGTCCGGTCGCGGAAATGCGCCCCGCCACGCCGATCAGACCCAGGGCCGTAACCGTCACCAGCACGGTGGGGCCCACCAGCGCCAGGGCCGCGTTGATCTGCAGGGCCGCCTCCACGCGGTTGAAGTAAAGCATGAGGGAGGCCGCCGTCAGTTCGATGCCCGCCGAGAGAAACCGCACCGCCGCCATACCCAGGACGATCCGCTCCACGAAATCCACCCCCGGTTCCTGTTATATGCCCGCCCCCGCGCCGCATAGCCCGAAAAAGGGCACGGCAGAATAAGTACGCCGCCACGTAGCAGAACCCGCGACACGCGTCCGGAACCGGCAACGGACGGTGGCAACGGGGAGGCGTGCCACAGAGGGCAAACGGCGGCGTTACCCGGTGGTAAACGGCGAGACCACGCCGTAATGAGTTCCGACGGAGCGCGATAATCCTGCGACGGGAGGTATAACCCCTTTGCCCCAAACCGGTACACTGGCGGCCCTCAGCGGGGTACCCTTCGTGATGGTCCTGGGTAACTCCATGCTCATCCCGGTACTGCCCGCCATGGCCGGGGCCCTGGGCCTTTCGGCCCTGCACGTGAGCCTGGTCATCACCCTGTTTTCGGTCCCGGCCGGCCTCGTCATCCCCCTGGCGGGTTTCCTTTCGGACCGCCTGGGTCGCAAGGCCGTGATCGTACCCGGCCTGCTCCTCTACGGTCTGGGGGGGTTGCTCGCCGGGCTGGCCGCGGCCCTGCATTTCAAGGAGACCTTTGCGGCGGTGCTGACCGGTCGTATCCTGCAGGGCATCGGGGCGGCCGGCACGGCCCCGCTGGCCATGGCCCTGGCGGGGGACCTGTTCCAGGGGCGGGCCCGCAGCCGCGCCCTGGGCATTATCGAGGCCGCCAACGGCTTCGGCAAGGTGCTCAGCCCCGTGCTGGGCGCGGCCCTCGGGTCGTGGGCCTGGTTTGCCCCCTTTTTTCTCTTCCCGGCCCTCTGCGTGCTGGCCGCCGGCGCCGTCGGTTGGGCCGTAAAAGAACCCGGCACCCACCGTGCGCCCCCCTCCCTTGGCCGGTACAAACAAATGCTCCGTCAGATCTTCGTCCGTAAGGTGTCCCTGCTGGCGAGCGGCTTCACGGCCGGTATGGGGGTCCTGCTCCTTTTGTTCGGCGTGCTCTTCTACCTTTCCGAGCATCTTGAAAAGGCCTACGGCCTCGAAGGAGTGGCCAAGGGACTGGCCCTGGCCGTACCGGTACTGTTCATGTGCGGCACGTCTTTCCTGTCCGGTCTGGTGGCCAAAAAGCAGGTGGCCAGGATGAAGTTCATGGTGGTGGCGGGTTTGCTGATCATCGCCGCCGGCCTCATCGGCCTGATCTGGGTGCGGCACACCTGGCTCCATTTCGCGGTCATATCCCTCATAGGGGTGGGAACGGGCCTGGTCCTGCCCTGCGTGAACACCCTCATCACCGGCGCGGCCCGGGCCAGCGAACGGGGACTGATAACCGCCCTGTACGGCAGCGTGCGCTTTTTCGGAGTGGCCGCCGGCCCTCCCCTCTTCGGCCTGCTCCTGGAGCGCAGCCTCGCGGCCCTGTTTCTTCTGGCCGGCGCCGGCGCCGGCGTGGTGGCCCTCCTGGCCCAGTTCCTCATCAGGGTGGGCGAAATCCAGAAAAACTGACCAGTAACCCGCGGTTCCGCCGGTGAATAGATTGGTACCGTCGCCCGAGACATCCCGGAAAGGAGCTGTCGGCATTGAGGCCCAAAAACTCCTGGCAGGAGGTGCTAGCCTTCCCCCTCGCGGGACGCCACGGTAAACCCAGGACCACCGGACTGACCATGGTCATCGACAAGGGCCTGGGTCTCACCGAGGCCCGCGACCTTTTCGACCTGGCCGGCGACTACATCGACTTCGTGAAGCTGGGGTTCGGCACTTCCGCGCTTTACGACGAGAAGGTGCTGAGGGCTAAAATCCAGCTGGCCCGCGCCCGCGGCATCGATATTTACCCCGGTGGCACCTTCTTAGAAGTGGCCGTGCTGCAGGGAAAGCTCCACACCTTCCTCCTGACGGCCCGCAGCCTGGGTTTCACCGCCGTGGAGGTATCGGAGGGCACGATTTCCGTGGACGACCAAATGCGCCGGCGGGCCATAGCCACCGCGGCGGACCTGGGCTTCAAGGTTTTGACCGAGGTGGGCAAGAAAAACAACCCGCACTCCGTAGTACCCGCGGCGATGGCCCGTAAGGTAAAACAGGATCTGGCCGCCGGAGCCCACCGCGTCATCATCGAAGGCCGGGACTGCGGCCGTGCCGCGGGATTCTTCGACGGGCGCGGGCAGATCAGGCGCAAGCTCCTTCAGGAATTCCTGGCCCTGATCGAGAATCCCGCGGACCTCATCTGGGAAGCGCCGCGGAAAGAGCAGCAGCAACACCTCATCCTGCTGCTCGGACCGAACGTGAACCTGGGGAACATTCCGCCGGGAGAGGTGCTGGCCCTGGAGGCCCTGCGGGTGGGCCTGCGCAGCGACACCCTGCAGGCGGTCTGCAACGGGGGGCCGCCGGCGGGTGCGCAAAGCGCGCGGGCCTTGGGAGGCGCGGGCCGCGGCTGAAGGTAGCGACGGGGTATGGCGGGTAGCCGGGCCGCATATAGTGTTACTGACTCCGGGGCCGGAGGGGAGTGCCCGTGTCGGGAGGTTCCCTTTTACTGCTCCTGCTGGTGGTCGCCGGCCTGGTTGCCCGCTCCTACCTGATAAGTGTCGCCGCCCTGATCCTGCTGGCCTTGCGGTGGATCCGCCTGCCGCAGTGCATAGACCTTGTGGAAAAAAAAGGACTGGAGGCCGGCCTTCTTTTTTTGTTGCTCGCCATTATGGCTCCCTTCGCGGCGGACCGGGTGGGTTTACGAGAAATCGCGGCCCACCTGACTTCGCTGCCCGGCCTGATGGCCATCCTGGGAGGTGCCCTGGCCACCCACCTCAACGGCGAGGGACTGTCTCTCATGCAGACCACGCCGGAACTGATCTTCGGACTCCTCATCGGCTCCCTGCTGGGTATTCTCCTCCTGGGGGGCATCCCGGTGGGACCGCTGATGGCCGCCGGGCTCACGGCCCTGCTCCTGGAGCTCTGCCGCTGGCACAGGGGTTGAGCCCAGCCTCTCCAGCATCGCGGCCAGCTCGCCCGGCAGCGGCACGCTGAATTCCAGGTACGCGCCGGTGCGGGGGTGGTGGAACCCCAGCACCGCCGCGTGCAGGAACTGCCCGTCCAGCCCCAGGTCCGGCCGGCGGGGGCCATAGCGCCGGTCCCCCACCACGGGGTGACCGATGTGGGCCATGTGCACCCGGATCTGGTGGGTGCGGCCCGTCTCCAGGCGCAGCTCCACCAGGGTGTAAGCGCCGTACCGCCTGAGAACCCGAAAATGGGTGACCGCGGGCCGGCCCCGCGCCAGGTCCACGGCCATCTTCTGGCGGTGCCGGGCGTGGCGGGCAATGGGTGCCGCCACGGTTCCCCGGTCCCGGGTGAGATTGCCGTGCACCAGGGCCAGGTAGCGCCGCGTTACGGTACGCGCCTTGATCTGCCGGGCCAGGGCCTGGTGCGCCGCGTCGTTCTTCGCCACCACCAGGAGCCCGGAAGTGTCCTTGTCCAGCCGGTGCACGATGCCCGGCCGCATCACCCCCCCGATGCCCGAAAGGCCGCGGCAGTGGTGGAGCAGGGCGTTGACCAGGGTGCCCCGGGCATGCCCGGCCCCGGGGTGCACCACCATGCCCCGGGGCTTGTTCACCACCAGCAGGTCCCCGTCCTCGTAAACCACGTCCAGGGGCAGCGGTTCGGGCACCGCCGCGACCGGCTCGGGTTCGGGAAGGGTTACGGTCAGCCTCTCACCACAGCGCACCCGCCGGCCCGCCTTGGCGCGCTGCCCGTTCACCAGCACCAGGCCCTCTTCGATCAGCCGCCGAACCCGGGACCGGGTCAGCCCCGTAAGCCTCGCGGCCGCCACGTCGAGCCGCTCCCCGGCCAGGTCCCCCGGCACCGGGTACTCCTTCACTTCCGCCGCCGGCATGTCCCCTCCCCACCCAACCAGACCCAGGCCACCAGCCCCAGCCCGACCACCACGGCCACGTCGGCCAGGTTGAAGACCGGCCACACGCGCAGGTCTATGAAATCCACGACCCGCCCCGCCACGAGGCGGTCCACCAGGTTGCCCAGCGCCCCCGCGGCCAGCACGGCCAGGCCGGTGCGCGCCCGCCCCGGCGCCTGCCGCCAGAAGAGCAGGAGCGCGCCGGCGGCCAGCAGAACGGCACCGCCCGCGCCGACCAGCACCCACGTGCGGTAAGGTATGAGGCCAAAGGCGGCCCCGGGGTTGGCCACGTGGGTAAGGAAAAGCCAGGGCGGCAGCACCGGACACGACTCCCCCGGCGGCAGGAAGTGCCGCACGGCCAGCTTGCTCAGCTGGTCCGCCGCGAGCACGCCGGCAAACAGCCACAAACGAAAAAAGCCCCGGCGCACCGGAGGCTTTTTCAATGCCGGTACCACGGCCTTTCCGGCTACCCCCTTACCTGATAGGCGCGAACAGGCGGGCCGCGTCGACTTCCAGACCCTCCAGCACCAGGGATCGTACCGTGCCGGCCCCTTCCACCCGGTGGTCCGGCAAGAAGCGTCCCTCGTGCCCGCGGTACACCTCGATGCTCCGCTCCTCGGGGTCCACCAGCCAGTATTCCCGCACCCCGTGCCGGGCGTAGACCCGGGCTTTTTTCTTCATGTCGTAGTAAGCCGTCGAGGGGGAAAGAATCTCGATGACCAAGTCCGGCGCCCCGTTGATCCTGGCCTTCTCCACGATGTCGAGCCTCTCGCGGCTTATGAAAATGATGTCAGGCTGGTAGGTTTCCTTCTCCTCCAGGTACACGTCCACCGGGGCGTGCAGGACCAGGCCGAGACCTCTTTCAGTTACGAAATTAACCAACATGTTTTCCAGCCGTATGGAAACGATTTGGTGGAGCGTCGCCGGTGCCGGAGTCAAAACGAGCTCACCCCCTATGAGCTGGTAGGGGGCGCCCTCCGGCAGCAGGGCGTAGTCGGCGTAGGTGTAGGTGTCCCTGGGCGGGATAATGATCTCGTGTGGGCGGGTCCCCATATTCCCTCCTCCTTTGGCGCCCGACGTCCCCGGTGCCGCACACTGCGGGTCCCGACACCACCGTCGGGGCCGGCGTAGCACCGGCCACCCGAGCGTGCGCCCCTCACGTTTCTTACCATTATAGCATGAGGCCTGTGGCGACGGCAACGCCGACGGCACAAAGGCCACGAAGCCGGACCCGGTCACAAAACCTTGGCCCGCGTTCCTGCCGCCCCGGCGGCAACAGGAAGCCGGCCGCAAAGTGATGCGGGGGCGGGGCGTTCCCCTTGGCCGGGCCCCCGCCTGCTACCGGCCCGGGAAATTGGCCCGCAGGACGTCCCAGAACCCCGGCTCCTCGAAGCCCAGGCGCCAGATGGCGATACCACCCAGATTGTGCCTTTTCATCAACTCGATCTTCTGCCGCAGCGTGTAGCGGTTCTCGAACCAGACTTCCCTGGTGCGCCCGTTGGGGGCCGTATACAGGTAGTAGGGCTCCTGGTACCTGTCGCTCCACTTGACCTCCACGCCCAGGCGCGCGGCCCGCTCCTGAATGTCCTTGGAGGGCCGCGAAAAGCCGCCGCTCTCCCCGGCCGGCCAGTCGTACCCGTAGGTGGCGATGCCGAGCAGGATCTGGCCCGGCCGGAAGCCCGCGTTGATGGCCTCCTTGATGTTTTCCTCCACCCACGCGAAGGGCGCCACCTGGCCCGGGGGGCCGGTTTCCTGATGGTAGTCGTAGGTCATGAGGGCCACCCGGTCCACGATGTCCGCCAGGGCGCGGTAGTCGTAGATGGCCGCTATCTCCCGCGAGGGCCCGAACCTGGGCACCACCGCCATGTACAGCTCCTTCCCCATGGGCTTCAGCCGGTCGCGCAACCGCCGCATGAAGTCCGTGAGCAGGTCGCGGTCGTGGGCGAAGGTGCGCCCGTCCTCGGGAAAGAGCTGGATGTCGACGGTGAGGCCGTCGTAGTTGTTCTCCCGCACCGCGGTCACGAGGCCCTCGATGACCCGGTCCCGCGCCCGGGCGTCCCGGAGGATGGTGTCGTCGTTTTTCCCCAGGTTGGCCAGGGGCAGCACCCTCAGGCCCTGGCCGCGCGCCACCTCCAGGGCGCGCCGGTTGACCTTCACCTCCAGGCTGCCGTCGGGCATCATGGTGTACCACAGGGGGGACAGAACGTTGAGGTTACGGCCGAATTTCTCCAGGGACGGCAGGGAATGGGTATCTCCCGGCTGGTCCACGTAGAACCCGACCACTATGGGTCGGTAGGCCAGGGGCTTGCGCGCCGCGGGCAGGCGGGCGAGGGCCAGCAACACCACCGGAACGAGCAACAGTAACAAAAGGGCCAGGCGCCGGTCCTTCCACCAGGTCGCGTCCACAAGAACAACCTCCCGCGCCGTTCTCGGTTGTTAGTCTGTCCGGCGCGGGCCAGGTTATACTTCGGTGGTCCCCGTGCTGCGCGGGAGCTCCGCCACTTCCTCCGGCCCCAGGACCCTGGTCACGACGCGGGTCCTCTCTTCGGCCAGCAGGATTTCGAAGGGCGGCACCACGGGCCGGCGCTCGGCGTCGAAGAGTACCCGCACCCGGGGGTAAAGGGAATAACCCTTGAGGGTCTCCAGGACCACGGCGATCTCTCCGGTATTCAGGGCCACGATGGTGCCGGCGGGATAGACGGCGATGTGGTGCAAAAAGGCCCGCACCACCCGAAAGCTGAAAAGGAAGTCGCCGCCGGCGGCAATCATTTCGTAGGCCTCGTGGGGAGGGTAGGCGCCGCGGTAGGGGCGGTCCGCGGTCAGGGCGTCGTACATGTCGGCCACACCCGTGATCTGGGCCAGATCGTTGATCTCCTCGCCCCGCAGGCCCCGCGGGTAACCGCCGCCGTGATAGCGCTCGTGGTGCTGCCAGGCCACCAGGGCCGAAAGGTGGCTGACCTCGGGGTTCTTCTGGAGGATCTCCCAGCCGTACTCGGGGTGGCGCTTTATTTCGGCCCACTCCTCCTCGGTCAGCGGGCCCGGCTTGTTTAAAATAGAGGCGGGAATCCTGATCTTGCCGATGTCGTGGAGGATGGCCCCCATGCCCAGGTGGAACAATTTGGCCCGGTCGTAGCCCAGGCCGATACCGGCCAGCAGGGCCAGCACGCATACGTTTACGGAGTGGGCGAAGGTGTAGGTGTCGAGGGTGCGGATGTCGGTGAGGTTTACCATGAGGGACTGGTGGCTGAAGAGCTCGTCGATGATCTCGTTGATGGTGGCCGCGATGTCGCGGGTCAGGATCATGGTCTTGCCCACCACCGGCTTTTCCGAGGCCTGCTCGGCGAGGAGCCTCCGCACCTGTTCCACGGCCTTGAGCCTGGTGGCGTCGGAGATGACGTCTTCCACCTGCAGGTCCGGGGCCCATCCCTCGTCGATGTAAAGGGCCGGCACTCCGAGCGCCTTCAGCCGCCTGATGTAGGCCGCGTTGAGCACCACGCCGGCGTTGAGGAGCAGCTGGCCGTGGGTACCGTAAACCGGCCGGGCCACCTTCATGCCCGGTCGCAACAGGTCAACGGGTATGCGCCGCAATCCGACAGACCTCCACCCGGAAACCGTGAGAAACTCCCGAAGCGATCTTCGTCACGAAACGACCCCCTCTAAAGGGCCGCCAATTCCCGGCGGAAACGGCGGCCCGGCGGGAGCGGGACAAAAAAATCGCCCCCCCTGTTGGGCGGAAATAAGATCCGGCGGGCTTCCCCGACCGGCGCTCCGACCCGGCGTACTGCGAAAAAAGGGGCCGGTTGGGTGCATTCCCCGCGTCCGGCCCCTTAAAGACGGGTGGACCCCGGCCCGTTTTCAGTGGTGCGCGCCGACCCCTTCCTCCTTGAAAATGAGGCGGTTGAGCTGCCTGAAGGCCCAGGAGATGGATAGCCCGGCGGCCAGGGCCACGCCCACGGCCAGCAGCCCGTAGGCCACCGGGTTGGTCTGGGCCATGCTGGCCATCACCCGCACCAGACCCACGCTCTCCACGTGCAGGGTCTGGGCGTTGTTACCCACCAGGCTGCCGTCCTTGACGGCGTAAACCGTGATCTGGGTCTCGCCCTTGGGTATGTCGGCCGGGATCGGGATCTCGGCCTCGAAGGTTTCCCCCTGCACGCGCACGGCGTTGTCACGCACGGCGTACAGGCCCCGGCGCTCGTAGAGGCGCACCAGTCCCGCCGTGAACTCGCCGGCCCGCTCGGGCGGCAGCTCCACGGTTTTATCCTCGTGCTTCTCGGTGACCCGGGCGTTGGCCCTGATGGCGGCGTAGTCCGGATCGATGCCGGTCTGGGCCCTGAGTTCGGGCGGCAGGTCCCGCACCGCGCCCGAGGCCAGCACCTGGTACATACCGGGCATTCCCCGCACCGTGACGGTCTCGACCGCCATCCAGAGGCCGCCCTTCCTGCCCTGCTTGCTCAGGCCCGCGGGACGGTCCGGCGACACCACCTTGATGTAGACGTCGCTACCTTCCGGCACCTTACCGCTCACCTTGATCCGGGCACCGTTGAACCCGGTCCCCACCTCGATGGTTTGGGGTGTCACCGTGAACGAGGCGGCCGTGGCGCCGCCCACCGGCAGCAGGGCCCAAACCAGGACGAGAAGGGAAAGCCACATGAGACGGCGCATCAGTGCCCACCCCCGCCCCTGGTGAAGGTGATGAGGTCCGCCGGGGTCGTGAGGAGCCCGATGAGCATGTTGACCATGACCGCCAGTACGATGATGGACAGCAGGATGCGGAGCTGCTCCCCGCGCAGGCGCTTGCTCAGGCGCGCGCCGATCTGGGCGCCGATGGTGGAGCCGGCGAACAGGATCACCGCCAGTACCACGTCCACCGTGTGGTTGGTGATGGCCTGCTGAAAGGTGACGTTCATGCTGGTAAAGACGATCTGGAACAGGTCCGTGCCCACGGCCACAATGGTGGGTACCCCCAGCAGGTAGATCATGGCCGGCAGGGTGATGAAGCCGCCACCCACCCCCATCATGGCCGCCAACCAACCGACCAGAAAACCAAGCCCCACCACGAACAGCACGGAGGCGCGGATACCGCTCACGCGGAACTCGGTCTGGAACGGCAGCCGCGCCAGATACTGCCGGAAACGGGAGGGCCGCGCCTCCGGGTTGTCCTTGCGGCGGCCGCGCAGGGCGTTGAGGCTCTCCACGAACATGAACCCGCCGATCAGGGTGAGGACCACCACGTAGATGAGCTTGACGGCGAAGTCGTAGTTGCCCACGCCCCGGAGGACCTTGACCGTCTGGGCCCCCACGGTGCCTCCCAGAATGCCGCCCACCAGGTATATCAGCCCCAGCTTCATGTCCACGTTGCCCAGGCGCTTGTGGGCCGCGGCCCCGGAGCAGGAGGCGGCCACGATCTGGTTGGAGTCCGAAGCGGCCGCCACCGCGGGTGGTATGCCCACCATGATGAGCAACGGCGTCAGAAGGAATCCCCCGCCTACCCCGAAGAGCCCGGACATGATGCCCACCAGGCCCCCGAGGCCCGCGATCAACAGTCCGTTGACCGGCATACCGGCAACAGGCAAGTATACCTCCATCTCTACCCTTCCCCTTTACCCCGAGTTGATTAAGGTGCTTTTCCGGCCGAGACCCACCCGGGTTGTTTCTCCAGCATGCCACACCGGTGTCCGATGCGCGTGTAGCAAAACCGACACCGGGCGTATCAAAACAAACAGCGGTTCGGGCTGAAGTACTTGTGAGCTTTAACACATAAACGGGCAACAAATAACCGCCCTCTCACCCCCGGTCGAATTTTTTCCTCCGGCCTGGCACACCCGAGGCCAAAGTCATCACTACGGCCTGGTACGCTCAACCTAAATTATATTGGCTTCTAACGGTTTGGGCAACGGCCATTTTGTCTCTACGCCTTGTGCCTACTTTCACAGAAAAGACGCTTGCGTTAGTTAAGAGGCGTGCGGCGAAACAAGCCTCGCGCACTTGAATAGTTTTGGCTTTCGGCCGGCATTGCCATATCCTTAATGACGATGCTACCATAGTGACAAACGGGTGACCCTTCCGGCCGTGCGTAAATTTTCACTAAACTTGTGGTCAGTGGCCGTTTTGATTTCCGGAAATTGTCACCTCCTCTGTTTTGGCCTTGACTTGCAGCTTTCTTTTTTAACGGGTACAAGTGCTAATTTTCACAAAGTTGTCACCACGCAATAAACCCAGCGGCGCCGTAACCGGGACGCCCTTGCGAAACAGTCGTCACTACCCTTACTACCCTGCCGGGGTGAGATCGGTGTTCTTCCGCAAGGTGACCACGAGGCGGGGCGACAAGGAATACGTGTACCTGAAACTCATCGAAACCTACCGCCAGGCCGGCAAGGTCAAGCAGCGGGTTATTGCCAACTTCGGCAACATCGACCGCCTCACTCCCGAAAAGATCACCGCCCTGATCCAGGGTCTGGCTCGCCTGCACGAAGGCGCCGGTGCGTTCCCCGAAGTCCCGCTTCCCGCACCCGAGGGAGATCCGGTGGCCCTGCGGGCGGCCTGGGAGTCCCTCGGCCTGGGACCCGAGATCAGGAAGGCATGGCCGGACCCGGCGGCACCCTTTGACCCGGCACTGGCGACCGAACTCATGGTGCTGCACCTGGTCCTCAACCCCCCCGGTCCGCAGCCCGTAGACCGCAGTTGCCGGGAACTGGGCCTTACGGGTGCCCAGGGCCCCCTGAAGCCCGTTGACTTTTACCGCACCCTTGAGTTTCTGCCCCGCATCAAAATGCAAATTGCGTGCCACCTGCTCCGTACCCTGGTCACCCCCGGGGAACCCGGCGGGGAACTACCCTGGCTCGTGAGGGTACTGCCCTCCACGTTTAAGGGATACGAGTGCGGTCTGTCCTCCCACGGATATACCTACCAGATCCGGCCGTATACGATTCCCCTAAACCTGGCACTGCTGGTGGACCCCCGGGGTCTGCCCCTGGACTTCGCCGTGGCCGTCAACCGCCCGCTCGCCCGCGAGGACCTGTTGGGCCTCATCGGATTCCTGCGGGGACAGTGCGGCGCGGTACCCCTGGTCGTGGCGGACGGGCGCTCCGCGGACCCGCCTCCGGTGCCCGAGGACGAAAAGTGGGCCCTGCGGGTGGCGCCGGAAAATCTGCCCCGCTCTCTGGTGGACGCGATGCTGGAAGAGAACCCGCAGGATTTCCGGGTGCTGAGCATGGGGCGCCGGGGAGAAACCTGCGTGGTCTACCACCACCCCGGCCTGGGCGAGACCCTCAACTCCACCCTCGACGAGCGGCTGGCGGCGGCACGGGTGCAACTGGAGCACATCCGGAGGGACATCGCCCGGCGCCGCCTGCGACGGCCCTCAACCGTGGCGGAGCGGGTTAAAAAGACCCTCCAGAACCACGAATGCACCGATCTGGTCGACTGGGCCTACGATGAGGACGCGCGGCAACTCACCTTCCGGGTGCGCGAAGACGCCGTGGCGCGGCACAAGATGCAGAACCGCCTCCTGGCCTTTCGCACCAACCTGGACCGGGAAAGCGTCCACGGCTTCCTGCAGAGTTACCTGAATTCCCTGGACCTGCAGGAGCACTTCGGCAGCATCAGTGACTGCACGAGGCTCCCGGTCCTTTATCCCTACGCCGAGTACCATCATTCCACGGACGTAATCGCCGGACACGCGCTGGTGTATTTCCTGGCTTACCTGCTGCGTCGCCTGGCAGCCGAGGGCGGAAAGGTGGTGATGGGGGATGGTGGAGGAGCTTCTGGCCGCGGGTAGCGCCCTGCTGGCCCACGATCCGCGGTTCCACGGGCTGCTGGCGGTGGCCGTGGCCGTGGGTGCGGGGGCCCTGGCCGGTACGGTGGCGGCCGTACTGGGCCGCTTGCGGGAAGGGTAGCGTCACCGGGAATTCTCCGGGGGAGGGAAAAAACATGTACCTGCCTTTTGCGGAAACCTTCGTCAATCCGTACGCCGTGGTCCTGATCGGACTGGGAGCCGGGCTCCTGGTGCGCGTTTTGGGCTCTACCGGGTACCTGGTACTCGTGCCGGCCCTGAATATTTTCGGCGTGCCTTCGGTCACCGCCGTGGGCACGACCGGCGCCCTGCTGCTGAGCGCCGGCGTGGCGGAAACCTTCGGGGATACACCGGCGCCGCGCGTGAGGCGGTCGGCCCTGATTATCACGGTCGCCGCGGCTCTGGCGGGCGGCGTCGCCGGACAGCGCGTCCTGCTGGCCCTGCGGGAGCTGGACCTGGCGGCCCCCGCCTTACGCCTCGCCTACTTCGCGGCGCTACCGGCGGCCTTCGCCCTGCTGGTGCGCCGCGGCAAGCCGGGCGGCGGGACCCCGCCCCGGCATCCGGCCCTGGGGATCCCGGCGGCCCTGGCCGCGGGCCTGGCCCTGGGCGGCGCCGGCATGGCCCTGCCGGTGCCCGTCGCGGGGGGCCCGGAGCCCGAGGCACACGCGGAGGGCGCGCAGGCCCCGACCCTGCCCCTTCTGATTCCGGCCGCCCTCTGGGCCACCTACGCCTGCGGCGCCGCCGGGGCCGTGGAGCTGGGGCTGTGGGGGCTGCTGGCGGTGGGCCTGGTGATCGGGACGTACCTCGGCGGACTTTTGCAGCGCCACTGCGCCGCTGTCGAACGGCGCGGCGTCTTCGGGGCCGCGCTGCCGGCCTTCGCGGTCGCCCTTCTGCTGCGGCAGCTCCACCTCACCCCGGCGGCGGGCTACCTGGTGTTGCTCACGATACTGCTCCTCATGGTCGGCACCGGGTGGCTATTGGCCGCGGCACTGCTGGCCGCACCCGCGGAGGCGCGCAAAATCGAAGAGCACAAAAAGATCGTCTGAGCCGGAGCCGGCCCCGCGCGGCCGGAACCGCGCGGGGCAAAGCACCTTGCAGATCGCGGATCGAGGTGGTGCCATCATGAACCACAAGCGCTGGATCTTCGTCCTGCTCGGCGTGGCCTTCCTGCTGTTCTTCACCTGGCTGCCGCCCCTGGCGCCCGCGGTGGACCCGATGGGCCAGTCCTTTCCCCTGCCCGAGGAGGGGAAGCGGGCCTTAGGACTCTTCCTGCTGGCCGGCATCTGGTGGGTCTTCGAGGTGGTGCCCATCGGCGTGACCAGCATCGCCATCGGGGTCCTGCAGGCCGTCTTCGCCATCCGGCCGGCCAAGGAGGCCTTCCGCGACTTCATGGACCCCACGGTGATGTTCATCTTCGGTTCGCTCCTCATCGGGCTGGCCTTCACCAAGTCCGGCCTGACCCGCCGCCTGGCCTACCGCATGCTCATGGTGGTGGGGGAAGACACGCGCCTGATTCTGCTTGGGTGTTTTGTCATTACGGCCCTGCTAACCCACCTCATGGCCCACACCGCCGTGGCGGCCACCATGTTCCCGATCCTGATGGCCATCACGACGCTGTACAGCGACGGCAGCGAGAAGCCCACCCGGTTCGGCAAGGCCCTCTTCATCGGCATGGCCTACGCCGCGGGCGCGGGTAGCATCGCCACCATGCTGGGCGGGGCCCGCAACCCGGCGGCCGTGGGCTTCTTCAAGGAGTTCACCGGCGCGGACATCACCTTCACCGAGTTCTCCGTCCACCTGATGCCCATGGCTTGGTTCATGGTCCTACTGATCTGGCTGCTACTGGTGGCCTGGTACCGGCCCGAGCAGGTCCGGATACCGGGGCTGCGGGAGCGCGCCCGGGAGCTCTACGCCCAGCTCGGGCCGCTCTCCCGGCAGGAGATCTTCGTCCTGATCATGGTGGCTCTGGCCCTGGGCACCCTGGTCCTCCAGGGCTTCGTGCCGGCCCTCAAGGGGCTGGACCGGTCCGTGCCCCTGCTGGCCGCCGGCCTGGTGTTCTTCCTGTTCCGGCTGCTGGACGTGGAGGACCTGGAAAAGAGGATCCCGTGGAACATCGTGCTGCTGTTCAGCGGCGCCATGAGCATCGGCTTCGCCCTGTGGAAGACCGGGGCGGCCCAGTGGATGGCCATCAACTGGCTGACCATGTTCCAGGGCGCCCACTGGCTGTTCTTCGTGCTGGCCATCGCGGTGCTGGTGCTGGTCATGACCAACTTCGTCATGAACGTGGCGGCCATCGCCATCACGCTGCCGGTGGCCCTGGTCATCGCCGGCTACCTCAACGTCAATCCCTATCTGGTGCTCTACGTGGCCACGGCGGCGGCGGGCATGCCCTTCCTCCTGCTCATCGGGGCGGCGCCCAACGCCATCGCCTACGAGTCGAAGCAGTTCACCACCGGCCAGTTTTTCCTCACGGGCATTCCGGGAACCCTGCTGGTGCTGGCCGTCATGGTGCTCTTCATGTTCACGGTCTGGCCCCTGGAAGGCATGCATCCCCTGCTGCGGTAGCCGGGAGGCCGGGTAACGGTCCCCGCAGCCGGTACCCGGCACCGCGCGGGGCCACGGCGGACGCCGGTGTCGCCGTCGGACCTCGCCGGGACCACGGCCCGGGCGAACCCGGTGGCTTTCGGCAGGCAAATACCTGGCGCAGTTATTCTCCGAAAGATATGAGGAGGTGGGCCGCAATGCCCCGCGAAAAAAGGTACGTGACGTGGGCACCATCCCGGTGCTGGAGGAGGGCCGGGTGGCGGGCATGATCCGCATCAACGAGGTCTTCCTGGCCATCGCCGAAGCCGTGATAACCGCACCGAAGGGGGGATAGAGGAGCCGCGCTGCGCCCGAAACCCCTGACCCGCGCCCGGCGCGACCTGCTCGCGGAGGTCCCGAGGGTCAACGCCGAGTTTCTCGCGGGGTACAAGGCCACCGGCAATGCAAACCACCGCCGGACGGTGCGTGATTGACTTGCCAGCTAAAATGCGATCCTTTACAATTAAGGGGAGTTGCATCACATCTTACCCGGAGGGATTTGCGTGCATTTGCCCGAGCACTACCAGGCCATCTTCGCCACCGCCGTCTTTTTGATCACGTACGCCGTCATCGTCTCGGAAAAGGTGCACCGCACCATCATCGCCTTTTTCGGCGCGGCCCTGGTGGTCATCACCGGCATCCTCTCCCCGGAACAGGCCGTGGAGGCCATCGACTGGAACACCATCGGCCT
>DYER01000037.1 GCA_020725605.1 Ammonifex sp. | reverse complement strand
TCGAATTCCAGAAGACTGAGTCTGGTGACGACCCTGTCCAGGACCGACCGGTATTTTTCCAGGGTCTGAATGGCCTGGTTGGCCTTGGCCAGGATCACGCCCAGGTCACGGAGGCTGTAACGTAAGGTTCCCTTGTAAAAGGTGATAACTCCCCGGCGCTCGGATATAGAGATCACCAGAGCCCCGGTCTGTTTGGCCACCCGCTCGGCGGTGCGGTGGCGAATTCCGGTTTCGTTGGAAGGAATGCTCAGGTCCGGTACCAGCTGGGTGTTGGCGGCGATGATACGTTTGGTATCGCCGCTTAGGATGATGGCCCCGTCCATCTTGGCCAGCTCGTAGAGCCCGGCCGGGGTAAACTCGGCGTCGATGCGAAATCCGCCTTCGGCGATCTCCATGATCTCCGGTTGGTCCCCGATTACGATCAACGCCCCCGACTTGGCGCGCAGGATGTTTTCCAGTCCCTCGCGCAACGGCGTCCCCGGAGCCACAATGCGCAGTACCTTGAGAAGTTGATCCTCGCTCCGGTCTTCCTTCACGCTCTCACTCCTAATAAAGCGCCAGTGCCACCGCTTCGGCCACTGTGGCTGCCTTCACGACCTGTAAGTCTTGTTCTCCCGCAATTCGGCTGCCGGCGGGGATGATCATGCGCCGAAAACCCAGTTTGGCGGCTTCCCGTACCCGCTTGTCAACGGCCGCCACCGGCCGGATCTCGCCGGTGAGCCCTATTTCGCCCACCGCCACCAGCTCCGGCGCCACCACCTGCTCGCGGAAACTGGACGCCACTGCCAGGGCCACCGCCAGGTCCGCGGCCGGCTCCGTCAAACGCACCCCCCCGACGGCATTCACGTAGGCGTCGTAGCCGCCCAGGTGCAGCCCCAACCTTTTCTCCAGGACGGCCAGAATCATGACCAGCCGGTTGTACTCCACACCGGTTGTCATGCGCCGGGGGGTCGTGAGGCCCGTGGGGCAAACCAGAGCCTGAATTTCGACCAGCAGCGGCCGGTTTCCTTCCAGGGTGGCCGTAACAACCGCCCCGGGCACCGGTTCCGGCGTTCCCTGGCGCAGGAACAAAGACGACGGGTTGGCGACCTCCGTCAGCCCGGCGGGCCCCATCTCGAAAATGCCGATTTCGTTGGTGGAGCCGAAGCGATTTTTTACACCCCGCAGGAGCCGGTAGGACTGGTGCCGTTCGCCCTCGAAATAGAGTACCGTGTCCACCATGTGCTCCAGCAGGCGGGGGCCGGCCAGCACACCGTCCTTGGTCACGTGTCCGATCAGGAAGACGCAAATGCCCTTGCCCTTGGCCAGCCTGAGTAACTGGGCGGTGCACTCCCGCACCTGGGTCACGGTCCCCGGGGCGGCGCCGATCTCCTCGCGGTAGATGGACTGTACCGAGTCCACCACCACAAAAAAGGGGCACAATTCCTCTACTGCCTCGGCCAGCCGCTGCCACCTGGCGGTACACAAAAGGTAGAGACCGGGCGGGGCTATCCCCAGACGGCGTGCCCGCAAAGCCAGCTGCCGGCTCGACTCTTCCCCCGAGACGTAGAGTACCCGGCCGCCCCGGGAACTCAGCCGCGCTGCCACCTGGAGGGCCAGGGTGGACTTTCCGATACCCGGGTCCCCGCCGATCAGTACCAGGGAACCGGGTACCAGACCGCCCCCCAGCACCCGGTCCAGTTCCCCAAAACCGGTGGCGAACCGGCTTTCGCCCTCCGGGTCGAGGGCTGCAACGGCCACGACCTCCTCTCCTTCGGCAACGGGCGCGGGGGCGGAGATAGGGGAAAGGGTGCGCTCCTCCAGGGTGTGCCAGGCGCCGCATTCCGGGCAGCGCCCCAGCCAGCGGGGGCTCATCAGGCCACATTCCCGGCACACGTACTGTTTACGCTGGCGCACCGCCTTCCCCCCTCGCAACGGGATGTCTCCGCCCTCCGGCGTAACCCGGCTGAATCCCCAAAATCTTCAAGCCGCCTTCTCGACCTTGCGCACCACGATCTGCCCCTCTTCGCTGTCCACCGTGACCCTGTCACCACGGCTGAAGGTTCCCTTAAGCAACTCCTCGGAGAGCCGGTCCTCGACCTCGCGCTGGATGGTACGGCGCAAGGGTCGGGCCCCGAACTCCTCGTCGAAGCCCTGCCTGGCTAGCAACGCCTTGGCCTTGTCCGTGACCTCCAGTTGGACCTCGTGCTCCCGCATGCGCTGTATGACTTCTTTGAGCATGATGTTGACGATTTCCTTAATGTGTTCGGGCGTGAGGGCGTGAAAGACGATCACTTCGTCGATGCGGTTGAGGAATTCGGGACGGAAGGTCCGCCGTACCTCACCCATGATGCGGGCCTTCATGTCCTCGTGCTCCACCTGCTCCCCGGTATCCGCCTTGAAGCCCAGACCCACGGCCCGACGCAGGAGGTGCGAACCCACGTTGGAGGTCATGATGATCACGGTGTTCCTAAAGTCCACCGTGCGGCCCTTGGCGTCCGTGAGGCGCCCGTCCTCAAGCACCTGCAGTAGCAGGTTGAAGACGTCCGGGTGGGCCTTTTCGATTTCGTCAAGCAGCACCACGGTGTACGGGCGCCGCCGCACGGCCTCGGTCAGCTGTCCACCCTCTTCGTAACCCACATAGCCGGGAGGCGCCCCGACCAGCCGCGACACCGTAAAGCGTTCCATGTACTCCGACATGTCAATGCGTACCAGGGCGTCTTCGTCCCCGAACAGGACCTCGGCCAGAGCCCGGGCCAGCTCGGTCTTGCCCACTCCCGTTGGACCGAGAAAGATGAAGGAGCCTATGGGCCGCCGGGGATCCTTGAGGCCGGCTCTGGCGCGCCGGATGGCCCGCGAGACTGCCTTGATGGCCTCGTCCTGGCCCACCACCCGCTCGTGGAGAATCTCCTCCATCCTGAGCAGGCGGGCGGATTCCTCCTCGGCCAGCTTCTTGACCGGTATCCCGGTCCAGCTGCTCACTATGTGGGCGATGTCCTCCTCGGTGACCGTAAGTTCCTTGTCGTCCTGCCGCTGCTTCCAGGACTCCCTCGTTTGCTCGAGCTGGGCCTTCAACTGGTGCTCCTGGTCGCGCAGCTGCGCGGCCTTCTCGAACTCCTGGCTGGCCACCGCCTCTTCCTTCTCTTTACGGATCTGCTCCAGGCGCTTTTCCAGTTCTTTCACTCCGGGCGGGGCCGTGAAGGCCTGCAACCGCACCCGAGAGGCGGCCTCGTCGATCAGGTCGATGGCCTTGTCGGGAAGGAAGCGGTCCGTGATGTAGCGGTCCGAAAGCCGAACCGCGGCCTCCAGGGCGTCGTCGGTGATGCGTACCCGGTGGTGGGCCTCGTACTTATCCCGCAGACCCCTCAGGATCTCCAGGGTCTCCTCCACCGTGGGCTCGTTGACCATGATGGGCTGGAAGCGCCGCTCGAGGGCGGGGTCCTTTTCGATGTGCTTCCGGTACTCGTCCAGGGTCGTGGCGCCGATGCACTGCAACTCGCCCCGCGCCAGGGCCGGCTTCATGATGTTGGCCGCGTCGATGGCCCCCTCGGCCGCACCGGCCCCGATCAGGGTGTGCAGCTCGTCGATGAACACTATCACGTTGCCGGCGCGCTTGATTTCATCCAGCACCTTCTTGATGCGCTCCTCGAACTCCCCCCGGTACTTGGTACCTGCCACCAGGGAGGCCAGGTCCAGGGCCACCACGCGACGATTCAGGAGCACTTCGGGCACGTTCCCGGCCACAATCCGCTGGGCCAGTCCCTCGGCTATCGCCGTCTTGCCCACTCCCGGCTCCCCGATGAGGACCGGATTGTTCTTGGTGCGCCGGCTGAGAATCTGAATTACGCGCTCGATTTCCTTTTCCCGCCCGATTACCGGGTCCAGTTTGTCCTCGGCCGCCAGGGCCGTCAGGTCCCGGCCGAACTCATTCAAAGCGGGTGTGTTGGCCGCTTTGCCCTTCGCGGGCCCGTGCGGCGCGAACCCGGGCGCCCCGGCGAGCATCTGCAACACCAGGTGCCGCACCTTGTGCTGGTCGGCCCCCAAACTCGTCAGAACCTGGGCCGCAATACCCTCTCCTTCCCGGATGAGGCCCAGTAGCAGGTGCTCCGTGCCGACGTAGGGGTGCCCGAGGCGCCGGGCCTCGTCCAGGGCCAGCTCCAGCACCCTCTTGGCACGGGGCGTAAGGGTTACTTCGCCGCTCCGAAGTCCTTCCCCTTTTTCCACCATTTGCTCCACCATGGCCCGCACCTTATCGGCCTCGATACCGAGGGCCGCCAGTACCCGGGCCGCCACTCCGGTACCCTCCCGAATCAACCCCAGCAACAGGTGCTCGGTCCCGATGTAAGGATACTGGAGCCGCTGGGCCTCTTCCCGGGCCAGGGTGAGTACGCGCTGCGCGCGCTCCGTAAAGCGTCCGAACATGAGCCTGTCTAACCTCCTTATTGCTTGAGTTTGTCCCGCACCAGTCGGGCCCTGAAAACGTCCCGCTCGTGGGGCGGCATCTCCCGCCCGGCCAGCTTCATTAGAAAAGCCGGCCTGGTCAGCACCATCAGCTCATTGATGAGGCGGTGACTGAGACCGTCAATGATCTTCAAATCCACCCCCAGGCGGACGTCCGAAAGGAGGCGCATGGTCTCTTCAGAAGAGAGCACCCGGGCGCTTTTCAGGATACCGTAAGAGCGCCAGATGCGGTCTTCCAGGGTTTCCCGCCGGTCCCGGTAAAGGGCCTGCCGCGCGGCCCTTTCCTGGGCCAGCAGGCGACCCGTAACCGCCGTCAGATTGGCCACCATCTCCTCCTCGGACTGACCCAGCGTCACCTGATTTGACACCTGAAACAGGTTGCCCGTGGCCTCGGTCCCCTCGCCGTACAGACCGCGGGCCGTAAGACCCAGCTTGGCCACGGCGTTGACCATGCTCTCGATCTGGTTTGCCAGCACCAGACCCGGCAGGTGCAGCATTACCGAGGCCCTCAGGCCCGTACCCACATTGGTGGGGCAGGCCGTGAGATACCCCAGACGTTCGTTAAAGGCGTAATTCAGGGTCCTTTCGAGCAGGTCGTCCGTTTCCGCGGCCAGACGCCAGGCCTCCCGCAGTTGTAATCCGGGAAGCAGGACCTGCAACCGCAAATGGTCCTCCTCGTTGACCATGATGCTGATCACTTCGTCGTCCCGCAGTACCACCGCCTTCTTCTGGTAATCCTTCAAAAGATCCGGACTGATCAGGTGTTTCTCCACCAGGACGTTGCGCTCTATGGCGGTAAGTTCGCCCATCCGGATCAGTTCAAGTTTTCCGATCTTTTGGGTTACTTCCCTATGCTGCAAAGCCAGGTGGACCGCGTGGATGACCTGCTCGGCCTGTTCCACGGGAAGCAGGTGCGGGAAGGGAAATTCGGCCAGATTGCGGGCCAGACGCACCCGGCTGCTAATCACCAATCCGGCCTCAGGGCCGGTGCCGTCCATCCAGTAGCTGTAAGCACGGCTCACAATATCCTTCAAACTCAACCGGCCCACCCCTCAGCCCAGTTTTCTCTCCAGTTCCCGGATCTGGTCGCGCAGGACCGCGGCCCTCTCGAATTCTTCCCTGGCCACCGCTTCCTCCAGCTGTTTCTTCAACCCTTGCAGTTCCCGCAGGACCTTGGCTCGCCCGCCGGAACGGGCCGGTACCTTGCCGGCGTGGCGGCTGGTACCGTGAATGCGGCGGAGCAAAGGCTCCAGCCGCGGCTGGAAGGCGTCGTAGCAACTGGCGCAACCCAGAAGGCCACCCCGCGCCATTTCCTCCTCAGACAGGCCGCAACGCCCGCAACGGCGCCCGCCCACTCTGGGTCGCAGGGCCTCATGAGCCACGTCGGGTTCGAAGAGACCGGCCAGGAAGTTGTGGAGGCTGAACTGGGGCAACCACCCGAAGGGTCCCCCTTGCAATTCCCGCGCACAGGCCTCGCACAGGTGCATTTCCCTCTTAACGTTATTGGAGATCTCGGTCAGATGTACCGTGGCCACCCGCTGATGGCACCGCTCACACAACATCGCGCCTACCCCCGTGAATCAAGGCTATCAAGGCTTACCCGTCGCCGCACAGGTCGCCCAGGAGGGCCAGAAGCATGGCCCGCAAGAGCCTGACGCGGTACTCTTCCTCCCCTTCCCTCGGCAGCACCTCCCGATCCAGGACCGCCCGCATCAGCCTGGCCTCACGATAGGTGACCAGGCCCTCTTCCTGCAGCCGTCTGACCACCGCCTCGGCTTCCTGAGGCCCGGCCCGGGAGCCAAGCGAGCGGCAGAGTTCGACCGCAAGCTGGCTCTGCCGGTTAAGGGGTACCCTCATAATCCGAACGTACCCGCCGCCCCCGCGGCGGCTTTCCACGACAAAACCGTGTCCCACGGTGAAGCGCGTCGCGAGGACGTAGTTTATCTGCGAGGGCACACACTTGAAGCGCATGGCCAGATCTTTGCGCCGCACCTCTACCTGGCCCATGTTCTGCGCCAGCAGGGCCTTTAGATAGCGCTCGATATCGTCCGCAATACTCCGCATGGCCGTTACTCCTTGACTTTGACTGACATTAACTATTGTAGCCAAGCAGACTACTTTTTCAACCGTATTGTTTCCTAAAAACGTGGGTGAAAAGTCGCCCGTACTGTCGCCTGCGCGCCCTAACAAAAAATATCAAAAAAACGAACGGTCGGATGGGGCCGCCGTCATCCAGGCTCCCATCGATCCCTGACCGACCGGCGGGGTCCGGGAAGCCCCCAAACTGCGGTGGCCCGGTGGTGCGACCGGGCCACTGACCTTTAAAAACTCAAAATAAAAAATTCCGGCGGCGACCTACTCTCCCAGGGGCTCGCGCCCCAAGTACCATCGGCGCTGGA
>DYER01000036.1 GCA_020725605.1 Ammonifex sp. | reverse complement strand
CTGCGGCGCACGGCCCAGCTGCTGCACCACCGGCCGGACCTGCGGGTGGTGCCGGTACGGGGCAACGTGCCCACCAGGCTCGCCAAACTCCAGACCGAAAACCTGGACGCCCTGGTGCTGGCCTGGGCCGGGCTGCGGCGGCTGGGGCTGGAGAACAGGATTACCGAGATGCTACCGTTTGAGGTCTGCCTGCCCGCGGTGGGCCAGGGTGCCATCGGCGTGGAAATCCGCGCGGGCGACGAAAGGATGCGTGAAATGGTGGCCGCCCTCAACGACCCGGCCACCGAGACCGCGGTGAGGTCCGAACGGAGCTTCCTGAGGCGCCTGGGCGGCGGCTGTCAGGTGCCCATCGCGGCCCTCGGGCGGGCGGAGGGTGATGTTCTGTCACTGGCAGGCCTGGTGGCCACGCCCGACGGCCGGCGCCTGCTGCGGGCTTCCCTGACCGGTTCTCGCGGGGACCCGGAAGGGCTGGGGATCAGGCTGGCCGAGGAACTGCTGGCCCGCGGCGGAGAAGAGATTTTGCAGGAAGTTAAGGAGCGCGGATCGTGAGGGGCAGGGTTTATCTGGTGGGCGCCGGGCCGGGGGACCCCGGCCTGTTGACGCTCAAAGGGCGGGATTGCCTGGCGCGGGCCGACGTGGTGGTCTACGACCGGCTGGTGTCCCCGTCGATACTGAATTTTGCCCCTGCAGGGGCGGAACTTGTTTATGCCGGGAAGTCGCCGGAGGGGCACACCCTGACCCAGGAGGAGATCAACGCGTTGTTGGTGGCGCGGGCGCGCGCGGGCGCCACGGTGGTGCGCCTCAAGGGGGGCGACCCCTTCGTATTCGGCCGGGGGGGCGAGGAGGCCGAGGCCCTGGCCGCGGCCGGGGTGCCCTTCGAGGTGGTGCCGGGGGTAACGGCGGCGGTGGCCGTGCCCGCCTACGCGGGCATTCCGGTGACGCACCGGCAGTATACCTCGAGTCTGGCCATCGTCACCGGCCACGGGGCAGGGGGAGACGCCCCACCGGCCTTGCGGTGGGAGGCACTGGCCCATGCCGGTACCCTGGTTTTCCTGATGGGCACCCGCAACCTGCCCGAGATCGTCGCGCGGCTGACCGCGGCCGGCCTGCCGGCAGAGACCCCGGTGGCCGTCATCCGGTGGGGTACGTTACCGCGGCAGCGTACGGTAACGGGCACCCTGGCCGACATCGCGGACCGGGCGAAGGGCACGGCCAATCCGGCCGTGGTGGTGGTGGGCCGGGTGGTGGGGCTCAGGGAGCGCCTCTCCTGGTTCGAAAGGGGGCCCCTGTTCGGTCGGCGCGTGCTCGTGACCCGCACCCGGGAACAGGCCGGGGACCTGGTGCGCGTCATCGAGTCCCTGGGCGGGGAGGCCCTGGTGTTTCCCACCATTAAGGTGGTCGAGCCGGAGGACGCGGAGCCCCTGGATCGGGCCCTTGAGGAATTGGAGGGCTTTGGCTGGGTGGTCTTCACCAGCGCCAACGGGGTCCGATTCTTCTGGCGGCGCCTGCTCGGGCGGGGGCGCGACGCGCGGGCCTTCGGCCGTGCGCGCCTCGCGGCCATCGGACCCAAGACCGCCGCAGCCCTGGAGCTTTGCGGCCTGCGCCCGGACTTCGTGGCTTCCGAATACCGGGCCGAGGCCCTGGCGGCCGGTCTGGGGTCGGTGGCGCGGCCCGGCGAGAAGGTGCTGCTGGCCCGGGCCGCCGGGAGCCGGGAGGTGCTGGCGCGGGAACTGGCGCGCCTGGGCCTGGAGGTCACCGAGGTGCCCGTATACCGCACCGTGCCCGCCGGCGAGGAGGGGAACCGCGTCGGCGAACTGCTGCGCAACGGCGAGGTCGACGCGGTCACCTTTACAAGTTCGTCCACAGTGCGCAACCTCGTGTCGGCCCTGGGGCCGGACGCCGGGGAGTTGTTGCGGCGGACCGCGGTGGCCTGCATCGGTCCGGTGACGGCCGCCACGGCCGAAGAACTCGGGCTGCGGGTGGACGTGGTGGCCGCCGAATACACCGTGGAGGGTCTGGTGGAGGCCCTGTGCCGGCATTTCGCGGGGGGCGGGGCCGTTGCTTAACCTCACGAGGATACTGGGCGGGGGGCCCCAGCCCGGCGACGGGCTGCGCTTCCGGCCTGCGGGCGATCGTAACCCCGCCGGCGCGGCCCCGGGCCGCGGGCCCGTGGTGGTGTGGAACCTGACCCCCAGGTGTAACCTCCGCTGCCTGCACTGCTACGCCGCCGCCGGACCCGCAGGGGAGGAGCTTTCCGGGGCCGAGGCGCGGCGGCTGGTGAGGGACCTGGCGGAGTTCCGCGTACCCGTGCTACTCTTTTCCGGCGGCGAACCCCTGCTGCGCGGGGACCTGTACGACCTGATCGCCCTGAGCCGGGAGCTGGGTATCCGACCGGCGGTGTCCACCAACGGTACCCTGATCGACGGCCCCGCGGCCGAAGCCCTCAAAGGCGCGGGTGCGGCCTACGTGGGCATCAGCCTGGACGGCCTGGAGGCCACCCACGACGCCTGGCGGGGCGTGCCCGGGGCCTGGGCCGCGGCCGTAAGGGGAGTGGAGCACTGCCTGGCGGCGGGACTGCGCACCGGCCTGCGCTTTACCATCACCCGCCGCAACGCCCGCGAAATCGCCGCCTTTTTGGACCTGGCCGGGTCCCTGGGCGTGCACCGGGTCTGCTTCTACCATCTGGTGCCCGCCGGCCGCGCGCAAGGCGCTGAAGACATCTCCGGCGAAGAACGGCGCCGTGTCCTGGACCTGCTCATCGCGCGCACCCGGGAAATGCTCGCCCGGGGCCGCGAGATGGAGGTCCTGACGGTGGACAATCACGCCGACGCCGTATACCTTTACCTTAAGATCGAAAAAGAAGAACCCCACCGGGCGGACGAGGTGCTCACCCTTTTGCGGGCCAACGGCGGCAACCGCAGCGGCTCCGGGATAGCCGCCGTGGACTGGGCGGGCAACGTTTATCCGGACCAGTTCACCATGACCAAAAAGCTTGGAAACGTGAAGGACCGCAAGTTCGGGGAGCTGTGGGCCGCGCCGGCCCACCCTCTGCTGGACGCCCTGCGCCACCGCCGCGCGTTCATGCGGGGGCGCTGCGCGGCCTGCCGCTGGCTGGACCTGTGCAACGGCAACCTCCGGGCGCGCGCCGAGGCCGTCACGGGCGACTTCTGGGGCCCGGACCCGGGGTGCTACCTCACGGACGAGGAAACGAGGGGGGAAAGGAATGGGCTATCCCACGGTGCGACTGCGGCGCCTGCGGGTCAATGAGGCGGTGCGCCGCCTGGTACGTGAGACGGAGCTGCACCCGCGGCAGTTCCTGTGGCCGGTGTTCGTGGTCCCGGGCCGGGGCGTGAGGGAAGAGGTGGCCGCCATGCCCGGGGTCTACCGTTACTCGGCCGACGTCCTGGTGGAGGAAGTCGGCCGGAACGCGGAACTGGGCCTGGGAGGGCTCCTGGTTTTCGGTGTACCTTCCCATAAGGACGAGGCGGCCTCCGAGGCCTACGCCGACGAGGGCGTGGTGCAGCGGGCCGTGCGGGCCCTCAAAGCCGCGTTTCCGGAGCTGCTGGTGGCCACGGACGTCTGCCTGTGCGCCTACACCAGCCACGGGCACTGCGGGGTGGTGAAGGGCGGCAAGATACTCAACGACCCCAGCCTCGAGCTGCTGGCGCGCACCGCCGTGTCCCACGCCCGGGCCGGGGCCGACGTGGTCGCTCCTTCGGACATGATGGACGGGCGGGTGGGGGCCGTCCGCCGCGCCCTGGACCAGGCCGGCTTTACCGAAACGCTCGTCATGTCGTACGCGGCCAAGTACGCCTCGGCGTTCTACGGCCCCTTTCGGGAGGCCGCCGAGAGCGCGCCCCAATTCGGGGACCGGCGCACCCACCAGATGGACCCGCCGAACGCCCGCGAGGCCCTGCGGGAGGTGGCCCTGGACCTGGAGGAGGGGGCCGACGTCGTCATGGTCAAGCCGGCCCTGGCCTACCTGGACGTGATCCGGAGGGTACGGGAAGCCTTCGACTGCCCGGTGGCCGCCTACAGCGTGAGCGGGGAATACAGCATGATCAAGGCGGCCGCGGGCCGCGGGTGGCTCGACGAACGAAAGATCGTGCTGGAAGTGACCACGGCCATCCGGCGTGCGGGGGCCGACGTCATCATCACGTATTACGCCCCCCTCCTGGCGCGCTGGCTCAGGGAGGACCCAACGTGCTAGTCTCCTGGAACGTCACCAGGCGGTGCAATCTCAGGTGCGGCCACTGCTACCGTGATGCGGGACCGGCGGCCCCCGGGGAACTGTCCACAACCGAGGGCCTGGCCCTCGTCGACGAAATCGCCCGCGCCGGGTTCCGGATTCTAATTCTTTCGGGCGGCGAACCCCTGCTGCGGGAAGACCTTTTGGACCTAATCGCCCGCGCGCGGGAACGGGGGCTGCGGCCGGTGCTGGGCACCAACGGCACCCTCATCGACCGGGCTGCGGCCCGGGACCTGCTCCGCGCCGGGGCCGCGGCCGCAGGCATCAGCCTGGATAGCCTGCGGCCGGAGTACCACGACGCCTTCCGGGGCCTTGCGGGGGCCTGGCAGGCCGCCGTGGCGGGCATTGAGGCTTGCCGGGCCGCCGGCCTGCCCTTCCAGATCCACACCACGGTCACCAGGCAGAATTGCCACGAGGTGGAGGCCCTCACGGACCTGGCCGTGGAACTGGGCGCCCAGGCCCACCACGTCTTCTTCCTGGTGGCCGTCGGCCGCGCCGCAGCCCTCGCCGACGCGGACCTGGACCCGAAGGGGTACGAGGAACTGCTGCGCCGCCTGTTAATCAAGGGGCGGGAGGTACCCATAGAGGTTAAGCCCACCTGCGCCCCCCAGTTCATGCGCCTCGCGCGGCAGATGGGGGTACCCACGCGCTACACCCGGGGCTGCCTGGCCGGAATTGCCTACTGCCTGGTCAACCCGGTGGGCGATGTGCAGCCCTGCGCCTACCTGGACCTGGTGGCGGGCAACGTGCGCGCCACGCCCTTCGGCGAGATCTGGCGCCACAGCCCGGTCTTCGCGGCCTTGCGCGCGGGCAGGTACCGGGGCAAGTGCGGCCGCTGCCGGTATCGGGAAATTTGCGGGGGCTGCCGGGCGCGGGCCTTCGCGGCCACGGGGGACTACCTGGACGAAGAGCCCCGCTGCCCTTACGGAGAAACGGAGGCGGGCCATGCGGCTGGATGCCTGGGATAGGGCCCTGCTGAACGAAATCCAGCTGAACTTCCCCCTGGGGGCGCGTCCCTTCGCGGAACTGGCGGCCCGCCTGGGTGCCGACGAGGGGCGGGTCCTCCGATCCTTGCGCCTCCTGAAGGAGGCGGGTATCATCAGGCGCCTGGGGGGCATTTTCGACTCGCGCCGCCTGGGGTACTGGGGTACCCTGGGGGCCCTGAAGGTACCCCCTGGGCGGATAGCCGAGGTGGCCGCCGTGGTCAATTCCTACGAAGCCGTCACCCACAACTACCTCCGGGAACACGAGTACAACATGTGGTTTACGGTCCTGACGGAAACGCAGGCCGCGGGGCTCGCCATTCTGGAGGAAATTGCGGCCAGGACCGGCATTCCGGACCTGCTCAACCTGCCGGCCCTGCGCTTTTTCAAGATCTACGTGTACTTCGACTGCCTCGACGGGCAGGCCGGCCCGGGTCCGGCCCCGGCCGTGGGCGTTTACGACGTGTCCGCCATCCGGGCCCGGCCCCTGGACCCCGCCGAGAAGGCCCTGGTGCGCAGGCTCCAGCAGGGTTTGCCCCTGGTGCCCCGCCCCTACGAGGCCCTCGGGCGCGAGGTGGGATACTCGGAGGAGGAAGTGCTGCGTAAGGTGGCGGACTTCCTGGCCACCGGAGTGCTGCGCCGCCTGGGCGCGGCCCTGAAACACCAGCGCGTGGGCTACGTGGCCAACGCCATGATCGTGTGGCAGGTGCCGGAAGAAACGCTCGTCGCCACGGGACTGGGGCTGGCGGCATTTCCGGAGGTAACGCACTGCTACCAGCGCGTGACGACGCCGGCCTGGCCCTACAACCTCTACACCGTCATCCACGGCCACAGCCGCGAGCAGGCCCTGGCCGTGGCGTCCAGGCTCGCCGGGAGCGCGGGCCTGGAAGGCCGTTATCAGGTGCTCTTCAGCACGGCGGAACTGAAAAAGAGTAGCATGAGGTACTTCGTATAGGAGGCCCTTTGCGGCGGGACCGCACCGGTCCCGGCGCGCGGCGGGCCGCCGCCCCGGGTGCGGCGCAGGGGTCTCCGACTCGTCAAGAGGGGGTACGTTTTGCTCCATGGCCGGCCGTCTGTCTTCCGGCGATCTGTACCTGCGGGCCTGCCAGGTGATACCGGGCGGCGTGAACAGTCCGGTGCGGGCTTTCCGGGCCGTGGGGGGTGACCCGCCCTTCATCGCGCGCGCCGAGGGGGCCTATCTCTACGATGAGGGCGGCCGGTCCTACGTCGACTACGTCCTTTCCTGGGGCCCCCTGATCCTGGGCCACAGGCACCCGGCGGTGCTGGAGGCCCTCCGCGGTGCCCTGGAGCGCGGTACCAGCTTCGGCGCGGCCACCCTGGCCGAGGTGGAGCTGGCCGAGGAAATCGCGGCGGCCCTGCCCGGGGTGGAAATGGTGCGCCTGGTGAATTCCGGTACCGAGGCCACCATGAGCGCGGTCCGGCTGGCCCGGGCCTACACCGG
>DYER01000035.1 GCA_020725605.1 Ammonifex sp. | reverse complement strand
GTTCTGCGCCTTCGGCAGGCCTCCGGGCCACCCCGAGGGATACACCCTGACCCTCGACCAGATCGAGGAGAAGGCCCTGGCGGGCCGCCACCTGAACGTGCGCGAGGTGCACGTCGTGGGCGGCCTCAACCCGGCCCTGGGCCTGGATTACTTCGTCGAGATGCTCCGTCGCCTGCGCCGGGCGTTGCCGGGGGTCCACATCAAGGCCCTCACCGCGGTGGAGGTCGACTACCTGGCGCGGCGCGAGGGCCTGGCCGTGGAGGAAGTGCTGACGATCCTCAAGGACGCGGGGCTGACCTCCCTGCCCGGAGGGGGGGCCGAGGTCTTCGCGCCGCGGGTGCGCCGGCTCCTGTGCCCGCGGAAGATCGACGCTGAGCGGTGGCTAGAGGTCCACGCCCGGGCCCACGAACTGGGCCTCCCCACCAACGCCACCATGCTTTACGGCCACGTGGAAACCCCCGAGGAGCGGGTGGACCACCTCCTGCGCCTGAGGGCCCTGCAGGACCGCACGGGCGGTTTCCTGGCCTTCGTGCCCCTGGCCTTTGAACCGCGGCGCACGAGCCTCGGTAAGCTGCCCGAGACCACCGGGTGCGAGGACCTGAAGGTAATCGCCGTGGCCCGGCTCCTCCTGGACAATTTCCCCCACGTCAAGGCCTACTGGGTGGGCATCGGCGAGGGCACCGCGCAGGTCGCCCTCCACTTCGGCGCCGACGACCTGGACGGGACCATAGGCGAGGAGAAGATCTTCCACGCCGCCGGGGCGAGCACCCCCGAGTACGCCACGCGCGAGAGGCTCGTGCGCCTCATCCGGGGAGCCGGGCGGGTACCGGTGGAACGCGACGCCCTGTACAACGCCTTAATCGATCTCGGGGAGAGCACATCCCATGCCGGTTAGGCTCGGCCAGATCGACTACCTCAACTGCCTGCCGGTCTACTACCCCATCGAGGCCGGAAGGGTTCCGCTGGACGTGGAAATGACCAGAGGAGTGCCCGCGGTCCTCAACGGACTGTTTCTGGAAGGGCGTCTGGACATCACCCCCCTCTCCTCCATCGAGTACGCGCGCCACCCCGAAAAATGCGTCATCCTGCCCGACATGTCCATCAGTTCCGACGGCCGCGTGGGCAGCATCCTGCTCTTCAGTCGGGTCCCGGTCGCCGAACTCGACGGTAAAAAGGTCTGCCTGCCCGACACCTCCGCCACCTCCGTGGTGCTGCTCAGGGTCCTCTGCGAACACCACTACCGCATAGAGCCGGTTTTCGAGACCACCCCTCCCGACCTGGACCTCATGCTCGGCCGCGCCGACGCCGCCCTGCTCATCGGGGACGATGCCCTGGCCGCCCACGTGCGCGTGCTGGCCGAGGGGCGCGCCCTGCTGGTCACGGACCTGGGGGAAGCCTGGAAGGAGTTCACCGGCGAGAAAATGGTCTTCGCCCTCTGGGTCATCCGCCGGGACTTCGCCCTCTCCCACCCGGACCGCACCGACGAGATAGGCCGCGCCCTGCGCAGGGCGAAGGCCATCAGCACGGCCAACCGGAAGGAGCTGGTCGACGAGGCCTGCCGCAGGCGCCGCCTGCCGCGCCCGTTCCTGGAGGATTACTTTGACCTCATCCGGCACGACTTCGATCCCTCATATCAGAGGGCGCTGCTCCTCTTTTACGAGTACGCCTTCAAGAGCGGCCTGATCGCGAGACCGGTGGAACTCGTGGTTTGGGGGGAGGAACGTGCGCACACTCGATGAGGTGCTGGCCCGTGCGGCCCAGGGCCAACGTTTGACCGAGGAGGAGGGCGTGGCCCTGCTGTGCGAGGCGGATTTCCTGGCCCTGGGCCGGGCGGCGCTGGAGGCGAGGTGGCGCCTGAACCCGGACCCCGTCGTAACCTTCGTCGGAGACCGCAACATCAACTACACCAACGTCTGTATCTGCGCCTGCCGGTTCTGCGCGTTCCACCGCAGCCGGGACGCCGGGGACGCCTACCTCCTGACCTACGACGAGGTGCTCCGCAAGGTGGAGGAACTGGTCGCGGCGGGCGGCACCCAGGTGCTCATCCAGGGAGGACTGCACCCCGACATCGACCTGTCCTACATTACCGGCATGTTCCGCGCCATCAAGGAGCGATTCGACGTGGAGATCCATTCCCTCTCGCCCCCCGAGGTGGTCCACCTGGCCGCGAACTCGGGCCTCTCGGTGGCCGATACCCTTAGGCGGCTCAAGGAGGCGGGCCTCGACTCCCTGCCGGGCGGGGGCGCGGAGATACTGGTGGACCGGGTGCGGCGCCTCATCAGCCCGCGCAAGATAACCGCGGACCAATGGCTGGAGGTCATGCGCACCGCCCACCGGCTGGGTCTGCGCTCCACCGCCACCATGATGTTCGGCAGCCTGGAGACGCCGGCGGAAAGGGTCCGGCACATGGCCCGCATCCGGGAGCTGCAGGACGAAACCGGCGGCTTCACGGCCTTCATCCCCTGGAGCTACCAGCCCCACCGCACGGGCCTGGGGGGCGAGAAGGCCGGGGCCGTGGAGTACCTGCGGGTGCTCGCCGTGGCCCGCCTGATGCTCGACAACGTGCCCCACATCCAGGCCTCCTGGGTCACGCAGGGACCCAAAGTGGCGCAGGTGGCCCTGTTTTTCGGGGCCGACGACCTGGGGGGCACCATGATGGAGGAAAACGTGGTGCGCGCCGCCGGGACCTGCCACCGGATTCCGGTGGAGGAAATCATCCATATTATCAAAGACGCCGGATTCACGCCCGCCCAGCGCACCACCCAGTACCGGATCCTCCGTACGTTTTGAGAAAACGACGGGAAATTTTGCCAGCTTCGCTGGTACCAATAGCAGGATAGCCTTCCGAAGGCAAAATTCCCCGTCGAACGACGGGGAATTTTGCCAACCTACTGTGCCAAAACAGGGCAGCTTTCCGGCGGCAAAATTCCCCCTCGAAGGAGCGTGGAAGCGTGCACCTTACCCTGGCCCACAGCCCGGACGCCGACGACGCGTTTATGTTCTGGCCCCTGGCGCAGGGCCTCATCGACGCCCAAGGCTATTCCTTTACCCACGTGTTGGCCGACATTGAAACCCTCAACCGGGCCGCCATGGCCGGCACGTACGACATCTCGGCCCTTTCCTTTCACGCCTACCCTTACGTGGCGGACAAATACCTCCTGCTCTCCTGCGGGGCCAGCGTGGGCGACGGCTACGGCCCCCTGGTGGTCGTGCGGGAGGACTTTCCCGAGGGCGCGGACCCGGCCGAGGTGGCCGTGCCCGGCGAGCTGACCACCGCCTGCCTGGTGCTCAGGCTCTGGCGTCCGGACGTGAAGACCCGGGTCGTGCCCTTCGACCGCATCGCCGAAGCCGTCCGCGCGGGCGAGGTGGCGGCCGGGCTCCTGATCCACGAGGGACAGCTCACCTACCGGCGGGAAGGTCTGAAGAAAATCATCGATCTGGGAGAGTGGTGGCGCGGCGAGACCGGGCTGCCCCTGCCCCTGGGTGGTAACGTGCTGCACCGGCGGCACCAGGATCGGGCGCGGGCCATCGCCGGGCTGCTCCGTGAGGCCATCAGGTACGCCCTGGAGCACCGCGAGGAGGGAGTACGTTACGCCCGTGATTACGCGCGCGGGCTCGACGTGGACGAGGTAACGCGGTTCGTCGGCATGTACGTGAACCGGTGGACCCTCGGCCTGGGACCGGAGGGCCGGCGCGCCGTGGGGGCCCTGCTCGCGCGCGGGGCCGCGGCCGGACTGGTACCGCCCTGCCATGCCATCGACTGGGTGGACTGAGCCCTGCGGGGCCGTACCGCCGGCGCCCGTATGGGTCCCGTGGGTCACGAAGGGGGCAAGGGCCACCGGGCAGCCCTGGCCTGCCGGCTGGGATTCGCCGGGGGCCCTTCCTTGGATTCTGAGGATCGTGCCCCCGGGGTGTACAAGGCCCAGCCCGTCACCTCTCAACCGGTGCAGATGTCCCCTCGCCCCCAGCCCCGCCCCGAATCTGCGGGGGCAGGCGATGTCAATTCCCCGGGTGGCGCACAAAAGATGTCCGCCGGCACAACGGCCGCGTGAAGGGCGCCGCGGCGCCAGCACCGCTCAGAAATGCTTTTTCGAATTGAGGTGGTCCTTCACGTGCATCAGGGTCTCGCCGAAGCGCTGGAAGTGGACCACCTCGCGCTCGCGCAGGAAGCGCAGGCCGTCCTTGAGGCAGGGGTCGTCGGTGAGCCGGATCAGGTTCTCGTAGGTGGCGCGGGCCTTTTCTTCGGCGGCCATGTTTTCGTGGAGGTTGGCCACGGGATCGCCCACGGCGGCGATGTAGGCGGTGGTAAAGGGCACACCCGCGGCGTCCTTCGGGAACAGGTCCCCGTCAAAGGTGGCGTAGTGGTCCCCGAGGCCGGCTTTGCGCATCTCCTCGGCCGATACCCCGTCGATGAGCTTGTATACCATGGTGGCGATAATCTCCAGGTGGGCCAGTTCCTCGGTTCCGATGTCCGTGAGCACGCCCTTGGCCCGCCCGGTGGGCATGGTGTAACGCTGATTGAGGTACCTGACGGCGGCGGCCAGCTCTCCGTTGGGGCCCCCGTATTGCGTCAGCAGATACCTGGCCATTTGCACGTCTGGCTTGCAGACACGCACCGGATATTGCAGTTTTTTCTCATATACCCACATGGTTATCTGTCCTTCCTCGGTGGATATTCAATTTCCCAGGGCCAGGGTTCGTCCACCCACTGCCAGGGATGCCTGCTCATGGAGAACCCGTAACTCAGCAGGGGCCCGTAGCGCTCCTCGTACCTGCGGCGGGCGTGGGCCAGGCGCTCCGCCGCCTGATTGAATTCATGTAAGGCTCCCATGTGGTCCGGATGGGTGTCCAGGAAAAGCTGCAACTCCAGGGCCGTGAACTCCGCTTCCTGGATCTCGTGCAACATGCGGAGCCTTTCGGCGTCCATGTCGCGCATAAGCGCACCTCCCGAAGGTCTCAATTGCGGTAACGGCGACGCTCGTCGTAGGGCCGGTAAAGCTCCACGAACAGGGTCCCCTTTTCCAGGGCCTCGGCCGGCGGGTACCGGTCCCCGAACTCCTGAATGGGCACGTAGGCCTCGCCTACCCGCATCCCCGGCCAGTAGCCCTCGTATGCCATCGCCTTTTTCGCTTCCCGGTCCTCCGTTGGCATCGGTTCCCCTCCTCAAAGCAATTTTTCAATGGTATATGATACGCGGAATGCCATAAGATGGTGTGCCCCGTGTTTCCCTACCACCCGGCAAACTTTTCCCCGGGTGCGCCGGCCGTAAGAACGGCCCCCGTTGGGAGGGCCGTTATCGGACGGGTCCGCTGCCTCCTTCGTTGTGATTTTTAGAACAATAGCTTGTGCTCATTATAACATGTTCCCGGCCCCCCCCGACCAAGTAGTTTTGTGGTCCAAATTCCTGTTGACAGCCCTGGTGAAACGTGCTAGACTTTCTTTACGGTTAACTGCATATTCACCTGGACTCTTATCAAGAGTGGTGGAGGGACTGGCCCGATGAAACCCGGCAACC
>DYER01000034.1 GCA_020725605.1 Ammonifex sp. | reverse complement strand
GCGGGTCCAAAGCCCGCTGCCTTACCGCTTGGCTACGCCCCAAAGTGTGGTGGAGGGGGCTGGATTCGAACCAGCGAAGGCTGCGCCAGCAGATTTACAGTCTGCCCCCTTTGGCCGCTTGGGTACCCCTCCACTTTTCCCGGTGCCGACCCTCCCGACCGGTACCGGACCTGGTCGGGATGGGGGGATTTGAACCCCCGACCTCTTGCTCCCAAGGCAAGCGCGCTCGCCAAACTGCGCCACATCCCGCATGCAAGAGTCATTATAGCGGAAAACCGGGCCGGCGTCAACCCTCTTGCGGCGCGCCCCGGGGACGTCGGGGGCCACGCACACGAGGGAAAGGGGCCGTGGCGTCGGGACGGTGCCGATCGGGTCCGGGGAGAGTTTTAACCGGGGTCCTTGAAGGCCAGCGTGCCCGGGGCCAGGGCCGGGTTGCCGACCCCGTCCCTGGATATAAGGCGTGGATCAGGGGGGAAAGGCACGAATGGGGGGTGCGTGAGACGGGTTCGTATGGTATAATTAACTGGTTCTAATTTTCACTTGGCCGGGAGGGATCGCGGTGAATCTCTTGATTATGGGGCCCCCTGGTGCGGGCAAGGGCACCCAGGCCGAAGTATTGACCAAGGAGCTGGCCATTCCCCATATTTCCACAGGGGACATGTTCCGGGCCGCGGTAAAGGAGGGTACGCCCTTGGGGAAAAAGGCCAAGGAGTACATGGACCGGGGGGAACTGGTGCCGGACGAGGTCGTGGTGGGTATGGTTCGTGAGCGCCTGAGCAAACCCGACTGCGGCAAGGGGTTTTTGCTGGACGGGTTTCCCCGCACCGTGGCCCAGGCCGAAGCGCTGGACCAGACCCTGCGGGAGCTGAAGATGGATCTCGACGCGGTGATCAACGTGGCCGTGCCGCGGGAGAGGCTCATGCAGCGCCTGACCGGACGCCGCGTGTGTCGCAACTGCGGGGCCAATTATAATATCTGGTTTAACAAGCCCAAGGAAGAGGGCAAGTGCGACCAGTGCGGCGGTGAGCTCTACCAGCGGAGCGACGACACCGAGACCACGGTGGCCAATCGCCTGGACGTCTACGAAGCCCAGACGCGTCCTCTGATCGAATACTACGAGCAACGGGGACTGTTAAAGAACATCAACGGGGACCAGGAAATTAAGGCCGTTCTGGCGGACATTTTGCGCAGTCTGGGCCGGTGACCGCCAGCCCATACGGGCGTTGCCGATTCGGGCCCGCGAGGTATGCGGGGCGGGCGGCCGGCGGCGCCGTTCCGGACCCGCTTCCGGTAGTCGGGTACCCTTTAGGGAGGAGACGTTGGCGGCGGTCACGGCGCGGACCGCGTGCCGGGGCGGCGGAGCTGATATGGTGGCGGAGCCCGGGAGCTACCGGGGCCTGGCGGCGGTTTACGACCGGCTGACGGCCGGGGTCGACTTCGAGGCCTGGGCCGACTATACGGAAAAGATCTTGGACCGGGTCGGCTGGCGCCCGCGGAGGGTGGTGGACCTGGCCTGCGGGACGGGGAGCACCACCCTTCCCCTGGCACGCCGGGGCTATGCGGTGACGGGCGTGGACCTCTCGCCGGAGATGCTGGCCGTGGCGCGGGCCAGGGCCGAAGCGGCGGGGCTGACGGTTGGGTTCTCGTGTCAGGACATGCGCCGGCTGGAGTTGCCCTCGCCCGCCGACCTGATCACCTGCTTTCACGACGGGATGAACTACCTGCTCACCGAGGAAGACCTGCTGCGCACCTTCCGACGCGTATGCCGGCACCTCGTTCCGGGCGGGCTGTTCGTGTGCGACTTCAACGCCCTGACCTGGCTGGCCGGGATCGCCCCCGGCGCCGGCGTGCTGGAAGAGCCGGACCTGCGGCTGGAGTGGGTGGGACACTACGACCCGTCCGCGCGGCTGTGGACCCTGCGGCTTACGGGGGTCCTTTCGGGCCACACCTTCGTCGAAGAGCACCGGGAGCGTGCCTATCCCCCTGAAGTGGTTTGTGGGCTTCTGACCGGGGCCGGACTGGAAGTCCTCGGGTGCTACGAAGACTTTTCCTTCCGTCCCGCAACCCCCGCCGGCCGGCGCCATTTTTACGTGGCCCGGCGGCAGGTGGTAGGATCTCGCTCGGCATCAAACCCCGCAAAAAGTGGTCCGGCGGCAGGAGAATAGCTCCCCGGCATCTAATCTTTTCTCCAGCCGAGGGGGGATGAGATGAAGGTCGTCACTTTGGCCGAAGCCGTCCGTGAAATCCCCGACGGAGCCGTCATCGGTTTGGGGGGCAATACCTTTCACCGTGTCCCCTGCGCCGTGGTCCACGAACTGGTGCGGCAGCGGAAGCGTAACCTGACCCTGGTCAAAACGGCCGGGGCCTATGATATCGACCTGCTGTGCGGTACGGGTTGCGTGGCCAGGGTGGTGGCCGCCTACGTGGGTTTTGAGAACTACGGCCTGGCCCCGCGTTTTCGCAAAGCGATAGAGCGGCAGGAGATCGCGCTGGAGGAGCACACCTGACCGAGCGTGATCGCTGGGCTGCGGGCCGCAGCCCAGGGCGTTTCCTTCATGCCCCTGGCCGGCGTACTGGAGTCGGACCTGGCCGCCAGGGGACACATCGGGAGGGTGCGCGACCCCTTCACCGGGCAGGAGTACGCGGCCGTGCGGGCCCTGCCCCTGGACTGGGCGATCTTACACGTCCACGAAGCCGACGCCGACGGCAACGTCCGCATCCACGGGGCCAGGTACGAGGACCTGCTGCTGGCGCGGGCCGCGGCACGGGTACTGGTCACGGCGGAACGACTGGTGGACCGGGACAGTTTCCGGGCCGCGCCGGACCGCACGGACCTGCCGGGCTTCCTGGTGGCCGCCGTGGTCGAGGCGCCGCAGGGCGCACGGCCGTGCAGTTGTGGCACCACATACGATTACGACAGGGACTACCTGCTGGCCTACCTCAAGGCCGCGGCCGACGACGAAGGTTTTCGGGAGTTCGTCAGCCGGCACGTCGGCGCCGGGTAGGTTCCGGCCCCGGGCCGGTTTCCGGGTTGCCGGCACGCCGGATTCGGGAGGACCTGAGATGGAAAACGGGGGAGTGAGGGGCTTGACCGACCGTGCCACCATGATGGTGGTCGCCATAGCCAGGGCCCTGCGCGACCGCGAGGTGGTTTTCCACGGGCTGGCCTCGCCCGTGCCCATGGTGGCCGTGCTACTGGCCAGGAAGTTGCACGCGCCGAACCTGGTGTACCTCAACATCGCCGCCGGCGTGGACCCGCACCCCGTTGAACTGCCGGAGTCCACGGTAGACCCGCGACTCTCCCGCGGGGCGGCGGCCCTTTTCTCCCTGGCCGACGTTTTCGACCTGGCGGCGCGGGGCCGTGTGGACACGGCCTTCCTGAGCGGGGTGCAGGTGGACCGCCGCGGCCGGCTGAACATGAGTGTGATCGGCGACTACGACCGGCCCAAGGTGCGCCTGCCCGGCGGAGCGGGCGGTGCCTTCTTGGCTCCCCTGGTGCGGCGGGTGCTCGTCTGGCGCACGCGCCACGATCCGCGCACCCTGGTGGAACAGGTAGACTTCGCCACCATCCGCGGCCGCGTGGAGCGGGTCTTCACGCCCCTGTGCACCTTCGTGATGGACCGGGGTGCCCTCAGGGTCGAGAGTATCCATCCCTACAGTTCGCCCGCAGAGGTAAGGGAACGCACCGGTTTCGCGGTGGAGGTGGACGCCGGCACGCCGGTGACGCCGCCGCCCACGGCCGAGGAACTGGCGGCCCTGGAAGAAGTGGACCCGCGGCGCGTCAGGGACCTGGAGTTCTAGAAAAGGTATCTGCCAGTGGTTCCCTGGGAAAATTATTTGGTGGGTGAAGCCGATGTCCGCCGAAGCGATACTGGAGGTAATCCGGCGGCGGCGCTCCGTGCGCCATTACCGGCCCGACCCCGTAGACCGGGAAACCGTAGACCGGTTGCTGGATGCAGCCCGCTGGGCCCCTTCCGCCGGTAACCTGCAGCCCTGGTTCTTTTACGTGGTCACCGAAGCGCGCCTCAAGCGTGAGCTGGCCGCGGCCGCGCTGCGCCAGGGCTTTGTGGCCGAAGCCCCGGTATGTATCGTGGTCTGCGCCGAACCCGAGCGCTCGGCGCGCATCTACGGGACGCGGGGCCGCACCCTCTACTGCCTGCAAGACACCGCGGCAGCGGTCCAGAACATCCTGCTGGCCGCGCAGGCCCTGGGCCTGGGCGCCTGCTGGGTGGGGGCCTTCGACGAGGAGCGGGTGTGTGCCTGCCTCGATTTGCCGGTGACTTTGCGTCCGGTGGCCATCATCCCGCTGGGCTACCCCGCGCGTGAGACCGAGCCGCGGCCCGGACGCCGGGAGCTGAAGGAGATCGTACTTTACCGCTAGGGACGGGGGGAAAGCGGGTGGACCGGGAAAAGGCTTTGCAGACGATGCTGGAGCAGATAGAGCGCCGGTTTGGCAAGGGGGCCATCATGCGCCTGGGCGAGGCCTCGGCGAGGCTCGGCGTCGAGGTGATCCCCACCGGGGCCCTGGCCCTGGACGTGGCCCTGGGGGTGGGTGGCGTGCCGCGGGGGCGCGTGGTAGAAATCTTCGGCCCGGAATCCTCCGGCAAGACCACGGTGGCCCTGCACATCGTGGCCGAGGCCCAGAAGGCCGGGGGTATGGCCGCCTTCATAGACGCGGAGCACGCCCTGGACCCCCTCTATGCGGCACGGCTGGGCGTGGACGTGGACAACCTGCTGGTCTCGCAGCCCGACACGGGCGAGCAGGCCCTGGAGATCGCCGAGGCGCTGGTGAAGAGCGGGGCCATGGACGTGATCGTGGTGGACAGCGTGGCCGCCCTGGCTCCGAGCGCCGAACTTGCGGGGGAAATGGACGAGGCCCACGTGGGTTTGCAGGCCCGGCTGATGTCCAGGGCCCTGCGCCGGCTGACCGGCGTGATCGCCAAGTCGCGCACCACGGCGATCTTTATCAACCAGTTGCGCGAGAGGGTGGGGGTTACCTTTGGCAACCCCGAGATTACGCCCGGGGGGCGGGCTTTGAAGTTTTACGCCTCGGTCCGGCTCGAGGTGCGCAAGAAAGAGGACCTCAAGCAGGGCGGCGAGGCGGTCGGCAGCCGGATCAGGGTACGGGTAGTCAAGAACAAGGTGGCGCCACCCTTCCGCCAGGCCGAATTGGAACTTCTGTACGGCCAGGGTATTTCACGGGAAGGAAGTCTGCTTGACCTGGCAGTTAGCACCAACGTGATCCAGAGGAGCGGAACCTGGTACTCCTTCGGAGAAGAGCGCCTGGGACAAGGACGCGAAAATGCCCGGGAATATCTGAAAGAGCATCCCGAGCTGGCCCGGCAGATCGAGCAGCGGGTGAGGCAGATCCTGCTGGCCGAAGGGGCCCGTCTGCCGGTTTTGGAGGAAACGGCCAGTACGACCACCGAAGAAGAATAGCGTGTTGCTAACTGCCGCCTCCCCACGGTGACCGGCTACCGGGTACGTGTCAAGCCGTGGCGAACGGGAGAGGGCTGAGATTCTCGAAGGCTCGGGGAGGTGGTAGCGTGCCCGTTCCTGTTCCCTTGGTCCTTGTACTGGTCCTGGCGGCTCTGGCCGCCGGTTTTCTCGGCCGCAAGTTCCTCGTCGAGCGGCGCAATCGTGCCGCGGGCCTGCAGGCCCGTCAGATCATAGCGGAGGCCGAGAAGGCGGCGGAGGCCAGGAAACGCGAGGCGGTACTGGAGGCCAAGGAAGAAATACTGAAGTTACGCCACGAATTCGAAAAGGAACACCGCGACCGCCGCAACGAACTCCAGCGTCTGGAGCGGCGGCTGGTGCAAAAAGAGGAAACCCTGGACCGGAAAATAGAAGCCCTGGAACGGAAGGAGGAAATCCTCAGCAAGAAGGAGGCACAGGTGGAAGCGGCGCGGGCCGAACTGGAGGAACTCTGCCGGAAGCAGAGGATGGAGCTGGAGCGCCTGTCGGGGCTGAGTACCGAAGAGGCCCGGCAGCTCCTCCTCAGTCAGGTGGAACAGGAGATCCAGCACGAAGTGGCGCTGATGATTAAGGAGAGCGAGGCCCGGGCCCGCGAAGAGGCGGAGCGGCGGGCCAGGGACATTATAGCCCAGGCCATCCAGCGCTGCGCGGCAGACCACGTGGCCGAATCTACGGTTTCGGTGATACCCCTGCCCAACGACGAGATGAAAGGCCGCATCATAGGCCGCGAGGGCCGCAACATCCGGGCCTTCGAAACGCTGACCGGGGTGGACCTCATCATCGACGATACGCCGGAGGCCGTCATTGTCTCCGGGTTCGATCCGGTGCGCCGGGAAATAGCGCGCCTGGCCCTGGAACGGCTGGTGGCCGACGGGCGCATCCACCCGGCGCGCATCGAAGAAACCGTGGAGAAGGCGCGCAAAGAGGTGGAGCAGCAGATCCGGGAGGCCGGCGAGCAGGCGGCCTTCGAGGTGGGGGTGCACGGGATACACCCGGAGTTGCTCCGGCTGATCGGGCGCCTCAAGTTCCGCAGCTCCTACGGCCAGAACGTGCTGAAGCATTCCATCGAGGTGGCCCACCTGGCGGGGCTCATGGCCGGGGAATTGGGGGCCGACGTCAAGCTGGCCAAGCGGGCGGGCCTGCTGCACGACGTGGGCAAGGCGGTGGACCACGAGGTGGAGGGCCCGCACGTGGCCATCGGCGTGGAACTGGCGCGGAAGTACGAGGAAAGCCCCGAGGTGCTGCACGCCATTGCCGCGCACCACGGGGACGAGGAGCCCAGGACCCTGGAGGCGGCCCTGGTACAGGCCGCGGACGCCATCAGCGCGGCCCGGCCCGGGGCCAGGCGCGAGACCCTGGAGGCGTATATCAAGAGGTTGCAAAAATTAGAAGAAATTGCCAATTCCTTCGAGGGTGTGGAAAAGGCCTACGCCATTCAGGCCGGCCGGGAGATCCGCATTATGGTGAAGCCCGACAAGGTGGACGATCCGGGGGCCGTGAGGCTGAGCCGCGAGATCGCCAGGAAGGTGGAAAAGGAACTGGAGTACCCGGGCCAGGTCAAAGTGGTGGTCATCCGCGAGACCCGGGTGGTGGACTACGCCAGATAGGCCGGCGTGCCGGGAGGACGGGATTTTGCGGGTACTCGTGGTGGGGGACATCGTGGGGCGGCCGGGCCGACGGGCGGTTAAGGAGCTATTGCCGGGCCTGGTGCGCCGGCTCGGCGTGGACTTTACCCTGGCCAACGCAGAGAACGCCGCGGGGGGCATGGGCATCACCAGGAAGGTGGTGGATGAACTGCTGGCCTGCGGTGTGGACGTGCTGACCACGGGCAACCACGTATGGCAGAAGAAGGAGGTCATGCAGTTCATCGACCGGGAGCCGCGGGTCCTCCGCCCCGCGAACTACCCCCCCGGCACCCCCGGCAGGGGCCTGGGGGTTTTCGAGACCCGGGACCGGGTCCGGGTGGCGGTGCTGAACCTCATGGGGCGGGTCTTTGTGGGCGCGGTGGACTGTCCCTTTCGCTGCGCCGACGAACTTCTCCAGGGCCTGGGGAAGGACGTACGGGTGATAGTGGTGGACTTTCACGCCGAGGCTACCTCGGAAAAGGCGGCCCTGGCCTGGTACCTGGACGGTCGGGTTTCGGCGGTAATCGGGACCCACACCCACGTGCAGACCGCGGACGAGCGGGTGCTGCCCGGCGGCACGGCCTACATCACGGATGTGGGCATGACCGGACCGCGCGATTCCATCATCGGTATGAAGAAAGAGATCATCGTGGAACGTTTCCTCACCCAGTTGCCCAGCCGTTTTGAGGTGGCCAGCGGGGGGTTCCAGTTGAACGCCGTGGTGGTGGACGTGGACCCGGCTAGCGGCAAGGCGGTGGCAATAGCCAGGGTGGCGGAAAACGAATAGTGTGATTTTTTTGTAACCCATCCACAAGGAATTCTGCCGCCGGTGCCGAATATATTGGACTAACAAGAAACAGGCACAATTCACACTTGCGAAGGAGGTTTCGAATTATGGATGTGCTAAAGGTTTCAGCAAGGTCCAACCCCAATTCGGTGGCGGGGGCCCTGGCGGGAGTGCTGCGCGAGCGGGGAACCGCAGAACTGCAGGCCATCGGGGCCGGCGCCATCAACCAGGCAGTGAAGGCAATAGCGATTGCACGAGGATTTGTAGCGCCGAGCGGAATGGATCTCATTTGCATACCGGCCTTTACCGATATCGTAATCGACGGGGAGGAAAGGACGGCCATCAAGTTGATCGTAGAACCCCGCTGACGGGTGCGGCAATCCCTCGGGGCGAGATTCTAAAAAGACTCTCGCCCCGTATTATTTTCACCGGGGGGTGGCAGATTGGACCGTGCGGAAGACCTGCACCGTGCCAGTCCCGTGGTGGACGGACACTGCGACACGCTTTCGGTGCTGGAGGCGCAGGGCCGCCGCCTGGGCCAGGAGGCCCGTACGGGACACCTGGACCTGCCCAGGATGCGCCGCGGCGGCATCAGGGTACAGTTTTTTGCCCTTTTCGTGCCGCCCGCGCAGCGCGCCCGGGCCACGGTCCACGTGCTGGAGTTGCTGGACCTCTTCTTTCGGGAACTGGAGGCCAACCCGGAGCTGGTCCTGGCGCGTTCCTACCGGGACGTAGAGGAGGCCCTGGCGGCGGACCGCCCGGCCGCGGTCCTGGCCATCGAGGGTGGGGAGGCCCTGGGCGGCAGCCTGGGGGTCCTGCGGGCCTTTTATCGCCTCGGCGTGCGCAGCCTGACCCTCACCTGGAACCACCGCAACGAGCTGGCCGACGGCGTGAACGAGGGACGTACGGGCGGCGGTCTGACCGCTTTCGGCGTCTCGGTGGTCAGGGAGATGAACCGTTTGGGCATGCTCGTGGACCTGGCCCACATTGCCGAAAGGGGTTTCTGGGACGTGCTGGAGGTGTCCTCGGCGCCCGTGATCGTGTCCCACGCCAACTGCCGGCGGCTGTGCCCCCACCCCCGGAATCTGTCCGACGATCAGATCAGGGCTCTGGCCCGGAACGGCGGCGTTCTGGGGCTGAGTTTCGTGCCCCACTTCGTCACCTCCCGCGTCCCGGCCACCCTGGAAGACCTGCTGGACCACGTGGACCATGTGGCGGGGCTGGTGGGCGTGGACCACCTGGGCCTGGGCTCGGATTTCGACGGTACCGCGGTCCCGGTGCGGGACCTGGAGGACGCGAGTCGCCTGGTGAACTTCACCCGGGGCCTGGTGGCGCGCGGCTACGACGAGGAGAGCGTTAGGAAGATCCTGGGCGGCAACTACCTGCGGGTGCTGGCCCGGGTGCTGGGTTAGGAGGTCCGGGCCTTGTTCGACCTGCACGTACACACTACGGCCTCGGACGGCACCCGTACCCCGGCCGAGGTGGTGGCCGAGGCCGCGGCCCTGGGATTGAGCGGGCTGGCCGTCACGGACCACGACACCGTGGAGGGCGTGGCCCCCGCGCTGTCCGCCGGAAAGGCGTGGGGTGTCGAAGTCGTGCCGGGCATCGAGATCAACACCGAAGACCGGGGTATCGAAATACACATCCTGGGATACTTTATAGATTTTGGCAGCGAAATACTGCTGGAGCGTCTGGCCTTCTTGAGGCGGGCCAGGCACGCGCGCATGGCCCGCATGGTGGAGCTCTTGCGGCGCCTGGGGGTGCGGGTGAGCCTGGAAGACGTGCTGGCCGTGGCCGGCAACGGCGTGCCGGCCCGCCCGCACCTGGCACGGGCGCTGGTGGCCGGCGGCTGGGTGGCCTCGGAAGAGGAGGCCTTCGAGCGCTACCTCAATCAGGGCCGCCCGGCGTATGTGCCCCGCGCGAAATACGCCCCCGCGGAGGCCGTGGCGCTCATTAAGGAGGCCGGCGGCGCGCCAGTGCTGGCCCACGCCGGGCTGGTTCCGGGCGGAGCGGCCCTGGGGCCGCTGCTTCGGGCGGGGCTCTGCGGCATCGAGGCCTACCACCCGGGCCACGACCCCGGGGCCACGGAGTTCTGCCGGCGGCTGGCGGAGCGCCACGGACTGGTGGCCACGGGGGGCTCCGACTACCACGGCCCCGGGCACCGGATTTACAGGCGTCTGGGTGCCGCCGTGGTGGGCCGCGAGGTGGTGGAGCGATTGCGCTCCCTGGCCCGGCGGTAGATTTCTACCCGACCCCGCCGGCTCATATCTATTAAACCAAAGACTTTCCGGAGGGTGGTGGCGCGTGTACGACCCGCAGTACCTGGCCCGGAGGGTGCGGGAACTGGAGGAGAAGGTCGAGCAGTTGCGGCTCAGCCGGCGGGTGCTCATGAGCCTCATCGAAAGATTGGAACGCGACCGGGCCCTGTTCCTGGCGCGTTTGGAGAAGGAAAACAGGCGTTTGCACCGGAACAACCACCGGTATGCCCAGTACCTGTTGCAGAAGAACCGGCAGATTATGGAACTGGAGGCCCGACTGCAGTACTATCTTTCGCGTTTTGCGGGAAAGGAGTAGGCAGTTACCCACAAATTTATCCATAGGGTGTTAGTAGAGACAAAAACAGACAATAGACCCGCTGTTTCGATGGAGGTGGGGGTAGCCGCAGTTTCGTGACTGTGCTATAATAGGCGCCGGGGCCCTTTTATGCGGATAGCAGTGGTGGACGGACAGGGCGGGGGCATCGGTCGCCACATCACCGAAAAGCTGCGCCGGGCCCTACCCGAAGACGTGGAGATACTGGCGCTGGGCACCAACGCCGTGGCCACCGCGGGCATGCTGCGGGCCGGCGCCAACGAGGGGGCCACCGGCGAGAGCGCGGTGGTCTACAACGCGTCCCGCGTGGACATCATCGTGGGACCCATCGGGATTCTCTTCCCCCACGCCATGCTGGGGGAGGTGACGCCCCGCATGGCCGAGGCCCTTCACGACAGCCCGGCGCGCAAGGTCCTGCTACCGCTCACCAGGCAGGAAGTGGAACTCGTGGGCCTCAGGAAACCGGAGCCCTTGCCCCACCTGGTCGACGAACTCGTGGCCCGCGTCAAGGAACTGGTGGGCGGCGGACCGGCGGGGAATACGTAAAATGTGAGCCTGCCCAGCCGCGAAGGCTGGGCTTTTTTGGTTGGGAGGGGTGAGCCTTGGTCTGCCGCGTCTATCTGGTCAGACACGGGGAAACCATGTGGAACGCGGAGTCGCGCTACCAGGGACACACCGACGTCCCGCTGAGCGACCGGGGACGGGAGCAGGCCCGCCGGTTGAGCCGGCGTCTTGCAGGCCAGCGTTATCACGCCGTGTACGCCAGCAGCCTGGTGCGGGCCGCCGAAACAGCCGAAATCATCGCGGCCCCCCATGGCCTGGAGGTGGTGCGCGTTGCCGCCCTGAAAGAGATCAACTTCGGCGCCTGGGAAGGGCTCACGCGGGAGGAAATCGTCAGGATCTTCGGCCCCCTGTACGACGAATGGTGGCGCCGGCCCCTTACCACCCGCTTGCCCGAGGGCGAGAGCTACGCCGACGTGGTGGCGAGGAGCTGGGGCGCCTTGCGCGACATCGTCCGGCGCCACGCGGGCCAGCAGGTCCTGGTGGTCTCCCACGGCGGCGTCATCAGGGCCCTGGTAGGGTATATCCTGGGCATGGACCTCAACCAGTTCTGGCGGCTGCGGCAGGACAACGGGGCCCTGAACATCCTGGAGTTCTATGACGTGGACCGGGGTGTCCTGGTCCTGTTCAACGACTGCAGCCACCTGGAAGACTGCCGCACCCCTGCCCCGGCCTGGGTGCGCTAGCCCCGCGCGGGCTTTCCGCACGGGAGACGAGCCCTTGCCGGGCGTGGAAACCCTGGGCTTAAAGGTTAACCCGCACACGGGGAGCTGGAACCGGCCAGGGTCTTCGCCCCGAGATTCCGGTAAATCATTCGTTTCGTTGGGCGGCGTGTAAGGTACGGTCAATCCGCACCAGACCGGCCCCCTGTTCCTCCGAACTCAAACCGGGCAGCACCTCGGCGCCGCGCACGAGGCGTTGCAGGACGGTCCGGGGGTCGGCCTGTTTGAGCAGGCCGAGCAGCAGGGCCACGGCCCCGCTCACGTGGGCCGCCGCCATCGAAGTGCCGCTCAGGCGCACGTAACTATTGTCGGGCGCGGTGGAGAGGGTTTTGGTTCCCGGGGCGGCTACCTTGACCTCGGGGCCGCGACTGCTGAAGCCGGCCAACTGGTCGTGCTCGTCGACGGCCGCCACGGCTATGACCTCGGCGTAGGCGGCCGGATAGTCCACCGACCGCCGACGCCCGTCGTTGCCCGCGGCGGCCACGACCGTACATCCCGCCTGGACCGTCCTTGTAATGGCCGCGTGCAGCGCCGGGCTGGGCGCGTCGACCCCGAAGCTCATGTTGATTACGTCCATACCGTGTTCCACACACCAATCCAGGGCTCCGATGACGCCGGCCAGGGTTCCCCGCCCCCACCGGTCCAGGGCCTTCACCGCGTACAGGTGGGCGCCGGGGGCCACCCCTACCACCCCGGCGGCGTTGTCGACCGCGGCAACGGTCCCCGCCACGTGGGTACCGTGACCGTGGTCGTCGTTGGCGGGTAGTCGGGGATTGATGAGGTTGATCCCTCCGCGCAGGTTGGCAGCGAGGTCGGGATGGGAGGGATCGACGCCGGTGTCGATGAGGGCCACCTTTACGCCCGCGCCGCGGGACTGCGGCCAGACCAGGTGGGCCCCGATGCGGGCCACGCCCCACGGAATGATCTGGCGACCCTCTGTTGCCGGTCGTTTCAGGGCCCCGGCCCGGTAGGGGACCAGTCTCGGGCCCAGGTCGTCGCGGAAGACGGGAAATAGCCTGACCGGGAGGTTATCCTCCACGGCCGCCACCTCGGGGTGCGCGGCCATTTCGGCGGCCCGGGCCCGGACCTGGGAAGGCAGGGCGCACACGACGCCGTTGACGAGGGGAAGGGGGCGTATGTCCTGGGCGCCCAGGCGCCGGAGCAGGTGCCACAAATGGGGACGGACTAGGTTCCCGCGCACGGCCCCTGGGGTCCTGAATAGCACGATTTTCTCGCCGGAGGTGTACCCCGGCCCGGGAGGCCACAAGCCGTTCATGGATCAATCCCTCTCCTTGCTCAGGGTCGTGCCGCGAGCGCCTCTTCCTCGTCCCAAGCGGAAGGACCGTTCCCGGGCGGCGGGGGCTCCTTGGTCCGGCCGGAAGAGGCGTAGCCCTCGACCAGACTTTTGACCAATTCGTTCAGCGGCCGCAGGACGGACGTGAGGTCCGGGGTACCGGTTTCCGCGGGTTTTCCCGTCTCGGGGGACCCGGCCAGCCTGTGTTCTCGAATTGCCTTGTTGACGGCGTTAAAGGTCACCTCCATGCTACCGGCAACGATTTCGATGACCTGCCCGACCACCTTGACCACTTTGATGATGCGCTCGAAACTTTTCGTGACCTCTCCTTCCGTTTCCAACTGTCCGGCCCCCGCCTGCTCCTCCAGAACCCGGTCCAGCCGCGCCACGAGGTTTTCCAGCTTTTCGGCCAGTCGCGACTCGACCTTCTGCTGCCATTCCATGTGGGCCACCAGCTCGGTAAGGCGTTCAAAGGTGGCGACCAGACGCGCCACTTGTTCGGCGTCCCAGGCCCTTGCCTGCTGCAGTTGATCCGTTTTTTCCATGAGCCGGTTGACCGCTTCGGTTAGATGAGAAACCACGGAGCCTGCCATGGTCATTCCTCCTTTTGTTAAGATAATATGGGTTTCCTACGAGAAGGGTGCCGCTGTTGCCAAAAACAGAGTTACGGCATACGTTAGGGGAAAAGGGGGGTGGATACGGTGTCGCAGGCGGATTCCGAGGTGCGGTGGGAGGAGATTCTGGACAAAGTTAGCCTTGCGGCGCGGGGTTCCGGCGGGGCCCGCGAAGAGCTTCTGCAACTGCTCGCCACCGGTCTGAAGGCCGCCGACGAGTTGCTGCCGCCGGAGCAGGCGGGGTTGCTTCGCCAGTTGGTATCGTCTTTGCTGCAACTGGCACCCCACAGGCAACCCTAGCCCAAGAGAGAAGGGCTGCACCGGAGTGCAGCCCCGCGACCCGTCGGCCCCCTCTCCCCCTAGAAGAGGAGTACGACCACCCCGATGATCCCGATGATGGTACCGATCAGCGGCTGTCCCGTGAAGACCAGAAAAGCGCCGATCGCGATGAGGATCATCCCGACAATAATGGCAAAAATGTTGGCGTCCGCCCTGGCTTTGAAAACGCTGTCCTTGAGGTTCTCCACTACGTCGGCCACCCTTTACCCCCCCTTCCGGCGATTGTCAGTAACAGGGTATTCAGGATTGTAGTAGTTGGTTCCACCATATTTGGTATATGTTGGCATAGACGTTGCCGATTTATAAAGCGGAGGCAGGCGTGGGTCGCGTCGGGTCCCGGGGGGATTCGCGGGTACCGCGGGTCAGGCCCGAGGTGCTATCAAAACCGGGGCCGGTATGTTATAATACCTCAAGCCGGATCACCTGAGGGGGAGGGTAAAGTTGTATCCCGAAAAGTTCGCGCGTCTGGGACTGACCTTCGACGACGTGCTCATAGTGCCCGCGGCCTCCAACGTGCTGCCCCAGGAGGTCGATACCAGCACCAATCTGACGAAGACCGTCCGGCTCAACATTCCCATCATGAGCGCCGCCATGGATACCGTCACCGAGTCGCGCATGGCCATCGCTATGGCCCGCGAGGGGGGCATCGGAGTCATCCACCGCAACATGTCCATCGAGCGCCAGGCCCTGGAGGTGGACCGCGTGAAGAGGTCCGAGCACGGTATCATCTGGGACCCGATTTACCTCTCGCCCGACAGCAGCGTCCGCGAGGCCCTGGTTCTCATGGAGCGCTACCGCATTTCGGGCATTCCCATCACGGACCGGGGCAAGCTGGTGGGCATTATCACCAACCGCGACATCAGGTTCGAGACCGATTACGACCGGCCGGTGCGGGAGGTCATGACCCGCGAGAACCTCATCACCGCGCCGGTGGGCACCACCCTGGAAGAGGCAAAGAAAATCCTGCAAAAATACAAGATCGAGAAGCTGCCCATCGTGGACGACGATTACAACCTCCGCGGCCTCATCACCATCAAGGACATCGAGAAGGCCCACAAGTATCCCAACGCCGCCAAGGACGAACGGGGCCGGCTGCTGGTGGCCGCGGCGGTGGGTACCTCTCCGGAAGTGGTGGACCGGGTGGCGGCCCTGGTGCGGGCCAAGTGCGACGTGATCGTGGTGGACACGGCCCACGGGCACTCGGACCGCGTCATCGAGACCGTTCGCTGGATCAAAAGGGAG
>DYER01000033.1 GCA_020725605.1 Ammonifex sp. | reverse complement strand
TGATCAGGCCGGCGATGGCATCGCCGCGCACGAACTTGCTGGCGCCGTCCATGGCCCCGAAGAAGTCGGCCTCGCGCTGCAGGCGCCGGCGCCGCTCCCGGGCCTCGGCCTCGGTGATGAGCCCGGCGTTGAAGTCCGCGTCGATGCTCATCTGCTTGCCCGGCATGGCGTCCAGAGTGAAGCGGGCCGCCACCTCGGCCACCCGGCCCGCGCCGTTGGTGATGACCACGAACTGGACCACGGTGATGATGAGGAAGACCACCGCGCCCACCACGTAGGAGCCCGCCACCACGAACTCGCCGAAGGCCGGAATGACCTTGCCGGCCGAGGCCGTGGTCAGGATCAGCCGGGTGGAGGCGATGTTCAGGGCCAGGCGGAACAGGGTGGCCACCAGGAGCCAGGTGGGGAACACCGAGAACTGTAAAGCCTCGGTTGTGAAAAGGGTGATGAGCAGGGTGAGCATGCCGGCGGTGATGCTCAGGATGAGCAGCAGGTCCAGCAACACCGGCGGAATGGGCACCACGATGAGCAGGACCGTGGCCAGCACCATACCGGCCACAATCAGGTCGGTATGCAATCTGACACGTTCCCTTACTGCGGTCGCCGGTCTGGCCATGATTCGCAAAACCCCGCTCTATAAGATTTAGGACAAAGGTGCGGCAGATCCTTCCTCCGGCCGCAAAAACGCCTCAGGCGCCCGCGGCCCGTCCCGACAGGCGGTACACCGCGGCCAGGATTTCGGCCACCGCCTGGTACAGTTCCCGGGGGATCTCCCGGCCCACGTCCACCCGGTAGAACAGGAAGCGAGCCAGCTCGGGATTCTCCACCACGGGCACGTTGTGCCGCGCCGCGAGAAGCCGTATCTGCTCGGCCAGGAACCCGGCCCCCTTGGCCACCACGCGCGGGGCCGGCATTTCCGCCACGTAGCGCAGGGCCACGGCCAGGTGCACAGGGTTGGTGATGACCACCGTGGCCCGCGGCACCTCCTGGCGGATCCTGTTCAGGGCGATCTGCCGCTGCCGCTCCCGCTGCCGGGCGCGCACCAGGGGGTCGCCCTCGGTCTGGCGCAATTCTTCCTTCAATTCGAAGCGGGTCATGCGCATGGTGCGCATGTATTCGTGGCGCTGGTAGAGATAGTCTAACAGGCCCAGCACCAGGTAGGCAAGCCCGGCCCAGGCGGCCACCTTCAGTACCACACGGCCCGCGGCCAGAAAGGCCGGCCCCGGCGCCATGTAAGAGAGGAGGAAGAACTGGTGCAGCTCGGCCCGCAACACCAGGTACACCACGGCCCCGATCACGCCGAACTTGAAGCAGGCCTTGCCCAGCTCCACCAGGCTACGGGTGCTGAGCAAGCGCGAAAGCCCGGCGAGGGGATTGAGGCGCTCGAAATCCGGCCGCAGCTGGTGAGGGGCGAAGACGAAGCCCACCTGCACGAGGTTGACCAGCGCGGCCACGACGGCCGCCACCAGCAACAGGGGCCCCACCACCCGGGCCAGGTAAACCGCGGAAGCCAGCAGGAGGTGCCCCGCGTTTTCAAAGTTCACCTCGGTGGTCACGAATCCCTGCAGATACCACTTCAGGAACCTTTCCAGGTCCCAGAAAAGGCGGTCCTTCACGGCGTAGAAAAAGGCCAGTACGGCCAGCAGGCTTAAGGCGCCGGTGAGGTCCGCGCTGCGGGCCACGTGCCCCCGCCGCCGCGCCTCCTGCAGGCGCCGTGGTGTGGGTTGTTCGGTTTTGTCCTGCGCCGGATCGTGCCTGGCCATCAGCCCAACACCCGCAACAGGGTGTCAAAATCCCTCAGCATCTGGGCCCCCAGGCGGCCCAGCAGGCCGCCCAGCACAGGGAGCAGCAGGGCCACCATCAGGATGCCCACCGCCACCTTTACCGGAAAACCCAGGATGAAGACGTTGATCTGGGGCACGGTGCGGGTGAGGAAGCCCAGCACCAGGTCCACCACGATCAGCACCGCCAGCAGCGGGGCCGCAATCTGCACCGCCATCAGGAACATGCCGGCAAAGCTGCGCACCACCAGTTCCACCAGCCCGCCCTGCACGCCGGCGGCCGCCACCGGCACGAACTCGAAGCTGCGGGCCAGCCCCAGGATCGCCTGATGGTGCACGTCCGTTCCCAGGACGCACACCAGGCCCAGCAGGTAAAGAAACTCGCTCAGGATTGTGCCGCGCGTCCCGAAGACGGGATCGAAAAGTTCGGCCAAAGCGTAACCCATCTGCAGGTCCATCAGGTGACCGGCCAGGCGTAAGGCGTTTAAAGCCAGGGCGCATATGAGGCCCATGGCCAGGCCTGTGGCCACCTCGGCGGCCGCGGCCAGGGCCAGGGGCCATACACCCGCGGCCAGGTCCACCGGTGGCGCAGTAACACCAGGGTAGACCATGACCGCCAGCGCGAAACCCAGGCCCACCCGCACCGGTCCCGGTACGGCCCGCAAACCCAGCCAGGGTGCGGTGACGGCGAATCCCGTCATCCGCAAAAGCACAAGTAAAAAAACGGCCAGACGCCCGAAGTCCCACAACTCCGTTCCGTTCCCTTCACCGCACGAGGGCCGGAATTTGTTCGAAAAGCCGGGCCGCGAAGTTCAGCAGGATGTTGCCCAGCCACCCGGCCGTCACGGCCAGGGTAACGAAAACCGCGATAATTCGGGGCACGAAGGCGATCATCTGGTCCTGGATCTGCGTGGTGGCCTGGAAAACGCTGATGGCCAGCCCCACCACCATGGCCACCACCAGGGACGGCCCGGCCAGCAGCAGCACCATCAGGATGGCCTCCCGGGCCAGACTCAAGGCCAGGGTTTGGGTCACGCCTACCCCCCCATTACCGGAAGCTCTCCACCAGGGATTTGACCACCAGATACCACCCGTCTACGAGCACGAAAAGGAGCAGTTTGAAGGGCAGCGAGATCATCACGGGCGGCAACATGAACATGCCCATGGACATCAGTGTGCTCGCCACCACCATGTCGATGACCAGAAAGGGCAGGTACAGGATAAAGCCGATCTGAAAGGCCGTCTTGAGTTCGCTGATGATGAAGGCCGGGATGACCACCGAGAGCGGAAGGCTGCCGGCCTCGGTGGGGGTGGGTAGCCGCGCCAGGTTCACGAACAGGGCCAGGTCCTTCTCCCTCGTCTGGCGAAGCATGAACTCCCGCAGGGGAGCCGCGCCCAGTTCCTGGGCCTGCTCCACCGAGATCTGGTTGGCCAGAAAGGGCCGCAGGGCACGGGCGTCGATTTCGCGGTACACGGGCGCCATGACGAAGACCGTGAGAAACAGGGCCAGGCCGATCAGCACCTGGTTGGGCGGCGTGGCCTGGGTACCCAGGGCCGAGCGGAGCAGGGACAGCACCACCACGATACGCGTGAAGGAGGTCATGGTGAGGACGAAGGCCGGCACCAGGGCCAGAAACGTAAGCAAGAGCAGCAGCTTGACGCTGTCGACCACCTGGGCGGGCGTGCCCGCGGGCAGCACCCGTATGTCCACCGCGGGCAGGGGTTGGGCCGCGGCCTGCGAGGCCGGCCCGGCGAGCAACAGCACCAACGCCGCCGCGGCCCACCCGGCCCGGACCCACCGGCCCTTCCCCATCCCGACCCCAGGCCGGGACCTACCCACCGTACTTACCCTCATGGCCCTCCCGCCCGGCGCACCTGGAACGGAGCCTTTGCCAGCGCTCCACCAACCACGCCAGCGTCGCATCCACCGGTGCCGGTTCCGGCGCCCCCACCTCTTCAGGCAGGGTATCGAAAGTGGCCACCACCTCGGCCCCCCGCTCCCCCCAAACCAGCAGGTAGTACCGCCGCCCCACGGCCACCAGGGTGAGGCCGGTCCCGCGGCCCAGGGGTACCTGCTCGACGACGCGTATGCGGCGGCCCCCGCCCGCCCCCCAGGCCCGACGCACGCCCCAGCGCACCGTCACCACGGCCAGCAAGAGCACTATGGGTAGGGCCACGGCCAGGCGCACGGCAGCCCAGAAGAGATCGCTCACGGTATTTCCTCCCCGGCCCCCAGCCAGGGGGGCGGATGCACGGTGTGGATGCGCACGGCGAAGACGTCGTTGAGGATCAGCACCTCGCCCTTGGCGACAACCTGATCGTTCACCAGCACATCCAGATAGTCGCCCGTCACGCGATCCAGCCGAATGATGGTGCCCTCCTTCAGCTTTAGGAAATCCCGAACCGTGATCTGCCCCTGCCCGAGTTCGGCCGTCACGGTGACGGACACGTTTTCCAGGTGGTGCAAACTGGTCCGGAGGTCCTGCTCCGCGGCAGTCGCATCCAGCGGCGGGAAGCGGACCTTCTTGATGGGCACGGGTCCGTCCTCCAGACCGGCCAGAAACTCCCGGATCTCTTCTTCGGTCACCCGCAACCCCCCTCACTGGATGAGAAACTCGGTGAAGTACACCCGCCTGACCTCTCCCTTTTCCAGGTGACGGTTGACGATTTCCAGCAGATCCGCTTTTAGCTTCTCGGTGCCGGCGGGGTCCCTGATGCTGGCCACGGTCTTGGTGCGCAGGAAGGCAATGATGGCATCGCGGATGACGGTCTGCTTGCGTTCCAGTTCCTGTTCCAGCTCTTTGCTTTCCTGGTACTCAACGACGATGCTCACCCGCAGGTACCGGTTGGCCTCGGTGTCGGCCAGGTTGACGGTAAAGTCCTTGAGGTCCCTGGTCGCCAGTTTTGACGACTCGGATTGCTTCGGCGGCTTCCGCTCCCCTTGCTCCGCCGCCGGAGTCCGGTGTCCCAGAAAAAAGTAGGTACCTGCTCCCGCCCCGCCCACCACCAGCAGGAGCGCGACCAGGAGCAGAAGTTTTTTACGCCTTCCCGGCACCCCCGGCTTTTTTTCCTTTTTGCCTTTCTTACCTTTGTCCCGGTCTACTCTTTCTTCGGCCAAACGTATCCACCTTAACGCTTAAGATCGATGAGTTCCCCCAGCATCTGGTCCGAGGTAGTTATGACCCGGGCGTTGGCCTGGTAGCCCCGCTGGGTGATAATCATGTTGGCGAACTCCGTGGTGAGGTCCACGTTGGACATCTCCAGGCTGCCGGACTCGATGGTGCCCCGGCCATCGGTGCCGGCGGCGCCGATCTTGTTCTGCATAATCTGCTGCGGTTCGAGGGGCATACCCGCTTCGTCCGTCGCCCCCTCGGTGGTTACCGAGGGCGAATACAGATTCTGGCCTTCCTTCATGAGACTTTCGGGATTGCTGAAATAGACCAGCCCGATCTGTACCTTACTCTCGCCGTTGCTGAAGATGATGGGGCTGCCGTCCGAACGCGTCCCGGTGATGATGCCCTCACGGCTGATGCTCAGGGTGTTGATCTTGTTGGCGGGGTCCGTGGTGTCCAGCTGGATGTCCTGCCCGTTGACGTCCAGCACGTGGAAGCCCAGGGTGTTCGTTAGATAGCCGTCTTTATTGAAGTAGAAGGATCCGTCGCGGGTGTAGTAAATCTTGTGCTTGGTCTCGTCCGGATCGCTCACGTCCTTCACCACGAAGAAACCGTTGCCCTGAATGGCCAGGTCCGTCACCCGGCCCGTTGTCACCAGGCCGCCCTGGGTGAAGGTATTGTCGATGGCCGCGACGGCAATGCCGAGGCCGATCTGGGACGGGTTGGTCACCCCCACCCCGGTAGGGGCGAGGGACGTCCAGCGGATGGTCTGGCTCAACACGTCGTAAAAATTGACGCGAGCCAGTTTAAAGGCCGTGGTGTTGACGTTGGCGATGTTGTTGCCGATGACATCCATGCGGATCTGGTGGTTCCGCATGCCCGACACTCCGGAGTACAGAGAACGGATCACGGAGATTACCTCCCTTCGGAATCCGGTGCGGCGGTCGCCTCGGTCGTTCCGCGACCGTCGGCCTCCGGCACGGGCCGGCCGCTCATCTCACGATGACCGCACCGTCGATATTTGTAAACACGTGGTTCTGCCAGTCCGCCGCCGGCATGGCCGTCACGACGGTTTTGTTCCGGACGTTGGCCACCAGCGCCAGGCGGTCCATCAGGATCAGGGCCTCCCGGCAACCCTTGGCGGCCGCCATCTCCACGGCCCGGGAAAGCCGGGCCAGGTCCGCCTCACCCAGGCTGATGCGGCGCTCTTCCATGCGCCGCGCCGCGTGGGCGCTGAACCTCACCCGTGCGACCTCCCGCTGCAGGACCTCGCCAAAGGAAGGTCCCGCGGCCCGGGAACTCCCGGTCCTGGCCGCCGGCGCCGCCGGCGTTCTCGCCGTTTCACCTATTCTCGTGGCATCCATGCGCTCCCTCCTCAGGACGGGAGAACCTCTCTGACCTGCTCCAGGTCAAAGGACCGCCCCTGAACCACCAGACTCACGCCCTCCTCGCTCAGCACCACCTTCTCCACCGGACCTGCCACGACCTCCCCGTCGGCTCCGGTCACCGTCACCCGCCGGCCCAATAGCATCGCCCCCTGCTGCAGGCCCTCCAGCCGCCACACGCGGGTCAGCCGGTCCGACATCTCCTGGAGCTGCTCCAGGATGGTGAACTGCACCATCTGGGTGAGGAATTCCTCGTTCTTGATGGGCTCCATGGGATTCTGGTACTGCAGCTGCGCGGCCAGCAGTTTCAGGAACGCGGTCTTGTCCGGCCGCCAGTCGCCGGCACTATTCCCCGCCGGGGACGAAGGCTCTCCCGTGATACCCTGTACGGCGTTCACCTTACCAACCTCCTTCGGCGCCTTCCTCAAATCAGGCAATCAAGTACGCCACCGTGGGGCCGGCCCCAGAACACGGGCTCGGCCTCCCTTTCGGGTACCGGCACGGCCGCACCCGGCAAAGGCTCCTGGTGGTGCCGCGCGGGCTGCCACCAGCCCGAGGCCGTGGTGTCGGGGTACACCCATACCCCCGTTTCGGCCAGGGTCACAAGTCCGGCCAGGTTCTCCCGCAGGCGCGGCAGGAAGGCCTCCACGGCCTGGCGCGCCTGGTGGTTGGCCACCAGGAAGTCGGCCCGCAGAACCCCGTCGTCCCAAGCCAGGCGCACCACCAGCCGGCCCAGACCGGGCGGGTCCAGTTCCAGTTCCAGGCGTACCTGCCCCTCCCCGGTCTGCGCCAGATGCCGCACCGCGGCCAGCACGCGCTCCGGCACCACGCCGGGCGGCACCCTTTCGGCCTCCCGCGGATGATGCCCCTCGTGCATGACCCGCAGCGGGCCCGCCGCGGCGACCGCAGTACCGTCCTCGGCCTCCCTGGGGACCACGGTACCCGTGGGTGTCAGATCCGTGCCACGCACCGGGGTTTCGCGGGCCGCCGGTGGTTCGAAGGCCGTGCCCCGCCATTCCGGTACGGGGCCGGATCCGCCGTCGCGCTGCCGGGCCTCTGCCTGCGTGGCCGCGCCTGCGGCATCGCCGCCTTCCGGCGTCGCGGCGGCCGCGGCATCGGCGCCCTCGCCCGGACCCGGCCCATACCGTGACCTGGAATCCTGTACCCGCTGCACCGTCTGCGGCCCCGGGACGCCTTCCCCGGGCGTGCCCACCATCGCGTCTCCGGGCGCCAGTGCCGCCCGCACCGCAAGCTTACCGGCTTCGGCCGGGGAAGCAGGGCGGCAACCAACGCACCCCGTATGGCCTCGTTCTCCTTGCAAAGCCGTCTTCCCGCCTTCGGCCGGGGGAGCTTCTCCCGCGGCCCTGAACCCGGCACCCGCATCCCGGCCCTCACCCGGGGTCAAGCCCGGTGCCGGCGTATGCGACCGGTTCCCCGCATCTGCGGGCTCCACGGGCGGGGCCAGCTTTCCCGGTCGGGCGGAAGCAGAACCACCCTGCGGCCCCAACCCCAACGGGTCCGCGGCCGGAACAGAGGCCCGTTCCGGATTTCCCCCGTCTTCCGGCGGCCGGCGCCACATTTCCCTTCCTTCGGGCTTGGGCGCGGCCCGGTCCTCCGCCGTGCTTCCCGCCGCGGTGGAAACGGCCACCGGCCCCTCGCAAGGTCCGCCGGTCCGGCCCACCGGGGCAGAACGCGTGGTACCCGCAGGTACCGCCCCTTCCCGGACGTGGCCCGGCCCCCACGTGGCCAGGTCCTCTGTTGCCGACACTCCAGCGGGAGGTACCGTCCCCGGGTGTCCCTCCGGCTGCCCGGTACCCGATAGAGCCTGCGGCGCCCGGACGCCCTCCACGGGTACCCCCCCGGACCTTTCCGCCGGCCGGCCCGCCACCACGGTCCCCCGACTCCCGCCCCCGGAAGCCGGACCGGGGTCTTCCGCGCAGCCCTCCACCGCCGGCACGGCCGAGAAGGGTCCCGGCGGCGGCTGCGAAGCCCGGAAGCCGGCCGCGGCCTGCACGCCCTCAACTTTCGAACCGGCTACCAGCACCACGGCACACGGTGGCGTCGCCTCGGCAGCCAGGAACACCTCGTGCGCAGGCCGGACGAGGCACTCCAAATGCCCGCAGTCCGTTTCAGGGAAGGGGTCATCGCGGGCGGGCGCGGAGCCCCCGACCCGGGAAACAGGACCCTTTACGCCGGGGCTCGACGGGTACGCGGCGGCGTCAGTAAAGGGCCAGCCCCACGACACCCCTCCCGGTCCATCCCATGGGTCCACGGTCCCGGTTTCGGAGTCCTGGGACCCCCGCACCGGGCGCCCGTTCCCCGCCTCAGGGTCCGGATGCCGGCGTACGCCCGCCGCCGTGCCGGCGTGCAACCCGCCTTCGGCTGGCGCCGGCACTCCGTCGCATGCCACTCCCTGGGGGACGGACCCCCCGGCCGCAAGTACCGCGGCCAGCCAGAGGTCCAGCAGCGCGGCGAACTCACCCCCGGCGCCCGCCCGCGCGTGCGCGTCCCACGCTTGCGCCGCCGGCGTCCGACCGGCTACTTGCACCAGATGCAACCGTTGTCACCTCCTTTCCCTGTTCTGGAAATAGGTATAGGTGCCAAGCTCGTCCAGTACCTTTACCTCCCGCGCCGCCTCCTCGGCAAGGTAAGCGGCGCGGTGCCGCTCCCGCAGGCGCTCCAGAACGAGGCGCTCCCGGCGCGCGGTGAGCAAACGCTCACGGGCCGCGTCCAGCCTTTCTTCCGCGGCTTCCAGGGCCGCCGCGCGTTCCGTCCGGAGGCGAAGCAGAAAATCCCGGTACTGGATCAGATGGCACGCCTCCGCGGCGTCACTCCAGCCGGTCTCCCAGCTCTGCCGCAGCAGTGCATCCGCGGCCCCCAGCTCTTCCAGGGCCCGGCGCCGGTCCTCTTCCCGCAGGGATACCTCCAGGCGCGTCCCGCGCTCCTTTTCCTCCCTGAACCGCAGCACCCGCTCCAGGCGAAATCGGAAGGGCAACGGTCCTCACCTTCCCTCGCTCGTCAGGTCCGCCAGCCGGGCCATGGTCTCCTCGAAGGGCGTAAACTCGGTGTAGTGCTGCCGCAGGAATTCCATAATGGGCTCGTAGAGGCGCACCGCCGTGTCGATCCTCGGATTGCTGCCCGTGACGTAGGCCCCGATGTTGATCAGGTCCTCGGCATCGCGGTAGGTCGCCAGCCACTCCCGTATCAGACCCGCCTGCCTCTGATGCTCAGGGGTGGTGATGTCGGGCACCAGCCGGCTCACGCTCTGCAGGACGTCGATGGCAGGATAGTGGTTGCGCGCCGCCAGGGCCCGGGATAACACGATGTGTCCGTCCAGTATGCCCCGCACCGCGTCCGCAATGGGCTCGTTCAGGTCGTCCCCTTCCACCAGCACGGTGTAGAAGGCCGTAATGGAACCCCGCTCGCCCATGCCCGAGCGCTCCAGGAGACCGGGCAGCAGCGCGAAGACCGAGGGGGTGTAGCCCTTGGTGGCCGGGGGTTCACCCACGGCCAGGCCCACCTCCCGCTGGGCCATGGCCAGCCGCGTCACCGAATCCATGAGCAGGAGCACGTGCTTGCCCTCGTCCCGAAAGTACTCGGCCACGGACGTGGCCACCAGGGCCCCTTTGAGGCGCACCAGGGCCGGCCGGTCCGAGGTGGCAGCCACCACCACGGAGCGCCGCAATCCTTGCGGGCCCAGGTCCGTCTCGATGAACTCCAGCACCTCCCGGCCCCGCTCGCCCACCAGGGCGATGACGTTCACGTCGGCCGAGCTGTAGCGGGCGACCATACCCAGCAGCATGCTCTTACCCACGCCACTACCGGCAAAGATGCCCATGCGCTGTCCCAGGCCGCAAGGAATAAGCCCGTCGATGGCCCGCACGCCGGTGGCCAGCACCCGGTCGATACGCCGGCGCCGCAGGGGATTGGGGGCCCGGTTCACCACCGGGTAGTCGACACCCTCCACGGGCGGACCCTCGTCCAGGGGCCGGCCCAGACCGTCCAGTACCCGCCCCAGGATCCCCGGCCCCACCTTCACGGTCAGGGGCCTGCCCCGCGGTACCACCCGGCACCCGGGATGCACACCCTGCAGTTCCCCGAGGGGCATGAGCAACGAGGCCCCACCGCGAAACCCGACCACCTCGGCCTCCACCGGTCTCGGACGTCCCGGCACGTAAATATCGCAGACCTCGCCGATGGACGCGGCCACGCCCTGGGCCGTGATGGTGAGACCCACCACCTCGCTGACCTGCCCCACCACGCGCAGCACCTCGGCCCGTGCAAGCCTGCGCCGCAATGCCGCCACGTCCACGACCGGGCTTCCCACATTCCTTTCCTCCCTCCGGTGGAGGCCCACTTCCGGGCCGCCACGCAGAAGAATCAATCCGCCTCTCCGGCGCCCCTCAGGGCCCGGGCCACGGCCTCAAAGCGTGCCGCCAGGCCGGCGTCCACCACGCCCCGTTCGGTCTCCACCCGGCACTCCCCGGGGTGGACCTGCGGGTCCGGAACGATGCTCAACACCGTGCGCTCGGGCAAAAGGGCCAGCAGTTCCTGCTGGTTCTTTCGCAGCAGCGGCACCTCGGACGGATGGGCGTAGAGGTTGATGCGTTCCCGGTCCTTGACCAGTTGCAGGGCCTCCCTCGCAATACCCAGCACGGTTTCCCGGTCCACCGCGATCTGGCGCGCCACCACCCGGGCCGCAATGTCCAGGGCCAGGTCGATTACCTCCTCAGTTAGGCGCTCCAGGTTCTCCCGCCGCACGGCCTCGGCCTCGGCCAGCATCTGGCGGGCCTGGGCGCGCAGCTCCTCGGTCTCCCGCCGCGCGGCCTCCAGGCCCTGCCGGTGCCCCTCCGCGAAGCCCTCCTGCCGGGCCTTCTCCTTCAGCTCCCTGGCCTCGCCCCGCGCACCAGAGAGGATGGCTTCTGCCTCGGCGTACGCGGCGGCTACGACTTCGGCAGGTGTACGCGGCGCGGCGACCCTGGTGCCTGCCGGTCGGCGCACCGCCAGCACCTCGGTGTTACGCTCCACCACCTGGTCGCCCTTGAGGGGCTTAAATAAGGACGGCATCCTCGCCACCCCGCGAGATTACGATCTCGCCGCTCTCCTCGAGGTTGCGGATGATCTTAACAATGCGCTGCTGGGCCTCCTCCACATCGCGCAGGCGCACCGGCCCCATGTACTGGAGTTCCTCCCGCAACATATCCGAGGCCCGCTTGGACATGTTCCTGAAGATGCGCTCCCGCACCTCTTCGTTGGCGCCCCGCATGGCCAGGGCCAGGTCCTTGGACTGCACCTCCCGCAGGACGCGCTGAATGGAGAGGTCGTCCAGCTTGACGATGTCCTCAAAGACGAACATCCGCTTGCGCACCTCTTCGGCCAGCATCGGATCCTCGGCCTCGAGCCCCTCAAGGATGGCCTTTTCGGTACTCCTGGTGACCATGTTGAGGATGTTGACCAGGGTGTTCACGCCCCCCACCTGGGTCTGGTCCTCCTGCAGTATCGCGGAGAGCTTGCGCTCCAGCACCCGCTCCACCTCCTGCACCACCTCCGGGGTGGTGCGGTCCATGGTGGCGATGCGTTTCGCCACGTCCCGCTGGAGTTCGGGCGGGAGGGACGACAGTATCATGGAGGCCTGCTCCGGCTCCAGGTAGGCCAGGACCAGGGCGATGGTCTGGGGGTGCTCGTCCCGTATGAAGTTCATGAGGTGCCGCGGGTCCGTCTTCCGCAGGGAGGCGAAGGGCAGGATCTTGGCCGCGGACATGAGGCGCTTGATGATCTCCTCCGCCTTACGCTGCCCCACAGTCTTTTCCAGTAGTTCCCGGGCATATTTCAGTCCGCCCTGGATCAGGTACTGCCGCGCCATGCGCAGCTGGTTGAACTCGTCCAGTACCGTGTCCCTGATCTCGGGTTTGACCCGGTCCATGTTGCTGATGGTGTAGGTCAGCCGCTCGATGTCCTCGTCGTAAAAGTTCTGCTTGAGCACCTTGGCGGAGAGGTCCGAACCAAGGGCGATGAGCAGGATGGCCGCCTTTTGCAGGCCGGTGAGCTTTCCGGGTTGTGGCTGCAGCATGATACTTCCCCCTTATTCCTCGGCCAGCCACACGCGGATGATCTCGGCCACCTCTTCCGGTTTCTCGCGGGCCAGGTCGCGGAGGCTCTGTTGCTTGGCGTCCACCTCGGGCGGTCGCTCCTCTTCCTGCACCCGGGCTAGTTCCTCGACCCTCACCGGCGTGATAATTTCCTCTTCCGCTTCCTCTTCCGTGGCCCGCCGCCGCGCCCTGATAAAGCGCACCAGCAGGGCCAGCAAGAGCACCACCAGAAAGGCCCCGGCCCCCGCGGCCGCCAGCATCAGCTGCCGGCGCTCCCTTTCCCGGCGCGCGGCCTCGGCCTGCGCTGCCTCCTCCTCCATCTGCCTCTGGAGGCTGGTGTCGAAGGTCATGCCCGAAACCGTAATCTGGTCGCCCCGGTTGGCGTCAAACCCGATAGCCCCGGCCACCACGTCCCGGATCCTCTGCTCCTGCACCGGGTCCGGGTTGCCGTCCACCACCACCGCCGCGGACAGGCGGCGCAGCGTGCCCGGGGGCTGCACGGTCTTCTGTTCCGTGGTGCCCACCTGGTAGTTGCGCACGGTCTCGTCGCGGGAGTAAGTTCCGCCGCCCCCGGTCGTTCCCGCCGGGTAGGTGGGAGTACCCGGTATATTCGTGGCCGTTCCCGGTACCCCGCCGGGCCCGGCACCTCCTTCGCTGCGCTCCGTTACGGTTTGCTCGCTCACCACGGCCCCCGGAGTGGGCGTCACGGTCCTGGTTTCCTGCTGGCTGAAATCCAGGTCGGCCGTCACCATGGCCACGGCCTTACCTGGCCCCAGGACCCGTTCCAGCATGGCCTGGATGCGCTTTTCCAGCTCCCTTTCGTACTCGCGCTTGACCTGTTGCTGACGCAGGGCCTGGCCTGCCACGGCCCCCTCGGGCCCGGCCTCTTCGAACAGCACGCGGCCCCTGGTGTCGATGACGTGGACGTTCTCCGGCTTCAACCCCTCCACGCTGCCCGCCACCAGACTGACAATGCCGCGCACCTGCTCGGGTTGCAATTCCCGGCCCGGCTTCAGTTTCAACACCACTGAGGCGGAGGGTGGGGTCTGGCGCTCCAGAAAAACGCTCTTCTGGGGCAGCACCAGGTGCACCCGGGCCTGCTCCACTTCCTCCAGCTGGACGATGGTGCGCCGCAGTTCCTCCTGCAGGGCCCGCTGGTAATCCACCTGCTGCACGAAGTCCGTGACGCCCAGTTTGGTCTGGTCGAAGAGCTCGAAACCCTTGCCTCCGCCGGTCAGAACCCCGGAACTGGCCAGCTTCATGCGCGCCTCGTACACCTGTTTCTCCGGTACCAGCACAGTATTCCCCTGGTCCGCGAGGCGGTAGGGCACCTTCATGGCCTTCAGCTGGTCCACCACCGCCCCCGCGGTCTCGGGGTCCAGGCGGGTGACGAGCGGGACGTACCTGGGGGCGAAGGCCAGGTTGCCGAGGTAAAATAAGGTGGCCAGCAGGGCGGCGCCCCCCAGCACGACCAGCGCCTTTTGCACGGGGGCCAGGGCCTGCCACCGCGCCCCCAACCGGGCCAGCAGGTCGCGCAGCATCTGCCATCACGCCGCTCTTCTCAGATCTGCATCCTGGAAAGCTCCTGATAAGCCTCCACGATCCTGTTGCGGACCTGCACGGCCAGTTGCATGGCCAGGCGGGCCTCTTCCATGGCCAGGACCACCTGGTGGACGTCCTGGATCTCTCCGGTGAGGAATTGGGCCAGCGTGCGGTCCGCCTTGTGTTGGGTCTCGTTGAGTTTCTCCACCGCCTGTCGCAACGTTTCGGCAAAGGAAGGAGTCTCCCGGCCGGGCGGCGGGACCGCCGCCGGCAAACCGCCCCCCATTCCTACGGCGTTGACGGGCATATCATCGCCCCCTTTCCGGCGGCCCGCGCCTTCGGGACCTCCGCCGCGCCCCGGCGATGCCAGGCCGGTAGAACCACTACCCTACCCGAACCTGCAGCCCCTTCCCGGCGCGGTCACGCGGTCCCGGCGGGTCCCCGACTATCACGACCGCCTGCCGCGCCCAAGGACGGACTTAGCCGCGGCCGATCTCCAGGGCCCGCAGGGCCATGCCCTTGGCCGCCTCCACGACCGTGGCGCTGGCTTCATAGGCCCGCGTGGCCGCCAGCATGTCGACCATCTCGTTGACAATGTTGATATTGGGGTAGGCCACGTACCCCCGGGCGTCGGCGTCGGGGTGGGAGGGGTCGAACACCAGCCGCGGGGGGTTCGGGTCCGCCAGCACCGCCGCCACGGCCACCCCGGCCTCCTCGCGCCGCAACGTGGCCCCGGCGCGCACCTCCCTCAGGCGCTGGGCGAAAACCGGTACGCGCCGCCGGTACGGCCCCCCTTCCGGGGTGCGCGTCGTGGTCATGTTGGCAATATTGTTGGCGATCAGATCCAGCCACAGGCGGTGCGCCGTCAGTGCCGAGCCGCTGACTTCCAGGGTTGTCATAGGGCCTCCCCCATGAAAATATTCATTCTACACGGTGGTAACGGGCGACCACGAACCGGCAAGTTCCCGCCTCCGGTCTCCCGTCGGGGTTCATCGCCGCAGCCGGGGCCCTCGCCCTTGGGACTACACCACCTCGTGCGGTCCCCTCCTGGCCAGGCTCGGGACCCGCCCCGTTGCCCGTCCCACCCGTCCCTCTGCGGGCCGCGGTGGGGGTCGGACGCCCGGCCATGCGCGGTACGGAAGGGCCGCCCGCAAGCTCTCCGTCACCCCGGGCCGGAGCCGCGGGGCCCACCGTCAGGCGCGCATGCCCCCGGTGATGACGTAGGAAAGCAGGCCCAGACGCTTGCCCACTTCCTGGGCCATGGTCTGGTAGACCAGGGTATTGGCCACCAGGGTGATCATCTCTTCCTCCAGGTCCACGTTGTTCCCATCGGCGCGCATGGTCACGGCCGGCGGCGTCACGACCTGCGGCCTTATCTCCGGGCGCGGCTGCAGGTGCCGGGGGTCCGTGGTAACGAGACCCAGACGGCGCTCCTCCAGGACCCGGTACAGGAACTCCTCAAAGCGCACGGCCTTCTTCTTGAACCCCGGCGTGTTCACGTTGGCCACATTGTTGGCGATGACCCGCTGCCGCAAAGCGGCCACGTCCAGCTCGGCCGCGGCCAGCCGCAGTCCGAGATCCGTCAGGAACATGCGCCCACCACCTCCCCGGAGTTCTCCGGTACCAGCCCGCAAGCACCCGTGCCGCCCGGACGAGCGCCCAGGCCCAAACCCCTGCTGTCCCACGGGCTGGCAACACCCGCGACCCCCCGGGGCCACGAAAGCCCTGCTACCGGGCCCGGGTCCCGGTCTCCCGACCGGAATTCTGCCGGTACCCGACGGGACCTCCGTCGGCTACCGGACCCGAACCCCGTCTTTCGCGCCCCTTGACGACGCCCGGAAATTTCGACACCGGAGCACAAATTTTCCTGGATCGTATTTGACACCCATGGAATAAGTCCTGCAAGAAAGAACGGATTTTTCTATCCGGGACGGCTCCGCCGCACCTACCGCAAATGCCGAAAAGGCCCGCGTAGGGCACGCGGACCTTAATACTACGCAGCCGGCTACAGGCGTTCCCCGATGACCCGAGGCGGCAGGGGCCTGCGGAAATGGGATGGCCTTCCACGGCTCTAGGCCGACGAAGTCGGAGCCGGGCCCCCGCCCCCCTCGCTTAGAGCTTCTTGTTTTTTCTGGCCACAAAGTAGACTAGTTTTGCGGCCTCGGCCCGGGTAAGAGCCCGTTCCGGCTCGAACTTATAGGTCGTCTTGCCCTCGGCCGTGGTTTCTGGCACGCCCTCGATGTACTTGGCCCGGTAGGCCGCCAGAACGTAGGGCCGGGCCCACGGAGAAATCTTATCCCAATCGGTGAAGGCCCGCCTCAGGGCCGTGTCCACCGCGTTCCGGTCGTCACTCAGGGTCAGCCCCGCGGCCCGGGCCAGAATGGCCGCGGCCTGCTCGCGGGCGAGTCCGAGCTTCATATCGAAGATAGGGCGTTCGCCGGAACTCACCGGGGGAAATCCCGTCACCAGGCCGTTGCGGGCCGCAGTCTCGATCCAAGGACCGTATTTTTGCCGGTCGGCATCATTCGTGAAACCGGCGTACGCGTAGGCACCGTCGCACACGTCCTCGAAACTGTACTCGTCGTCCCGCAGGGGGTTCATTTCCACCGGCCGGTACCCCATGGCTTTGGCCATCATGACCGTGAACTCGCCCCGGCTAACTTGCACTTCGGAAGCGCTCTCGTCCGAGCTCTGCACCAGCCCGAAATACCCACCACCGGGTACGGTATAACCCCAGACGTTTCCGCTGCTCTGAATCGCCTCCATAATACCCCTGGCCCACAGCGGCATGATGTAGGCGTACGACCAGGCCACGTCCTCGTTCCCACTCAGGAACTCTTCAAAGTTCTGGAGACCCAGGAAGACGCAGTAGTATTTTTCACCGCAGTCCCGGTCGAGTTTCACGGTGATGGCAGCGTTGCGTGTGTCCACAACCCCACCCAGATTTTCGGCATCGTAGAAATCATCGGAATAGCCCCCGACAAACACCGTTAGCATCTGGGCCGCAGTAGTGGCGCTCACGCTGGGGTCGTACTTAAGCACCAGGGTGGGCTCGGCCGACAGGTTGTAACGGCTGTCGGCAAACTCCAGGCCGAACACCTTACTCACCGGGCGGAAGCCGGGTGGCAGGTCGTCCAGGTCGGTGGGAGGCTCCTCGACGGTCCAGCGGAGCCATTGCTCCCCGGCGGGCTCCGTACCGTCCAGCACCACGGTACCCGCCGGCGTGGAAAACTGCAGGGCCTTGTCAAAGGCCGTTACCTGCCGGGCGGCTCCGAGGTCGGCCACGAAGTATTCCGCACCCTGCACCGGCGTTGCGACGTAAGTCACGTAAAACTTCAGACTTTCGGTGAGGCGTGTTCCGCGGGCCGATACCGTCACCGTATTCTTGCCCGGGCGCAGCACGGCCACCGCGTCCTTGCCAGTTGCCGGGTACCGGTAGACGGCGCCGTCAACGGTGTAGTCCTTGTCCAACGTGGCCACGGGCAGGGACAGAGTGCCTATGCGAAGGCTCGACAGCGGCTCGGCGGCGTACACGGCCAGCCGCACGTAATTCTTCGTGGTGTAGCCCAGGTCCGCCCCGGTAACAAGCGGCTGGTTCGCGGTCGTCCACTCCCGGCTGTAGTAGACGTCGATCAGAACCGTCCCCGCGTAACCCACACGGGCCGTGAGCAGGGCCACCAGCAGCGCCAGCACCGCCCCGGCAATAAGCGGAAGGATCCAGAAAGAAGCCCTCGGTCCGTTGTGCCCCGGCACGGCAGACCAATCCGGTGGCTCGCCGGTTACCCCTTTACGGCTCTCGCTTTGTACCCTGTGCAGTCTCAGCCTACGCCCGGTCGGCGTTCTTACTCCTGCCGATACCATGCCATACCCCTCCGTTACAAAGGCCCGGACCTTCCCGCTTTCCGCCGGCACCGGCCGTGCCGGCCTTGCGGGCAACGTCTTGTAGCCGGCAATTTGAAGACATATGCGCACCCTTAATAAGCTATTCGTTCAGACCAGCACACACTTTACACCGGCCGCGTGAAACGGTCGGTGGGTGGCAACCCCATTGGGCTCAATCTTCCGAATCCCCGAAAATCTCGGCAAAGCGCCCCTCCACCCGCCTGAAGGCCCGCAGGATTTCCGGGTCAAAGTGGGTGGGCTTTGTCTTTTCGTCTCCCGTGAGAATAATGCGGCAGGCAGTGGCGTGATCCATGGGAGCCTTGTACACACGGTGGCTGCGGAGGGCGTCGTAGATGTCGGCGATGTGAACGATACGGGCCGGTAGGGGAATTTTTTCGCCGCGCAGCCCGTACGGGTATCCGCTACCGTCCCAGCATTCGTGGTGGTACAGCGCAATCTGGCGCGCCAACGCCAGGCGAGGGGCATCACCCAGAATGCGCGCCCCGTACAGCGTGTGCCGCTGCATCTCCGACCTTTCGGCGGGCGTCAACGGCCCCGCTTTGTGCAGGATTTCCGGCGGTACGTGGAGTTTGCCCACATCGTGGACACGGGCCGCATAGCGAATGGCCCTCGCCTCCCGGGCAGGCAGGCCGAGCTCGCGCGCCAGTTCGTACGAGTATTCCCCCACCCGCATTATGTGGCGCGCGGCATCTTCCTCGTTGGCCTCGGCAGCCCTGGCAAGGGTCTCGATGACGTAAAGAAAGGCGTCTTCCACCTCCTGGCCCGCCAGGTACCGGTCCAGAATCAGCGCCAACTGCCGGGCCACGGCTTCCAGAAGTTGCCTCTTCGTTTGCAGGCCGTCGGGTCGGTCCGCCCCGACACCCAGTACGCCAACGGTCTTCGCCCCCGCGGTGACCGGAAACACGGCAAACGATTTCACATTAAAGAGTTCCGCCAGGCGATGCCAATTGACGCACCGATCGTCGGCGCCGATGTCGGGAAATATCAGGGGCCCGGTGGCTTCGGCCAGGGAGGCCTCGCATTCGGCCAGCCACTTCTTTGCCAGGTATCGTACGCTGGGCTCGTTACAGGCCACAGGCACACTCTGTCTCAGGCGGGGCTCGACCAGACCGATCCAGGCCAGCCGCAACCCGAACTCGCGTACCACGATTGCGCACGCCGCGTCCAGACCCGCGGCCAGGTCCTGCTCCCAAGGCCACACCTTCAGGAGTGTCGCGCCGGTCGCGGCGTCCTTTACCGCCACCCGCAGGGGCATGCCGGGCACGGCGGCTTCGACCTTCGGGGCCGTGCGCTCGAGCGAGAGGGCCGCGAGTTCGGCCACCAGAAAGGAGTACCTGCTTTGCTCGGGGCGCAATGGCGTCTCACAACAGACCAGCAACACGCACTTCCCGCCCGGGTCTTTCAGGGGTAGACAAAAGTGGCCACCGCTCTTGACGGTATTTGGCAACAGGGCACACCGGTCACACAGGTGTGCCGCCGGGCCCTTTTGTTCCCCGGCCAGCAGACGACAGGCCCCCTCCCGGAGGGTCACCCCGGTGCTGCAACCCGCCAGTTCGGCGCAAGTTCCCGCAGCCTCAACGCACACCGTCCCTGCCTGCTCCCAGGAAAGCAAGGCCATCCCGGAAGCCCCGCAAACCTCGGAGAGGGCCCGGACCGCGGCGTTGAGGATTTCCTTCCGGTCAATTTCCCGGCGCAACGCCTTCACGTAGTGCGCCAGTATCATCTCCCGCCCTTCGCAGGTAACCCCTTTCTTCCCTCCGGCACCCGCGCCCGGTGCCCCTTCGTTTGAATTACAGAAGTACATCGGACCACACCCCCGCGGATTACCTGTGTAACGGCCAGCCCCCACGGCCGCGGGGGTAACCGCCCGGCCCGAAAGAAAGTTTGCTTCGTCCAAAGCCCCGAGCCGTCCTTACCTCAAAACCAACAAAAAAAGGTCCGTCCGGACCCTTGAAGCCACAAGGTACTTTGTAAATGTACCCCCGCTTGCAGCCCGGCCGTCATGGCGGCTTAAGCCGCTTTAGACCCGATTGGCTTTGCGTCCCCGGCTTTCGCCGGGTTTGCCCTCCGCTGGG
>DYER01000032.1 GCA_020725605.1 Ammonifex sp. | reverse complement strand
GCGTGCCGCCAGCCGGGCATCTCTGGCATCCTGGGGGTTGCTGTAGCAGGGCATGATGACCCCCAGAGTGGAATCGGGACACGCCCGCTTGCACAGTCCTGCCACCACGGCGGAATCTATCCCGCCGCTCAGGCCCACAACCAGCCCCCGCACACCCGCTTCCCGGACGCGCTCCTTCAGCCAGGCGCTCAACCGCAAGGCGGTCTCCTCTACCAGCAAGCCTAACCCCTCCACCTCAGTATCCGGTAACTATCTTACCACAGGCCCGCTGGTCAAGCAAATAGAAAAAAAGTTCCGGAACTTATCTGGGCAAAGCTCCTCCCAACAACCCGCCCGGCAACTGTACCAGAGTGTGGGGTACACTGCCGACGATGATACTCTCCATAAGGGGTACGCGGGTAGCGATATGGGTGTCTTTCCGGTATAAGGGCACTACGATACGGATCATGGTGTCGAAGTCTACGAAGATGGCGTGCCTGGTCTGGTTGATACCGGCCTCCTCGAAACGGTCCTGCAAATTGACCCGTACGGTGCCCACGGGTACGATGTGCACGCTTATGTTCGGACCCAGGTAGGCCAGTAACCTGATACCCAGAGTCTGACCCAAGGGTATGGCAAACCTCTGCCGGCCCAGTTCCTCCAGCGCTCCTTCAATCTCGAGGGCCGTCTCCGCGGCCAGGCGATTGATGGCCGCGGTGTTGGCCTGTACCAAGACGATGCGGCCGTCACCGTCCTTGTGAATGCGCACCAACTCGTCGTATCCGACGCCACCGGCCGTCACCCGGTTCTTGACCGCCTGCTCGACCACCCGGGTGGCGGTCTGTACCGCCGTGGCCTCGGCCACAGCCATAATGGTCTCACCCAGCAGGCGGTCCACGGCCCAGCACATGCCCATCAGGAACAAAAGCGCCAGCGCCGCCGGCCGGAGAAGGGGATTGCGCCGCCGGAACATGCCCGACCCCCGCACACTACAAAGCATTCTGAACCGCACCTACATTGTATACTGCGGGGGCGGCGGGGGTGCCTCAGGGCGCCAATGACAGGCGCACGAAGCGCCGCTTTCCGGCCTTAATCACCATGCCCTCGGCGGGCACGATTTCCGCCGCCGGGTCCGCCACGGGAATCCCGTCGACCTTCACTCCTCCCTGCTGGATCAGGCGCCGGGCCTCACTCGTGGTGGGGGCCAGCCCGGCCTCTACCATAAGTCTGGGCAGCCAGACCCGCCCGGGCGCCACCCTGAAGGCGGGGACCTCTTCCGGCAGGTCGTGGTGGCGGAACACCCGCACGAACTCGGCTTCGGCCCTTTCGGCCGCGTCCCGGGAATGGTAGGCCGTGACTATCTCGCGGGCCAGCCGCATCTTGACGTCGCGGGGGTGCAGCCGGCCTGTGGCCAGGCCCTCGGCGATGGAGCGGACCTCCTCCGTGGGCACGGCCGTCACCAATTCAAAGTACCGCACCATCAGTTCGTCCGGCAGCGACATGATCTTGCCGTACATCTCGCCGGGCGGCTCCGTGATGCCGACGTAATTGCCAAGGCTCTTGCTCATCTTCTGGACTCCGTCCAGCCCCTCCAGGATGGGCATGGTGATGGCCACCTGGGGCTCCTGCCCGTATTCCCTCTGCAGCACCCGGCCCACAAGGAGGTTGAACTTCTGGTCCGTGCCGCCCAACTCCACGTCGGCCGCCAGGGCCACCGAATCGTAGCCCTGCATGAGGGGGTACAGGAATTCGTGGATGCCGATGGGTGAACCCTCACGGAAGCGCCGCGCGAAGTCGTCCCGCTCCAGCATGCGGGCCACGGTGTACCTCGCCGCCAGGGCGATGACGTCGGCGAAGGTAAGGGGGGCCAGCCACTGACTGTTGAACACCACCCTGGTGCGCTCGGGGTCCAGGATCTTAAAGATCTGCTCCCGGTAGGTGGCCGCGTTGGCCTCGATTTCCTCCGGGCTTAAGGGCTTGCGGGTTTCGGAGCGCCCCGTAGGGTCCCCGATGCGGGCCGTGAAATCCCCCAAAATGACGATGACCTGGTGGCCGAGTTGCTGAAACTGCCGCATCTTGTGCAGGACCACAGTGTGGCCCAGGTGGATGTCGGGTGCGGTGGGGTCAAGCCCCAGTTTGACCCGCAGGGGTTCGCGGCGGGCGATCGACCGCTCCAGCTTCCGTACCAGGTCTTCCTCGGGGATGATTTCGGCCACGCCCCGCCTGATGAGGTCCAGTTGTGTTGCCAGCGGTTCCATATTCCTCTCCTCGTTTCGTAACGCGCGGTCGACAGAAATTGCCAACCGCATTCTTTCCCTCCGGCGCCGTGGCGCCGGCAGCCCTTTCGTGTTATAATGGTGCGCGGGAGGTTGGAGTTTTGCCCAAACGCAAGAAATTGAGCCTGTGGCGTCTGTTCCTGGTGCTGATTATATTGTTGGCCGTCCTCGGGTTCTTTTCCTTCCTGGGGCTGGTGGTCGTCAGCCTCCACCAGATGCCGGCCTGGAGTATGGAGGACCTGGACCCCGGCTCGGCCACCGTACTCTACGACCGGGACGGACGCCTGATCACCCGCATCGGGGCCGAAAACCGCGAGTCCGTACCCCTCAAGAGCATACCGCCGGTGGTGCGTGACGCCTTCATCGCCATCGAGGACGTGCGTTTTTACGAACACCCCGGCGTGGACCTGCGGGCCATTGCCCGGGCCGCGTGGAACAACCTGCGCGGCGGCCGGGTGGTGGAGGGCGGCAGTACCATCACCCAGCAACTGGTCAAGAACTCCTTCCTCAAGCCGGAACGGACCTGGCAGCGCAAGATCCAGGAGGTCGTGCTGGCCCTTATGGTGGAGCGGCGCTTCACCAAGGACGAAATCCTGGAGATGTACCTGAACCGCATCTACCTCGGCGAAGGTGCCTACGGGGTGCAGGCCGCGGCCCAGGTCTACTTCGGCAAGAATGTCAGCGACCTGAACCTGCCGGAGGCGGCCCTGCTGGCCGGTCTCACCAAGGCACCCAGCCTTTATTCCCCCTTCCGGAATCCCGAAGCGGCCCTCGAACGGCGCAATCTGGTGCTCGACAACATGCTGAAGTATAACTTAATCACCCCGGCCCAGCACAAGGCGGCCCGGGCTACGCCCGTGCGCCTCAACCCGGACCCGCGCGCCCGCAACCGTTACCCGTATCCCTACTTTGTAGATTACGTAACCGAGGAACTGATTGCCAGATACGGGGAAACCGCGGTCTTTAAGGGTGGCCTCAAGGTTTACACCACCCTGGACCCCAAACTCCAGCAGGCCGCCGAGGAGGTCCTGGCCGATGCCCGGTACTTCCCGAAGTCCGAACGCGACGCCAACAATCTCCTGCAGCCCCAGGCCGCCGTGGCGGCGGTGGAGCCCAACACGGGCTACATCAGGGCCCTGGTGGGCGGACGGGAACACACCCACAAGCGGTCCTTCAACCGGGCCACCATGCCCCCCGGGCGCCCCCCGGGTTCCGCATTTAAGCCTATTATCGACTACGGACCCGCCATCGAATTCCTGGGCAAGGCCCCGGCCTCGGTGGTGGACGACATTCCTACTACCTTCGGCAATTACACGCCCCGCAATTACGACGGCCGCTACCGGGGTCTGATCACCTACCGGGAGGCCCTGACGCACTCGGTTAACGTGGCGGCCGTAAAGGTACTGCAGGAGGTCGGGCTCCCGCAGGCCATCCAGTTTGCCGGACGTCTGGGGTTCACCGCCTTTGACCCGGCGCGCGACGGCCTGAGCCTGGCCCTGGGCGGCATGACCTACGGGGTAACGCCCCTGCAAATGGCGGCCGCCTACGCGGCCTTTGCCAGTAACGGAATTTACGCCGCGCCCATGGCCGTCACAAAGGTGGAGCGCCCGGACGGCACTTACGACGAGTTCAGGCCTACCAGGACCCGGGCCATGAAGCCGACCACCGCCTACCTCATCACCAGTATGCTGCAGTCTGTGGTGGAGAGGGGTACGGGGACCCGCGCCGCCCTGGACCGGCCCGTGGCAGGCAAAACGGGTACCAGCGATGAAGGCCGGGATGCCTGGTTTGTGGGTTACACCCCGGACCTGGCGGCCGCGGTGTGGCTGGGCTACGACCAGCCCCGGCCCATGCCCCTGGTCTACGGTGGAAGTTACGCCGCTCCCATATGGAAGGCCATTGTATCCCGGGCCCTGAGCGGCACTCCGTCCCGGAGTTTTTCCGTGCCGGAAGGGATCGTTTCGGCCACCGTGGACAGTAAGTCGGGTCTCCTGCCCGGTCCCTACACCCCGCCCGAACACACGGTGACGGACCTCTTCGCCGAAGGGACGGTGCCGACCAAGGCGGACGATACCCACGTGCTGGTGGAGATAGACCCCACCACGGGACTGCTGGCCACGCCCTATTGCCCGGAGCGGGTGGTGCGTGCCGTGGTCAAACTGCCGTACAGCGTCCCCTCCTTCGTGGAAGATTACGAGATCAGGATGCCCCAGGGGTTCTGCACGGCCCACCGGGAGGCGCCCCTCCCCTCGAGCGCAATTCCGCCCGGCACGAGTGGGCCGCCGCAAGGGGGACCCGAACGGGGCCATACCCTTCCCCGGCAGAACGGTTCGGACAGGGCGGGACCGGATTAGCAGGGGCCTCACCCGAGTTCCACCACGGTGACCCCGAGGCCCCCCTCCCCGTGCTCACCCAGCCGGAAGTTTTTTACCCGCGGGTGGTCGGTCAGGTAGCGGTGCACGGCCTGACGCACGGCTCCGGTGCCCTTGCCGTGGATGATGTGCACCCGGGGCAACCCCGCCAGGCAGGCCTCGTCCAGGTACTTTTCCAGGCGATAGAGGGCCTCGTCCACCGTGAGGCCGCGCAGATTCACCTCGGTCTCCACGTCCCTGGGCCGGGACACCAGCCGCACGTGCCCCTGGTGCGTTTCCCGGGTGGTGGGGCCGGCGCGGCGCAATTCCTCCCGCGGCAGGTCCACTTTCAGGGCGCCCACCAGGACCTGCACCTGGGATCCCGCGACCTTTACCACTTCTCCCTCCCGACGGTAGCGGGGAATGTACACCCGGTCTCCGGGGGCCAGATCCTCAGGCGGGGCCGGTGGGGCGGCGTCCCCGGCTTCCTCAAGGCGCTCGTCCAGGGCCCTGAGCTGGGCCCGCAGCTTCTCTACCGCGGCCTCCCTCTCCCGGGCCGCCGCGCGGGCCGCCGCGGCCCGCAGTTCCTCGATGATGCGTGTGGCCTCATACCGCGCCTCCCGCACCAGGGCCTGGGCCTGGTCCCGCGCTTCCGCCAGGATTTCGCGCCGCCTGGCCTCCAGGGCCTCCGACAGTTCCTCGTATTTTTTCTTGAGTTCCAGGGCCTCGGCCCTCAGGCGGGCTGCCTCCTCCCGGTCCCGAGCCGCCGCGCGGGCCGCGGCCTCGGCCCGCTCGAGTAGGGTCTGGAGGCGCCTCTCGTCCGGCGAGAGCAACTCCCGGGCCCGTTCCACAATTTCCGGAGGCACGCCCAGTCCGGCGGCTACCGTCAGGGCGCTGCTCTGGCCCGGCCGGCCTGTAACCAGGCGGTAGGTGGGCCTCAGGGTCTCGCGGTCGAATTCTACGCTCGCGTTTTCCACCCTGTGATACGCGGCGGCAAACTCCTTGAGCTGCGCGTAGTGGGTGGTGGCAATGGTGCGGGCACCCCGCCTCTGTAACTCCTCGAGGACGGCCTGCCCGAGGGCCGCGCCCTGGGCCGGATCCGTACCCGCGCCCAATTCGTCCAGGAGTACCAAACTGTCGGGTCCGGCCGCGGCCAGGATGCCCACCAGGTTGGTAATGTGAGAAGAAAAGGAGCTCAGGGCCTGCTCAATGCTTTGCTCGTCCCCGATGTCGGCGAACACCTGCCGGAAGACCCCGACCCGCGACCGGCCGTCGGCCGGGATGTGCAGGCCGGCCTGGGCCATCAAAACCAGAAGACCGGCGGTCTTCAGGGCCACGGTCTTGCCGCCCGTGTTGGGCCCGGTGATGACCAGCACGTCGAAGTCTTCGCCCACCCCGATGTCCACGGGCACCACGTGCCCCGTCAACAGCGGGTGCCTGGCCCGGCGGAGGTCCACGACGGCCTCCCGGGCGAGTTCCGGCGGCTCGGCCCGCATCTCCAGGCTCAAACGGCCCTTGGCCAGGATAAAGTCAATCTCACCCAGCAGGGCCAGCGAGGCCAGTATCTCACCGGCCCGGCGTCCGATGCGTCCCGAGAACTGGGCCAGGATGCGCTGCACTTCCTCCCGTTCGGCGGCCTGCAGGCGGCGCACCTCGTTGTTGAGTTCCACCACTTCCAGAGGTTCGATGAACACCGTAGCGCCGCTGGCCGACTGGTCGTG
>DYER01000031.1 GCA_020725605.1 Ammonifex sp. | reverse complement strand
GCCGGCGGCTCGCCCGAGGCCAGGTCCAGGGCCACGGCCAGGGCCAGGACCGCGAGTTCGGCACCGCTTTCGCCCACGGGCGCTTTCCTCCCGAAAAAATGCTACACCGTGACAAGAACGGTGACCGCCGGGTATGGCCACTGCGAAAAGGGGCCCCGCAGGGCGGGCGCGCCGTCGAAGGCGGTCCGGCGTTCGGAAGGCACGCTCTTCGCGGATACGGCCGAAAACTGCAGACGGCTTGCGAGGCCCACAACCCGGCAGGCAGCGGACGCTCCGGCCCGAAAGGATCAGGGTTACGGCCGCCGGAGGGGACCCGTTTTTCCGCCCACCGCGCCGGCCCGGGACAGGCCCAGCCACCCGTAGATCAGGTCGAGCCTCAGACGCCGGCGCACCACCGCGGCCAGGCGGTCGAAGGCCTCCTCCTTGGCGGTGGCGAAGGAAAAGCGCGCGGGCAGCGGGGCCAGGCCCCGGCGGCGCCGGAGGGCGTTCAGCCACCCCCGCCGGAAACCGTCGGCCTCGAACAGGCCGTGGAGGTAAGTGCCCCACACCGTGCCCTCCGGATTCAGAGCCCCCTCGGGTGTTCCGTCCGAGCAGGCGAAAACCGGACCGGCGTCCGGACCCGCCGCGGTCTCGCCGGCGTGGATCTCGTACCCGCGCACGGGTTCCCCGCGCACCTCGGCCAGCAATCCCGCCTCCGCCACCACCGTGGCCACGGTGCGGCGGGTGACCTTGCCCGGCCGGAAAACCGTGACGGTGTCCAGCAGACCCAGTCCGGGCACGTGCGGGATGCCCTCCTCGCTGCCCACCGGGTCGTGAACCTCCCGGCCCAGCATCTGGTAGCCGCCGCAGATGCCCACCACTTCTCCCCCGGCCGCGGCATAGGCCCTTATGGCCCCGGCCCAGCCGCTCTCGTACAGGTAGAGCAGGTCGCGGGTGGTGTTCTTGGTGCCCGGCAAAAACAGCGCGTCGGGACGGCCCAGGCCGGCGGGGTGAACCACGTAGCGTACGGCCACGTCCGGCTCGCCCCGGAAGGGTTCGAAATCGGTGAAATTGGAGATGCAGGGCAGGCGCACCACGGCCAGGTCCAGTTCGGCGTGGGGGTTGGCCCGCCATTCGGCCAGGCTCACCGAATCCTCGGGCTCCACGCCCGGGTCCGCCAGGTAGGGCAGCACGCCCAGGACCGGGCAACCGGTGCGCGCGGACAGAAAATCGAGCCCCGGGGTGAGCAAGCCCTCGTCCCCCCGAAACTTGTTGATCACCAGTCCCTTTACCAGGCGCCGCTCCTCCGGTTCGAGCAACTCGAGGGTGCCCACCAGGGACGCGAAGACCCCGCCGCGGTCGATGTCGGCCACCAGGATCACCGGGGCGCCGGTTAGGGCCGCCACCTTCATGTTGGCCAGGTCCCGGCCGCGGAGGTTGACCTCCGCCGGACTGCCCGCCCCCTCTATCACGATGAGGTCGTGCTCCGCGGCCAGGCGGGCGAAGGACTCCCGCACCGCCTCCCACAGGGGGACCAGGCGGCGGTCCCGGTAGTCCGCGGCCCGCACGTCGGCCCAGGGACGCCCGCGCAGGACCACCTGGGACACCGTGTCGCCCTTGGGCTTGAGGAGGATGGGGTTCATGTCCACGGTGGCCTCCACCCCGGCGGCCTCGGCCTGTACCCCCTGGGCGCGGCCGATCTCGCCCCCGTCGGCCGTGACGTAAGCGTTCAGGGACATGTTCTGGGCCTTGAAGGGCGCCACCCGGAACCCCTCCTGCCGGAAGATGCGGCACAGTGCCGTGCAGAGGATACTCTTACCGGCGTGCGAGGTTGTCCCCTTCACGGCCTTCGCGGCCACGACTGCACCTCCGGGCCATATCACTGCTGACAAATGAGAGCGTCCGAATCCGAGCGGCGTGCTCCGCGCCGACCCCCTAACCCCGCCCGGCCAGGGCCGCGTCCACCGCGGCCCGGAGTTCCCGGGCCGCCCGCGTTACGTCCTCGGCGGCCACCACCGCCGACACCACGGCCACGCCCGCGGCGCCGCGGCGGACGGCCTCGGCCGCGTTGTGGGGCCCGATGCCTCCGATGGCCACCACCGGAATCCTCACCGCCCGCGCGATGGCCTCCAGAACCTCCAAACCCAACGGGGGTACGCCGCTAACCTTCGTGGTGGTGGGGAATACGGCCGAGGTGCCGAGGTAGTCCGCGCCCCCGGCCTCGGCCTCCCGGGCCTGGTGCTCGTCCTGCACCGTAATGCCGATGAGGGGCTCCGGCCCCATTATGCGGCGTGCGTCGGGCAGGGGCAGGTCCTCCTGACCCAGGTGCACCCCGTCGGCCTCCACGGCCAGGGCCACGTCCACCCGGTCGTTGACGAAGAAGAGCACCCCCGCCTCCCGGGTGATGGCACGGAGTTTGCGGCCCACGGCCACCAGGTCCCTTCCCGACCAGTCCTTGCCCCGGAGCTGGATGGCCGTGGCGCCGCCTGCGACGGCGGCCCGCACGACTTCCTCCTCGCTGCGGCCCCGGCTCAGCCCCCGGTCCGTGACCACGTACAGCCGCAGGCGCTCGGCCAGTCGTTCCCTCACGCCACCACCTCCTCTAGCCGCGCGCCGCGGGCCAGTTCTTCCGGCTGCAGGAGGTACAGCGCGTCCAGCAGGTGCACCTGGAAGCTTCCCGGGCCCTCGGCCCGGGCTGCGGCCAGCTCAGCGGCGTACCCGAAGTAGGCAAGGGCCGCCGCCGCGGCCAGCACCCCGTCCTCCTCCACGGCCCGAAAGGCGCCGATGACCGCCGTGGCCATGCAGCCCGTACCCGTGACCGCGGTCAGCAGGGGGTGCCCGTTCCGTACCTCCAGGGTCCGGCGCCCGTCGCTGACGTAGTCCACCGGCCCGGTGGCCGCCACCACCATACCCAGCCGCTCCGCCATCCGCCGCGTGACCTCGGCCGGATTCTCGGGCCGGTCCGCGGCCTCCACGCCTTTGACCGTGGCCCCGTAACCGCCCACGATGGCCACCTCGGACGCGTTGCCCCTTAGCACGTCCACCCGCACCTCGCTCAGGATGCGGGCCGCGCTCGAGGTGCGCAAGGCCGTGGCCCCGGCGCCCACCGGGTCCAGCACCACCGGCACGCCGGCCCTGTTCGCCTCCTGCCCGGCCGCGATCATGGAGTCCACCAGCGCCGGGGTGAGGGTGCCGATGTTCAGCACCAGGCAGCGGGCCAGGCGCACCATCTCCCGCACCTCCTCCGGCGCGTGGGCCATTACGGGCGAGGCCCCCACGGCCAGGGTGGTGTTGGCCGTGACGTTGGTGACCACCAGGTTGGTAATGTGGTGGACGAGGGGCCGCGCGGCCCGCACGCGGGCCAAAATTTCTCCGGCCTTCTTACCCCACTCCACGGTTCCTTCGCTCCTTCCCGCCTTTTGCGACGAAATTTGGCTGGATTATAGCAGGACTGGTGTCGCGAAGTCAACGACATTGGGACGCAGCGCGTCCCTACGCGCCCGGCCGTAAAAGGAGGCGGGCCCGGCCGGGAGTGGAGAAAAGCCGGACCCGTCCGGGGGGCGCGAAGCCCTTGGGCGCCTTGCGCTTTTGACCCGCCTGCCGCCGCAGCAGGCCCCGGGCGAGGCCCAGGGCGGCGGTCACCTCCCGGGGTAGAAAATCAAGGGCCCCGCGCCTCCTGCCGAGGGTGGGGCCCTCCTTCTTCACCCCGATGAGCAGAACCCTGCCGCACTGGTCCTGCCGCACCCCCGCCTTTACCGCGAAGGCGGCGCGGTGCCGCTCCCGCGGGCAGGTTTCCTGACTCGCGTGTCATCGCCTGGGCCCGGCCTTCCCGGGACTCAACCCAGTGGCCATTTGGCGGGCCCGGCTCTTCCGCTCACAGTGGCGGGACCGTCCGGGATTCGCACCCGGTTCCCTTTTAACCCCGTGGTATCGGGGCACCCGCGGGAGACATGAAATTGTACCCACAAGTATTCTACGTGAAAATCCCCGCGCCGTCAATGACGGATTTCGGGCCGTCGCGCGTGGTGGGTCAATTGCCGGGGGGACCGAAAGCGAGGGCAGCCGAAATTAAGGCCCTCAGGCAGAACGGCCCGTGCCGCGCCGACCTTGGCCGGCGCGCTCGCCGGGCCCACGGGATCGCCTCGGCCCGGCGCCGGCTCCGGTGTGGGCCCGCCCGGCACCGGGCACCCCACCTGCGGAACGCCTCAGCCGCCGCGCAGGTGGTCGTAACCCGCGGGCTCCAGCGGGCGCGCGGCACCGTCCTTCCCGACCAGGGTGGCTCCCCTTTCCGCCGGCACCACTTCGCCGATGAAGGTGAGGGAGGTACCGGCGGCCGCCATGGCCTGCCGCAGCCTATCTTCACCTCCCGGAGCGCAGGTGAGGAGCAGCTCGTAGTCCTCCCCGCCCGCCAGGGCCCACTCAAGGGGATCTGCGCCCAGCCGCCGTGCCATCTCGCGGGTGGCCGCGGCAATGGGAACGATGTCGGCGTATACGACCATGCCCACCCCGCTTTCGCGCGCAATGTGATTGGCCTCGCTGGCCAGGCCGTCGCTGACGTCGATCATGGCCGTCACCAGCCCGGTGGCGGCCAGAGCCGCGGCCTCGCGCACCCTCGGCACCGGTTCCAGGTGGGCCCGCACCACAGTCCTCACGATCTCGTCCCCTCCGGCGGCGTCGATGAAGGCCCCCGGACGTTCTTCCTTCTGCCGCAACAGCCAGTGCAGGCCGGCCGCCGAGGCCCCGAGGTGGCCCGTGACGGCCACCAGGTCGCCCGGCCGCGCCCCGGCCCGGGTAACGGGTTCGACCGCGCGCCCCAGCACGGCCACGTCCACGACCAGCCCCCCGGGGGACCGCACGGTATCGCCGCCCACGATCTGCACCCCGTAGGCCCCGGCCATGGCCACCATGCCCGTGTAAAGTTCCCGCACGAAGTCCTCGTCTATCTGCCCGCCCACGCCAAGGGAGACGAGGGCGAAAAGCGGTTCGCCCCCCATGGCGGCGATGTCGCTTAGGTTGACGGCCAGGGCCTTACGGCCGAGCTGCCACGGCGTGATGAACGTCAGGTCGAAGTGGACCCCCTCCACCAGCATGTCCACGGTGGCCAGCAGCCGGCCGCCGGCGAAATCCAGGACCGCGGTATCGTCGCCGATACCCCGCAAGACGCCGGGGCCGGGTCCGCCCACCAGGCCGGATATGCGCCGTATGAGTCCGAACTCCCCACCCGCAAAGCGCACGGTATTCCTCCTCCGCAGCCGTCACATTCCCCCAAAAAGAATCCCTTACGGGCTCAGCGTAATAAACCGGCGCGGCCGGTACTCGGTGCACCGGCCAATCCTCGGGACGTGGCACGGGCCCAGAAAGTCCTCGGCGCCCATTAAGGTGTTCGCGGTAATACGGCTTTGCCTGCACGGGCCTGCCCGAAAGGTCGAGGCGTCACCCACCGTACATCACCCTACGGTCCAATGCGGGCGCTTTCCGGCAGTTCACCGGTTATCTCGTTCGGCGCCATCCTCGGTCGGTTGGTCCCGGGGCTCCGGCATATCAGCCGGCCCGCCGCCAGGTGGTTGGGGGGATGGTGGCCGCGGCCCAGGGCCGGCGCGTGCCGGATGGCCAGGGCGGTGAATTCCCTGGCCAGCGCGAGGGCTGCGGGTACCTCCATGCCCCTGGCCAGCCCCGCGGTCAGGGCCGCGCTGAAGGTGCAGCCGGTCCCGTGGACCGTGAGGGGAAGGCGCGGGCCGCGCAGCTCGAACCAGTCTTGCCCGTCGTAGGCCACGTCCACCGGCTCGCCCGCCAGGTGCCCGCCCTTGATCACCACCCAGGAGAGTCCCAGGTCGCGCAAACGCCGGGCCGCCTCCCGCATATCCTCAATACTGCGCACTTCACGCCCCAACAAGGCGCCCGCCTCGTCCAGGTTGGGCGTGACCACCGTTGCCAGGGGTAGCAGTTCTCGCACCAGCAAACGCCGTCCCTCCTCCGTGAGCAGCGGGCGCCCGTCTTTGGCGTACATTACCGGGTCCACGACCAGCTTGGAGACCCGATACTCCCGAAGGAGGGCCGCCACCACGGCCACCGCGGCCGCGTTGCCCAGCATGCCCGTCTTGACGGCATCCGCGCCGATGTCGTCCATCACCGCCCGGAACTGGGCCGCCACCATCTCCGGCGACAGTTCGTGCACCGCCACCACGCCCCGGGTGTTCTGGGCCGTTACGGCGGTAAGCACGCTGGCGCCGTATACGCCAAGGGCCGTGAAGGTCTTGAGGTCCGCCTGGATACCCGCCCCCCCGCCGCTGTCGGACCCTGCAATGGTGAGGGCCCTCGGCATGAACTGACCCCCGGTCCCGCCGCTACCGTTGTACGCCGAATACCGCCCCCCTGGGGACCCCCGATCATCCCCGCTATGCTCCACTCCCAATACCCCCGTTGGATATACAGTAGCCCCTCCGCCACAGCGCATCCGCTGGCGCCGAAATCACCCGTACGGCCTTTATACCCGGCCTCGGCCTCTTTAATTATATACCATGGGCTCACCAGCCGAAATCTTTCCAACCCGGCCGGCGCAGGGCGATTCCGCTGCGGAGTAGAATTATTTACGGAAGCCGGAGGAGGGACCTGTGCCGAAAATTCTGGTGGTGGACGACGAACGGCTGCTGGTGAAAGGGCTCAAGCGCAGTCTGGAGGCCGCCGGCTACGAGGTGCTGGTGGCCTACGACGGGGCCGAAGCCCTGGCCCTGTTGGGCCGCACGCCGGTGGACCTGGTGGTGCTGGACATCATGCTACCGGGGGTGGACGGGCTGGAGGTCTGCCGCCGCGTCCGGCAGACCAGCAGCGTGCCCATCATTATGCTGACCGCCAGGGGCGACGACGTGGACAAGATCGTGGGCCTGGAGTTGGGGGCCGATGATTACCTGGCCAAACCCTTCAACACCCGGGAGCTGATCGCCCGCATCAGGGCCGTTTTACGCCGGACGTCCGCCGGAGGGGCCGCCGCTCCGGCCGCACGGACGAGCTTGCCGGGTGCCGCGGGCGGAGCGGCGAACCTGCCGGCAAACCGCGGTGCCGGCGAAATAATCGCCGTCGGGGGTCTGGAAATCGACGTCCCCCGGCAACGCGTGTGGTTCCAGGGACGGGAGGTGGAACTCACCGCCCGGGAATTCGACCTCCTGTACACCCTGGCCCGGCACCCGGGCCGCATCTTCACCCGGGAGGTCCTGCTGGAGCAGGTCTGGGGGCCGCGGTATTTCGGCGACCCGCGGGTGGTGGACGTCTACATCCGGCGCCTGCGCCAAAAAATTGAGCCCGACCCGGCCCGCCCCCGTTTCATCCTGACCCGCTGGGGCACCGGTTACTATTTCCCCGGAGGGCGCTGAATGGCCCTGTCGCTGCGGTGGAAACTGGCCGCCACCTACTTCGTGCTCATCGTTCTCATCCTCGGTGCCACCAATCTATTTGTGGTGCGCGTCCTGGAGCGAAACTACCTCCGCGCCAGGGAAACCACCCATCTGGCCAACGCCAACATCGTGGCCACGGCCGGCCAGGACACCCTGTTAAAGGCGGACCGCAACGCCTATTACCTGATACGGGACTTCGGCGACCGGATGGGGGTGCGGGTGTTGGTTCTGGACCCCCGGGGCCGCGTAATGCTCGACTCCTTCGCAGAGGGCTGGCTGGAAGGCCGCGTCCTGCGCCACGAAGAGGTGCTGGCGGCCCTGGCCGGGACCGGCACGACGGGGGTCCACACCTTGAGCACCGGTGAAAGGGTACTCTACGCGGCCGTTCCGGTCCTGCGGGACAAGACCGTGGTCGCGGCGGTGATGCTGGTGGCGGACCTGGACGACCTCTATGCGGCGGTGGGACAGGTGCGCCGCCAGTTGTTCCTGGCCTCCCTGGCGAGCGGCCTGCTGGCCGCCCTCCTCGGCCTGTGGCTGGCCGGACTGCTAACCAGGCCGGTCAAAGAACTGACCGGTGCGGTGCAACGGATGGCCCGGGGTCAGCTGGAGCAGCGCGTGCCGGTGCGGAGCGGAGACGAACTGGGACGGCTGGCCGACGCCTTCAACGCCATGAGCGGCCGGCTGGCCGAAGTGGACCGGACGCGACGCCGCTTCCTGGCCGACGCCTCCCACGAATTGAAATCACCCTTGAGCTCCGTGAAGGCCCTCGCACAGGCCCTCCTGGATACGGACGAGCCCGACCCTGCAGTTTACCGGGAATTCCTGCAGGATATCAATACCGAAATCGACCGCCTGGCCCGCCTGGTCGAAGACCTCTTACAGCTGGCCCGGCTCGAGGAAGAGGGCGTTCCCCCGCCCCGGGAGCCCGTGGACGTCACGCCGCTGGTGCATCACGTCGTGGCGCTGATGCGCCCCCGGGCGGAAGGGGGCGGGGTGGTCCTGGATGTCGCCGTCCGTTCCGGGCTCCGATGGCCCGTTAACCCCGATCTCTTCACCCGCATTCTGTTCAACCTCCTGGACAACGCCCTGCGGCATACCCCGGCGGGCGGCAGGGTGACCGTGGAGGCCCTGACCGACCGGAAAGGCGAAGCCGGGATCCTGAGGGTCGCCGACACCGGAGAGGGAATTCCCCCCGAAGACCTGCCCCGCATCTTCGACCGTTTCTACCGCGTGGACCGGGCCCGCGCGCGGGCCACGGGTGGCACCGGCCTGGGCCTGGCCATCGTCCGCCGGGCCGTAGAACACCACGGGGGCACCATCAACGTGACCAGCCGGCCGGGCGAGGGGACCACTTTTGAGATCGCCTTTCCCTTTAACAAAACCGTAACAACTTTTCACACCGGTGAAACATCCGGCCCTTATACTTAATCCTTAACAGACTGCAGTCTGAAAACCCAAGGGAGGATGGTCCGACATGCCACGAGGTCAAACGAATTCCTTCCGGGGACGGCTCTTGCCGGTCCTGGCGGCCCTGCTGTTGCTCCTCGTCCCGGCGCTGGCGGGCTGCGGCCAGGGGAGGTTCGCCGTCACTGCGGCGGCCCCCGAAGGCCGGACCCAGGATACCGACACCGCTCAGAGCAACCGGGATCAGGGCCCGCAGGCGGGAGGCGCCGCGGACACCCGGACGCCCGAAATCGGCGCCAAACCGACCCCCACAAAGCAGCGCGTGACCCTTTACTTCGGGGACCGGCAGGCCATGTATTTGATCCCGGAAGAGAGGGAAGTGGTCAAGGTAGAGGAAACCCTGGAGGAGCTCATCATCCGCGAGTTGATTAAGGGGCCCCAGAAACCCGATTCGGTACGCGTGATACCCGAGGGGACGAGATTGCTCTCGGTTTCCGTGGTCAACGGCGTGGCCTACGTCAACTTCTCGAAGGAGTTCCAGACCAGACATTGGGGCGGCTCGGCGGGGGAAAGAATGACCATCTACTCGATAGTCAACTCGCTGTGCAAGTTGCCCGGCATCGGCAAGGTCCAGTTCTTGCTGGAGGGCAAAAAGGAGGAGGCCATCCTGGGGCACCTGGACACCAGCCGGCCCCTCGCGCCCAACTGGGACCTGGTCAAGAGCTGAGGCCGGTCGGTGAAGGGGGGAGCCGCAAAAGGCTCCCCCCTTACCACTTTACCCCAACCCACGTCTCGCTAAGGCCTCTTGCTAACCGGGTATTTCCGGATGCGCCGGATTATTTGCCAAGGGGCCGCTTCCTCCTGCGGTGGTCGGTGCTGAAAAGGCGCCCGATAGATTGCCGGGGCCTCAGGCCCACCGCCCGGCAGGCCTAGTCCAGCTCGTCGGCGAGGCGCATCAGGAAGGAACGGAAGACGGCAATTTCCTCTTCGAACCGGCGGTACACGGTATCCATGTTCACTAGGAGGGGCCGCATGCGCTCCCAGTCCAGCATGTAACCGTACACGTTGCGGAATACGTGCCGGAAGCGCAGGTACTCGTCCAATTTCCAGCGTAACTCTTCGGAGATGACCGCAGGTCGCAATTTGGGAACGGGTATGGACATCCTGGCCAGCAGTTGTTTGTGCCACGCCACCCCGTCCGGCAGACCTCCGTTAACGTCGCCCGCTATGGCCTCAAACACGTCTTCAATGGCGGTGTAAAAGTCGTGCAGCAGGCTGCCGATCCCCCGCAGGTCGAAGGGAGTGGGCGTGGTCCGGTTGAATTCTCGCGCCTTCAGGACGGCTTCATCCACGGTTACCCGCAGGGCTTTCATAATGTGGTCTATCTCACCCACGAGGGAGAGAATACCCTCCCTGGTTCTAGCGCGCAACGGATTCGCCCTCCCCGGCCTGGTGCGGCCCGTCCGCCGGCCCGGCCAGCAGCCTCCCCTCCTGCCTGATGGCCTCCGCCAGCCAGGCGGGGCAGGCTTCCAGGTCCACGAGGTCGACCTCAAACTCGGTAAGGGCGTTGAGCCGCGAAAGGATGCGAAAGAATTCCCTCGCGGGCAGACCGGACGCCGCCAGGTCGATGTCGGAATGCCTGTGGAACCCTTGCGTGCGCGCCAGAGATCCGAACAGCCAGACCTCCCGCGCTCCGTACTCCTGGACCAGAATCCGGGCCAGCGTTTCCGCCGCCTTTTCCGCCTGCCGGGACCTTTCCCTCCGGCGCCTTTCCTCTTCCTTTTGCCTCTCGCGCCACGCCCTGGCGTAAGTCCGGAACGTACCTTCGTCCATAATCCGGCCTCCCGCGCCGCAAGACACGCCGTCTGCAGCGTTACCCCCATCATACAGGGTGTGACCGGGGTGCGTCAACTGCCCGTAGAGAAGGGCGACGGGTGTGAGCTCAAGGCCGCGTAATCTTCGATAGTAAAAACAAAAAGGGCCAGTTGGCCCCTGCCATGTCGGTACCTTATGGGAGATGAGGTACGGCTCACCGCTACTTCGAGGCCGGCACCCCGCCTACGCGGATTCGAAGGACGCCTGCCCGTTGGTTACGGTGTAGGCGTAGTAGTCGCCCCGCAGGAACGTTTCCCGCAAGTTCCCGTACTTGCGCAGGCTGGCGATGCGGCGCATCACCCTGGCCGGAGGTATGCCGGTGGCCCGGGCGATTTCGGGCACGGTCAGGGCCTCCCCCCGGGTCAGGGCGGCGAGGATTTTGCGCTTTTCCGTCTGGGCCTCCCTAACCCCCTGCAACCGTGCCGGCGGCACCGGCCCCAGCCTGGCCCGCATGGCGTTCACGGTCAATTGCTGGCGCATAGTCTCCCTCTCCTTCCCCGGCTACGGCCGCCTCGACCATGGCGGCCAGCTGTTCTGTCGTGTAGCCCCGTACCGCCAGGGCCCCCTCGGGGCACACGGCGGCGCAAGATCCGCAACCCTTGCACATGGCCTCTTCGACCACGACCCGCCTCTCGGCGTCCAGCAGTCTGAGCGCGCCGTAATCACATTCCGGCAAACATACCCCGCAGCCCGTGCACCTGGTGGCGTCCACACGTGCCAGCAAGGGATCCCGCTCCACTTCGGCCCGGGACAGGAGGATGGCCGCCTTGGCCGCGGCCGCCGAGGCCGAGCAGGTGGTTTCGGTGAGATCCTTGGGCCCCTGGGCAGTCCCGGCCACGAAGACGCCGTCCACCGGCATCTCCACCGGCCGCAGCTTGGGGTGCACCTCCAGCAGGAAGCCGTCCTCGCCCACGGGCAGTTTCATTTTCGCGGCCAGGTCCGCCACCCCGGGGCCGGGCACCATGCCGGTGGCCAGCACCACCAGGTCGGCCGGAATCTCGATTTCCTCCCCGAAGGTGAGCTGGTCCCGCACCCGCACGAGAAGGGTGTCCCCTTCCGGCACCACCACCGGCGGCTCCCCGGCCGCGTAGCGCAGGAAGAGCACGCCGCTCACGCCGGCCCGTTCGTAAAGGGTCTCGGCGTTGCGCGCGTAGGTGCGGATGTCCCGGTAAAGGTGATACACGTTGGTCCGGGGTAGTCGCCGCTTCAGTTCCAGTTCGGCCGCGAGGGCCGCGGAGCAGCAGTAACGCGAGCAGTATGTGTTCGCCTTCTCCCCGTTGCACGGCGCCTGCCTGCTGCCCACGCACGAGATTACCACCACGTTGCGGATCTCCCGGTTCCCCAGGCGTAAAGATCCCCCGGTGGGCCCGTGGGGCGAAAACAGGCGCACCAGCTGGGGTAAGGTGATGACGTTGGGGTGGAGTCCGTATCCGTACTCGCCCCTGGCCGGCTCGTAGGGAGTGAAGCCGGTGGCGATGACGATGGCCCCCGCCTGCAGTTCGAATTCGCGGGCGGGTTCCTCCAGGCGCACCGCGCCCTCGGGGCAGGCCGACGTGCAGGCACCGCAGCGCGTGCAGGCCTCGAGGTCCACCGCGTGGCGGGGCGGGTGGGCCTCCGGGTAAGGCAGGTAAATGGCCTTGCGCGTTCCCAGCCCGTAATTGAAGGCATCCGGAACCGTCACCGGGCAGGCCTCCGCGCACCGCCCGCAGGAAGTGCAGGCCTCGGATACACACCGCGGCCTCTGCACAAGCCTGACACTCCAGTTGCCCACCACGCCCTCCACGGCCTGTACCGTGGTCCCGGTGTACATCCGCACCCGGGGGTGGCGCACCACGCGGCCCAGCAGGTCCCCGAGCAGGGCCAGGGCCTCCTCGTCGGTGGGGTAAACCCGATACAGCTGCGCCAGGCGCCCGCCGAGGAAGGGCGTCTCTTCGATCAGATGCACGGCGAAGCCCCTTTCGGCCAGGTCCAGCGACGCCCGCAAGCCCGCGGCCCCGCCCCCGATTACCAGCGCCGCCGGCACCACCGGCAGCCTTAAGCACTCCATGGGCTCCAGCAGCCGGGCCTTGGCCACGGCCATGCGGATGAGGGCCCCGGCCTTTTCCGTGGCCCGCTCCGGCTCGGACCCGTGGGCCCAGCTGCACTGCTCCCGCACGTTGGCGTGCTCGAACAGGTAGGGGTTCAGCCCGGCCCGCGCCAGGGCCTTGCGAAAGGTGTTCTCGTGGAGGCGCGGCGAGCAGGAGGCCACCACCACCCGGTTCACCCTTCCGGCCCCGATGTCGTCCTCAATCAGGGCCTGGCCGGGATTGGAGCACATGAAGGGATAGTGCCGGGCCACGGTCACGCCCTCCAGACGCGCCGCGTAGGCGGTGACCTTTTCCACGTCCACCACGTCGGAGATGTTTCCGCCGCAGTGGCAGACGTACACGCCGACCCTGGCTTCTTCCACCCCGACTCAACCCCCGTTCAGACTCGTCAGATAGGCCGCCGCCCGCATGGCCGCGGCCCCGGCCTGCATTACGGTGTCCACGATGTCCTTGGGCGCCTCGGCCGCCCCGGCCACGAACACCCCCGGCACGCCGGTGCTCACCGGGTCCAGCTTGGGGGAAACGGTCTCCACGAAGCCGTACTCGTCCACCGCCAGGTCCGGAAAGAGTACCCGCGGGTCGGCCTGGGGCCGCAAGCCCGGGGCCAGCACCACCAGTTCGTACTCCTCCTCCACCACGCCGTTTTCCTCGCCCATCACTTCGGCCCGCAGGAGCAGGTTGCCGTCCGGCTTTTCCGTGATGCGGGCCACCCGGCCCTTGCGGAAGCGCACGCCCGCGGCCTCGGCCCGCCGGTAAAATTCCTCGTAACCCTTGCCGAAGGCCCGGAGGTCCATGTAGTACACGTCCACCCGCACCCGCCGCAGGTTCAGTATTACGGACTGGGCCTGGCGCACGGTGTACATGCAGCATACGCGGGAGCAGTAGGGCAGGCCGAGGGATGCGTTGCGCGTGCGGGAGCCCACACACAGGATGAAGGCGACGCGCCGGGGGATCTTTCCGTCCGAGGGCCGCACCACGGCGCCGTAGGGGCTGTTGGCCACCAGGAGGCGGTCCACCGTGAGGGCCGGAATGACGTTGGGGTACCGGCCGCCCCCGAACTGCTCCAGCCGGGTGGCGTCGAAGAACCCGAAACCGGTGGCCAGCACCGCGGCGCCGACTTCGAGTTCTATTTGCTCGTCGACCTGGGCGAAGTTGACCGCTCTGGTGGGACACCTGCGCTCGCAGGCGCCGCAAAGGATGCAGTTCTCCAGGTCCACCACCGCGACCTTGGGTACGGCCTGGGCGAAGGGAATGTAGATGGCCTTGCGCATCCCGAGGCCGTTTTCGAACTCGCTGGGCACGTCCACGGGGCAGGCCTTTTCGCAAGTACCGCAGCCCACGCAAGATCCCTCGTCCACGTACCTGGGCTTTTTCAGAACCTTGACCCGGAAGATCTTATCCTCACGCCGTACCTCCCGCACCTCGGCGTGGGTGAGCAGCGTAATGAGGGGGTGGTTGGCCACGGCCACCATTTTGGGCGTGAAGATGCAGCTCGGGCAGTCCAGGGTGGGGAAGACCTTCTGCAGCTGGATCATCCGGCCGCCCACGCTGGGCTCCTTCTCCACCAGGTACACGTGGAACCCCTGGTCCGCCAGGTCCAGGGCCGCCTGCACGCCGGCAATGCCGCCGCCCACCACCAGTACGCTGCGCAGCGCGTCCGTCACGTCGCCCGCCTCCCACATGTCCCGTAGTACACCGCAACCCGAATCGCCAGCCGTTTGGTGGTTGACGAATTTCCGGCCCGCTCCCGCGAGTACCCTCAGATGTGCGCCGCGGCCGACTTCACTGCTTTCCTCCGGGGCGCGCTACGAGGCCCGTTTGTAAGGGGTGGGTCCCAGGAGCTTCAGCAGCTCGGTCATTTCGCGGGTGACCTGAAGAAAAACGTTGGTGCAGATGCTGCAGATGGCCTCCACCCGCAGGCGGTCCGCCTCCAGGCCCATCTCCCGCAGCCTGGGCTCCAGTCGTTTCATCCGTTCCCTGGTCCTCTCCACCCCGCGGTAGGGACAGTCCTGGGGATAGCAGGTGGCCACGATGACCCCGTCCACGCCCTTGCGAAAGGCGTCCAGGATCAGTTCCGGCGGAATCATGGAGCAGCACCGCACGCGGATAATCCTGACGTTGGGCGGGTAGGAGAGTCTGGCCAGGCCGACCGTGTCGGCGCAGGGATAGCTGCACTGCTCCTCCGCGAACATCAGGATCAGGGGTTCGTATTCCTCTTCGCCTTCCATATCCTCCATGCCGCGGGCCTCTTCGTCGGCCACGCCGTTCACCACCCTCGAGAACGAATTCGTTTTACGTTCCGTTTCGAAAATACAACTGATTCTATTCGCTATCTCTAGTTGGAGAAAACCCGAGGGGAAAATGAAAGCAAGCCCGGCGGGCATTGCTTGCTCCGGCCTTGCGAAAGTATAGCAGAAAGTTTCTTTAGTACAATTGTAACGACCGCGGCCCCGGCTGTCAAGACCTAAACCGGCCGCATCCGGCAGCTGTACGGTGGACGGCCCGGTCGGAAAGCGGGGGAGGGTGCCGGGGCCCGTCTTGCGCGGAAGGCACCGGCCGCGGCCGGTGGATTTTCGGAGGGCGACTCGTGGCGTCCGCGGCGCCATGCGGGATAAACCGCGGATATCAGGTGCGTGTTGGCCAGCAGGATTTGCAGTCGGGTCCCGCACCACCCCGCAGGACGGGCCTGCGGGTCGCGCCGTGGTTTTGTCGCGGACCCCCTTGACAGGGGGCAGGATATGCCGTATGATACAGCTAAATGCAGATAACATATAGGTGACAAGTGCAGAAAGGAGGGAACGGACCATGTGTTGCCTGCCGCATCCCCACCACGGGCACTATCCCACGCCCCACGGCTGGTGCTGCCAGCCCCCGCGCACCGGGCCCGCGGCCACGGAAGCGGAGATCGCCTGGCTGGAAGCCTACGTGAAGCACCTCCAGGCCCAGATCGCGTGGGCGGAGCAGCGCATCAAGGAACTCAGGGAAGGTTCGCAAGGGACCTGAGTCCGCCCGCGTTACAGCGCACTGCGGGTGAGCCTTCGGGGCGGGTCCGGAAGCGTGGACCGTCACGCCTCCCGCACCGGGGCCGCCCCGGGCCGCCTGCGCCAGGCCCCCGGGGACGCCTCCGGCGGGAACCGGGCCGTCCTCCGGCGCCGGATTCCCGGTCGCCGCGACACACGCCGGCCAGAATACGGACGGTCGATTCTACAGGAGAGGTGACCGCCGGTATTCAGCCTGGTCCTTTACCTGACGGCCCTCGCCGTCCTGGTCCTCTCCCACCGCCGGGACCGGGCCGGGACGGCACGGTCCCCGGCCGTTACCCGGCGGGCCTTTACGGGCCTGGTGCCCACACCCCGGGGGCTACCGGGACTGCTACGGCTGCCATGACGGCTCCGCAACACAGGTCGGTCGCCCAGGCCCGGGGAATGGTAAGAAGCAAAGGAAGTGGGTCCCTTTGTGCCACGGAGGACACACAAGACACGGTCACGGTTCCCGCTGCTGCGTGAGCGCGCCGCTGGAAAGATTCGTCCAGCCCTGCCTCTTGCTCCTGCTGCGGCGCCGGCCGGCCCACGGCTACGAGCTGATGCAGAGCCTGGCGGAGTTCGGCTTCGGCGAGGGAGAGGTCGATCCGGCCACGGTCTACCGGAACCTGAGGCGTCTGGAGGAAGAGGGCTTCGTGGTCTCGCGCTGGGAAACGGGCGGCGGGGGGCCGGCCCGCCGGCTCTACCGGCTTACCCGCGAGGGAGAGGAGTTGCTGCACGCCTGGGCCGCGGCGGTGGAGCAGAACCGCCGGCGGCTGGAGCACTTCCTGGCCCGCTACCGCGAGGAAACGGCTCCGGCCGAAGGCCGGCCCGGGCCGGAAAATTCCTCGTGAGCGGGCCAGGAACCACGCCGGGCCCAGGCCGGAGGGAGTTGAGGGCCGGCCCAGGTCAGAAGACTCCTCGTGAGCGGGTGCGCGGGACTTGCCATTACCTCCCAGGTCGGTCCCTCCTCTACGATGCGGCCTTCGAGCATCACGGCCACCCGGTCGCTCACCTTGCGGGCCACGGCCAGGTCGTGGGTAATGAACAGTATCGCCAGGCCCCTCTTTTCCTGCAAATCCAATAGCAGCTTGAGGACCTTGGCCTGCACGCTGGCATCCAGGGCCGCGGTGGGCTCGTCGGCGATCAGGAGCTTGGGTTCCAGCACCAGGGCGCGGGCGATGGCCACCCGCTGCACCTCTCCCCCGCTCAGCTGGTGGGGGTACTTCTTCAGGAAACCGTCGTCGCAGGGCAGCTCCACCTCGGCCAGGACCCTTTTCACCACGGAGAGCCTCTCCTCCTCGGTACCCCTCTGCTGCACGTCCAGCGGCTCCTTGACCGCCTGCAGGACGTTGAGGCGGTGGCTGAGGGACTCCCCCGGCTGCTGGAAGACCATCTGCACGCGGGCGTAAAATTCCGGGGTCCTCTTTTCAACCTTCTGACCCTCCAGGAGGATCTCCCCTTCGTCGGCAGCGGTCAGGCCCATGACGATGCGCGCCAGGGTGGTCTTGCCGGAGCCGCTCTCGCCCACCAGGGCCAGGGTCTCCCCTTCGTACAGGGTCAGGTTCACCCCCCGCAGGAGCCTGAAGGCGCCGAAACTCTTGGCGATCCCCCTGACCTCCAGCAGCGGCACGATGCCGCCGCGGTGGCAGGCCAGCGTGCGCCCGCCGGCGGGCACCGGAGAAGGCGCCCGCACGGCGCAGGCCTCCAGCCTCTGGGTGCAGCGGGGGTGAAAGGGGCAGCCCTCCACGCCGTGCTCCATCCGGCCGGGTATGCCCTGCAGGTCCTTGGTGGTGGCCAGGTGCGGGTAGGCGCGGAGCAGGCCCCGGGTGTAGGGGTGGCGCGGGTCCCGCATCAGGTCCGCCGCCGGGCCCGCCTCCACCAGCCGGCCCGCGTACAGGACCGCCATTTGCCCGGCCAGGCGGGCCGCGGCCGCCAGGTCGTGGGTAATGACCAGCGTGATCCGGTCCCTGACCATCTCCAGGAGAAGCCCAACGATTTCGCCCTTGGTACGGGGGTCCAGCGAGGCCGTGGGCTCGTCCAGCACCAGGACCTCGGGGTCGTTGGCCAGGGCCAGGGCGAGCAAAGCCCTCTGCTTTTCCCCGCCGCTCAGCTGGTGGGGGTAGGCGCGGGCGCGGTCCGGCCGCAACCCCACCCGCTCCAGCAGGGCCAGGGCCCGGTCCGCGGCCTCCCCCTTTCCGAGGCCGTGCACCACCATGGCCTCGGCCACCTGGTCGCACACGGCATACAGGGGATGCAGGGCGGTTTCTACGTTCTGGAAAACCATGGCGATTTCCCTGCCCCTCAGGCGCCGGAGTTCCTCCTCCGACAGGGCCAGCAGGTTTTTCCCCCGCCAGATGATTTCCCCGCGGCATTCCCCCTCCACCAGGCCCAGGATCGAGAGCCCCAGCGTGGTCTTGCCCGCGCCCGACTCACCGACCACGGCCAGGGATTCCCCCCTGGCCAGGGTCAGGCTCACGTCGCGCAGCACCGGAAGACCGCCGTAGGACACCCACAGGTTCCTGATTTCCAGCATGTCCCACCTCTCACCTGCGCAACCGGGGGTGAAAGACCGTTTCCAGGGCGAAACCGAGAAGGGCGAAGGCCCCCAGGGTCAGCGAAAGGGCCAGGCCCGGGGGCAGCAGCCACCACTTCCAGACGTCCAGGTAGGTGAACCGCAGGGCGTGCTGCATCATCCGGCCCCAGCTCACGACCGCCGGGTCCCCGATTCCCAGAAAGGAAAGGCCGGCCTCCAGGAAAACCGCCCGGCGCACCCCCTGGACGAAGACGGCCACCAGGACCGGCCCCAACTCGGGTATCAGGTGGCGGACCAGGATGTGCCCCCAACCAGCGCCGAAGGTGCGGGCCGCGGCCACCGGAGCCCTTTCCTTCAGGGAGAGGATCTGGGCCCGCACCACCCTGGCCTCCCCGGGCCACAGGATGGCCGCCAGCAGGGCCACGGTGACCGCGAGGCTGGGCCGCAGGTAGGCCCCCACCAGAATGGCCGGAATCACCGGCGGAATGACCAGCAGGGCGTCCACGGCGCGCATCCAGAACCGGTCGTACAGGCCGCCCAGGAGGCCGGCCGTGCCCCCGATGAGGGCGCTCAAAAGGGTGGCCAGCAGGGCCGCCCCGCAGCCCACGGCCAGGGAGGTACGGGCCCCGAAAAGGAGCTGGGCCCAGACGTCCTGGCCCACGTCGTTGGTGCCCAACCAGTGCTCCCGCCCGGGCGGGCTGAAGATGGCCCCGGTGTAGGCCCCGGGGTTCCAGGGGCTCAGGACCGGGGCCAGCACGGCCACCCCCACCAGCAGGCAAACCAGTATCAGGCCCGCCCGGCCCGCGTTGCTCTGTTTCAGGTGCGCCCAGTAGTCAACGTGCACGGACAACCCTCGGATCGACCTTGACGTAAACGAGCTCCAGGAGGAAGTTCACCGTCAGCACCGCCAGGGCCGCGGTCAGAAGGATCCCCTGGATCAGCGGGTAATCCCTGGTCAGCAGGGCCCGGTAGAGCAGGGTGCCCATGCCCGGGTAGGAAAACACCATCTCCACGAACAGGGCCCCGGTGATCAGGTGGGCGTACTGCAGCCCCGCCGCGGTCACCACCGGCAGGAGGGAGTGGCGGCCGGCGTGCCGGTAGCGCACGGTACGGTCCGGGCACCCCTTGGCCCGGGCCGTCAGGATGAAGGCCTCGCCCAGGGTGGTGACCATGGTGTTCCTGGTCAGCAGGTAAAACGGGCCCACCCTGACCACCACCAGAGTGAGCAGGGGGAGGGTCAGGTGGTGGAGCACGTCGAGCACCAGGGAGAGGCCGGCCTTGCCGGCGTAGGGCGTGAGGGCCCCGGCCAGCGGGGCCACACCCAGGGTGACGCCGAAGAAAAGGAGCAGCAGCGTGCCCGCGAAAAAATCCGGAAAGCCGCCCAGGAACAGGGCCGCGGAAAGCAGCACGGCGTCCTGGGGCCGGCCGCGCCTGGCCCCGGACTCGATCCCCAGGACCACCCCCAGGGCCGCGCAAAGGCAAAGGGCCAGCCCGGTCAGCAGCAGGGTCCAGGGCAGAAAGCCCAGCAACACCCGCGACACGGGGGCGTTGAAATAGTAAGAATGCCCCAGGTCCCCCCGGAAAAGCGCCGCCAGGTAGGCCAGAAACTGGGCGGACAGCGGCCGGTCCAGGGAGAACCGGCGCACCAGTTCCTCCTTCAGCTCCGGGGACATGGCCAGGAGGGCCTCTTCCCCGTAAATGGCCAGCAGCGGGTCCCCCGGCATGAGACGGGGGAGAATGAAGTTCAGACTCAAGATGACGAAGACCGCCAGGACGTAGGTGGCAAAGGGCCTGTCCCTGAGCATGCCGCATTTTACCCGCCCGAGGAGAAATCGGCCCTTCCCCGGCCCGCCGCTCCGGACCCGGCGGGCCGGATCCGGAGCGGTCCCGGGGTCAGCGCACAAAGGCCAGCTTGTTCAGGGGAATGGGCACGCCGGTGCCCACCCCCTGGTAGGTGTAGAAGAGATTGACCTTGCCGTCGTGCGTCCAGTACCAGGTGGGGTGGTAGAGGGGCAGCGCGGGCATCTCCCGGGCGTAGACCTCCTGGATCCGGGCCACGATGCCTTTGCGCTCCCCGGGGTCCATGGCCGACAGCTGCCGCTTGAGGAGTTCGTTCAGCTCCCCGCTCCGGTCGTAGCGGGCACTGAGAAACGATTGGCCCAGGATGACCCGGTTCAGGATCTCTGGATCGCCGCCGATGCCGCCGTGGCCGCTGAGGGCCAGGTCGAATTTCCACTCGCCCACCCGCTGGTCCAGGGTCTTGGCCTCCAGGCCCCGCAGGTTGACCTTGATGCCCGCCTTTTCCAGCTGGCTCCTGATCATCTCTGCCTCGCGTTCCCGGGGCGACCCCGGCACGCCGACCCCCTCGCCGCTCACCAGCAGCTCCAGTTCCAGCACCCGGCCGTCCTTCTCGAAGTACTGGCCCTTCTTCACGTAGCCCAGGCCGGTCAGAATCTCCGCCGTTGTGGCCGGGTCGTAGGGGTAGAGCTCGGCCTGGGGGTTGTACCAGGGGTTGTCCGGGGCCAGGAGGCCCGCACCTCCGGGCAGCCCGTGACCCCGCAGGCAGGTGTCCACCAGGGCCTGCCGGTCCACGGCGTGGGCCAGGGCACGGCGGAAGTCGGGGTTGTCCAGCGGCGGCCTGGTGTGGTTGATCATCAGCTTGGCCACCCAGTCGTGGGCGCCCTTGATGACCGTAAAGCCTTCCTTTTCCAGGTCCCCGACCACCTCCGGCGGCACCTGCGCGGCGTTGACCTGCTTTTGCCTCAGCGCCGCCGGCACCACCTCGGCGTTAATTTTCACGAACCTGAGCTGGGCCACCTTGGGCCGGCCCCCGTAATAATTCGGATTGGCCTCGTAGAGGTAGGTCCCCTGTTCCTTGTTGTAATCCACGAACTTGAAGGGCCCGGTGCCAATTGCCGCCCTCTTGTCCGTGAACTGCTCCGGCTGCGTCACCCCCTGCCACACGTGCTCCGGGATTATGGGCACGGTGGCGGCGAAATTGTTCATGAAGGGCGCGTGGGGCCGGGCCAGCACCAGCTTCACCGTGTAGTCGTCCGGGGCCTCGGCCCGGGTCACGATGCTCACGTCGGTCCACTGGTAGCGGTTCTTCTGCAGGTAGTCCACGGTGAAGACCACGTCCCTGGCCGTGAACTTCCTTCCGTCGTGCCAGGTCACGTCCTTGCGCAGCCTGAACACGTAGGCGTTTTCGTCCTTCAGGTATTGCCAGCTTTCGGCCAGCGCCGGCACGAACCCCTTCTCGTCCTTCCAGACCAGGGTGTCGAAGAGAAAATGCATCCGTATGTACCCCGGCCCGCGCGGGTAATGGGCGAAGGGCGAGGGAAACCCCCAATCTCCCGTGGGGTCCGCCACCGTGTAGACCGCGCCCCCGCCGTCCGCACCCTTCCGGGCTTGGCACCCGGCCAGGGCGAAGAGCGCCAGGAGCAGGGTTCCAGTCACAAAAAGGAATCGCCCCGCCGAGACGCACCTGAACCTACGCAAGCACGACCCCTCCCCACATGGTATTAGCTCTTGAGCCGGCCCCGAAAAAAAAACAAATAAGCCCTTTCCCGGCCTCCTGGCCGGCAAAAGGGCTTCCGTAGCCCGGATCAGCCGCTATTCGGATGTCCACGATCGACCGATACCACGCTGTGTTTCGACGTGACGCGCGAAACTCCTGCCGGCCACGGGGCGAAAATCATCGTTGCGCCGTAGCGCCCCCGGGGGTCACGCCACGGAACCCGGCAGCCTGCAACCGCCGGGAGCCCTACGGGCCCGCCCGGCCCCCTTGTCCCGGGGCACCGCACCCGGGACCTCAGGCCAGCACCTCGTCCACGGCCACCTCCAGGCCCGGCAGGAGCCGGGAGGCGCGCTCCCCGCTCCGTACCGGCCGGCCAGCTCGTATCCCCCCTCCTCGAGGGTGTAGACCTCGATGGTTTTCCTGTGGGGTATCCACGAGCCAGTTACTCCCTCACGCCGGCCCGTGCCTACTCCCTTTTCTTTTCGCCCCTGGCGGCGCGCCTTGTCCCCGGCGACGTTACTTTCACCACCAGGTCCGGAACCTCGCTGAACCGCTCCTTAATGCGTTCGCAGTGCTCCCTGGCCACGAAGATGAGGTGCGGTTCCCGGATCTTGCCCGGCCACAGCCGCACCGGAAGAAGCGCCAGATAGACCCTGCCGGCGTCCCTGCCCTCCACAAAGGCGTGGGACTTGATTCACGAATCCGCCCCGGCAGACGGCCCGCAGTTCGCCGTCCTGTCGTAGGGGGACCAGGAAATGCGGGCCTCCGGAACCGCGTCCACGGCGCCGGAATAGGGCTTGATGTCCAGCAAAGGACTTCCGTCCAGGGCGTCCAGCCCCCGCACCACCAGCCGGTTCCCCTCCCGGGCCACCAGCTCGGCCACGCAGAAGGCGATGGGATTGGGCCGGGAAGGGGAACGGCAGGCGAAGACCCCGCGGATCTCCGGGCCGTGGGGGGTGCGGGTCTGGAGCACGTTGCGGTCCGCCCGGTCGCACCAGTACAGCACGATCAGGTGCGTGGCTTCCTCCACGTCCTTCAGCCCGGCCGCGAATTCGTCGAAGACTTCCAGCACGGACGTTTCCCGGGTCAGGCGTCCCTGGTGGGGCGCGTCCCCCGGCCGCTTGAAGGGCGAACGGATTACGCCGATGGGCCTGAGCTCCACGGTCCGCCTCACCCGCCCGCCCGGCCCACCAGGCGGGCCAGGTCCTCGGCCAGGACCTCCAGCCGGCCGCGGAAGGTGCCCGGGTCCAGGGCCTCGCCCACCAGGTTGGCCCGCATGACCTCCGGGGAGTACTGCAGGGTTTCCCACACCGGCACGCCGCGCTCCTGCAACGCGCGCTGCAGGAAGGGACCGGTCTCCGCGTCGACCCTGTTCAGCAGGGCGGCAAAGGGTTTTTTCGCCTCCGCGGCCAGCCGCCCGGCCTTTTCGGCCAGGAGCACGGCCTCGTGGGAGGGGTCCACCACCAGCAACACGAAGTCGACCCCCTCCAGCACGCCCCGCCCGAAATGCTCCACGCCGGCCTCGGTGTCCACCAGTACCCACTCGCGGTCGGCCACGGTGAGCTGTTTCAGGAACTCCCGGGCCACGGCCCCCATGGGGCAGGCGCATCCCTCCATGGCCCGCTCGATCTTCCCCACCCGCACCAGGCCCACCGGCCCGTCCCGGCTGACGCACGCGGCGGGCAGGTCCTCCACACGGAAGGGGGCCGCGAAGAAGGGCACCCGCTCCGTGCGCTCCCGCTGCAGGGAGGCCAGCAGCCGCTCCCGCACCGCGGACCTGCCGCCCAGGTAATCCAGCAGACCTTTGGCCGGGGGAACCATTCCCAGCATCCTTTCCAGGCCCGGGTTGGACTCGTCCGCATCCACCACCAGCACCCGGGCGGACCGGGCCAGGGTCCGGGCCAGGAGCGCCACCACCGTACTCTTGCCGCTGCCGCCCCGCCCGCTCACCAGTAACTTGGGCACGCCATCTACCTCCCGAGAACGAGTCTCGCAATGCGCCGGCCCGGCCGGGCGGCCCGCCGCACGCGGCCCCCGCGCCCGGAAACCGCGGCCCGCCACGGGCCCGTTGTGACGGCCCCGCCAAACGCAAAGACCCCGCCGCCCTCCCTCCACAGGAGGCCCACGGGGCCTTCGTGGCCACCTTTCCGGCGCTCTTCAGTTTTTCCTCCGCCATGATACCACACGGCGCCACGGGAATCAACCCCCCGGCCGCACTCTCAGGTATCCCCACCCTCGGCGGACCCCGTTTTTGCCTACCGCTCGCTCCGGTGAGCCTTGCTAGCGAACCAAAACTGGCGCTTACAAAGTGGCGATACCTCAGCGGCCGCACTGCATAGCGGCCTCCGCCGCCGCAGATAATAGCCTCGGCATCCGTCGGAAAGGGGGTTAAAAGCGTGAGCTGCGCCAGCCTCCGTCACCGGTTCGAGGAGGAAAAGAAGGCCGGCCTGACCTTCGCCCGTGCCCTGGAGATCTACCGGGACGTTTCCGGTTCGGTGGACGCCCACAGGGTGGAACTCGAAGAGTTGCGGGTCCGGGAAGGGGACCCGGAGCGCGTGCGGTACCTCCAGGAGCACATCGCCGAGGGAGAGAAGCTGCTTACGGAAATGCGGTCCCTGCGGCTCCACTGAGGCGGCCCGGAGGGGCCCGCCTCTTGCGCGGTACCGACAACGGGGCCGGCGGAGAAGGGGCGTCTGCCCCGGCACCGTCACCGCATCGTGGTCAGGTACACGCTGCCGTCCTCCCCCTTGAAGGCCCGGACCAGCTCCAGATGCCGCAGCACGGCAAACTGTCTTTCGATTTCTTCCCCGCTCACACCCAGTGCCTGTGCCACCTCATCCCTGGCGGCCTGACCTCTTTCCTTAAGGAATTGGTAAATCTTTTGCTGAAGTTCCGTCAGGTGGGTAGCCCCATGCTGTCCCACCAGGCGCGCCGCCCGCGCCGCGGAAACGGCCGCCGGGTCGCAGGGCTTGGGCCGCGAGGCCACTTCCACATAGCAATCCTCGCAGAGCACCTGACCCTCGAAGTTGAAAACCTCTTCCGGCTTCACCGGAGCACCGCACTTCTGGCACCGCACGATGTCTTCCTCCTCCATACCGAAAGTCTTCCAACCGCGCGTAATAGACCTCCTATTAACCAGGAGTGGACTAACCGAAGGCCTGCTTCAGGGCGCCCAAGGCCCGCTCTACCTTGCGTGGCGCGTCCGGGGTCCGGTCCTCCACGGCGGCCGCCGCCTCCTGCACCGCAGCCGCCACCCCCTCCGGCAGACCGCCCGCCACGGCCAGGTACGAAGAGAGGCGCCTCTCGAGCTGCACCCGGAGCCGCTCATGTGGCGGCAGCCCCAGGTAGTCCGCAATGGTTCTCAAAAGGGCCGGCCTGTCTTCGGGCAGGCGGCCCTCCACCTCCCACAGCAGGTTGAACATGTGGTCGCTCGTGAGGTAGGAGTGGCAGTCGAGGTGCTCTATCAGCAGGCCGATTTCGGCCACCACCTCGTCCTCGGAAAGGGGCTCGAACTCGCCCGCCTCCACCTGCTCGTAAAGGGGGGTACCCGGGTAGGGCACGAGGGTCCGCAGCCTGATGAAGTCGGGCCCGATGGCGTTGAGAACGCGGGCCGTCTCCACGGCGTGTCGCCCGGAAAGCCTCCTTCCTCCCAGACCGGGCATCACGTAGAGGCTCACGTCCATGCCGGCCTCACGAGCTTTGCGGCCGGCCCAAATGAGTTCCTCCGCCGTGACCCCTTTCCGTACCTGCGCCAGGACCTCGTCGCAGCCCGACTCGAGCCCGATGTGCAGCCGCACCAGGCCGGCCTCGCGCAAGCTCTGGAGTTCTTCCGGGGATTTGCGGGCAATGGTTTTGGCCCGGGCGTACGAGGTCACCCTGACAACGCCCGGGAAACTTTCCCGGAGGCGGGCCAGAACCCGGTAGAGGTCTTCCGTCGGGCCCTGGAGGGCATCGGCGTCCTGCAGGAACACCGTCCTGCCGCCGGAGGCCAGCCAGCTGGCCACGTTGACCAGGCTCTGGATCCGGCGCTGAGCCAGCTCCGCGTCACCGCACCGGCGGCCGTACAGCTCGGGGTTACCGCTGATCAGGGCCGCCACCACTTCCCGGCCGACGTCCCCGGCCAGGCCCAGACGCCACGAGGCGGCCCTTATCTCGTCCGCCAGGGCCTTGACGACCTCCAGATCTCCCTTTATCTCCTCAGCGCTGCGCCGGGAATACCGCTCTCCCTTGTAGGTGCGGCAGAAAGTGCAGCGGTTCCAGGGGCAGTTGCGCGTCACGCGCAGCAACAGCGAGCAATCCCGCCCTTCGTTCGGCGGCCGGATGGGACCCATCTCGTGCCAGCCCCTGCCGATGCGCTCCGTGTTCATCCTGTAGACCGTCACCGCCGCCACGGCTCCTTCCCCCTCTCGAAGCGCGCCCGTACCCGCCTCTCCTCTTCGCAACGTCCGCGTACCGGAAAAGACGGTGCCCGGCCACCCCGCCCCGCGCCGGACCCACCGGTCCCCTTTTCCAGCCCGGCGTCTTGCGGGGCCCGCGGCCCACCCACCCCTTATCCGCAGCCGGCCGCCACCGGGCCCGTGGCCGCCCTGGGGGCCTCAGCCCTTCCCTTACCTGCCCGCCGGTCCCTCCACTTTGAGGCATAACCGGCACGGCTCCGGCAGGGTCCCCCTCTTCAAGGCCCGGCGGAAGGAGCGGTAGTCCCGGCCGCGCCAGACCTCTGCCAATGTTCTCTCTCCAATATTACCAAAAATCAGGGGGGCGTGGAACCGGCCCGCGGGGATGTCGTAAACCTCAACCGGCTCCACCACCGGCAGGCCCAGGTACACGCAGGGCGCCACGCTCCCGTCCACAGTTACAAACAGGGCGCGATACGGGTTTTCGGCGCATCGTCGCGGCGGCACGTGGCCCAGGTAATGGTACACCGGCCAGCCCTGCCGGCCCAGCTCTTCCAGCAGCCTCCGGGCCGCGGCCAGACCGCCTTCGTCCAGACGCACGCTCTCCGCGCGCAAGTCCTTGGCGGGAACGAAATCCAGCATGCTGACCACCACGGCATCAACGGGCACGCGGCGCAACAACTCCGGAAGGCGTGCGCACGATTCAAGCCCGGAGCGCAGGAGCATATACGCCAGGTGAATGGCTGGTCTGTTGGTCCCGCGCCGCAGCCTTTCCGCGGCCACCCGAGCCATGGCGTCCAGCACCCTGGCCAGGATGTACCCCGACGCACCCGGTCGTGGCAGGCATCCGTTCCCGCAAGGGAAAAGGCAATCAGGTCGAGGCCGCTGTCGAACAGGGCCGGGACGCTCTCGTCGTCCAGAAGCATGCCGTTGGCGGTCGTGCCCACCCGGCAGCCGGCCCCCTTGGCCAGGCGCACCAGGGAAAAGAAATCGGGATGCAGCAGCGGTTCGCCCCAGCCCTGTAGAAACACGAGCCCGGCCTTCCTGAAGGCGGGCACCAGTCGCCGGAAGGTGGCCGGGTCCATATCCCGGCTACGCCACGCGTTACGGTAAACCGTGCGCGGACAGTAGGCACACTCCGCGGTGCAGAGGGTGGTGATCTCCACCTGAATCCAATTCCCACGAACGCAAAGCGAACCAGCCCATATCCACCCTCGCCCTGTGAGGTCTTGATCCCCGGGGCCCGGAGAAAGCCGTCCGGCACCCATGGCAGGGGGCAAGCCGGCAGAATTCAAGAACACCCGCGCGCTGTTTGAAGCCCTAACGGTAATCCCTGTGGATAAGAGGCACATCGTCCATCAGCTTATCCCCTTTGAGGTCCATCTCTCCACAAGCTCATTAGGAATCGGTTTCCCTTCAAGAGATAAATTTTCTACATACTGGATTAGGGCCGTTTTCTTGCCCTGACGCTTACCCTCTAAAAGAAGCCGGTCTGCGAAGCTGATGAGCCGTTCCAGGTCGCGGTCGTTCTCAATTAAACAACGT
>DYER01000030.1 GCA_020725605.1 Ammonifex sp. | reverse complement strand
CGAGGCCACCATGAGCGCGGTCCGGCTGGCCCGGGCCTACACCGGGCGGGACAAAATCCTCAAGTTCGAGGGCTGCTACCACGGCCACGCCGACGCCTTTCTCATCGCGGCCGGTTCCGGGGCCCTGACCTTCGGCGTACCCACCAGCCCGGGGGTGCCCGCGGCCGTGGCCACAGACACCCTGGTGGCGCCCTTCAACGACCTGGCGCGGGTGGAGGAGATCTTTGCCCGCCACGGGGAGGAGATCGCCGCGGTCATCGTGGAGCCCGTGGCCGGCAACATGGGCGTGGTGCTGCCCGAGCCGGGGTACCTGGAAGGCTTGCGCGAAATAACCTGCCGCTACGGCAGCCTGCTGATTTTCGACGAGGTCATCACCGGCTTCCGGCTGGCCTTCGAGGGGGCCCAGGGCTACTTCGGCGTCATTCCGGACCTCACCTGCCTGGGCAAGGTCATCGGCGGCGGCCTGCCCGTGGGGGCCTACGGAGGGCGGCGCAAGATCATGGAAATGGTGGCGCCCTCCGGACCCGTCTACCAGGCCGGGACCCTGTCGGGCAACCCCCTGGCCGTGGCCGCGGGCCTGGCCACGCTGCGGGTCCTGAAAACGCGCGCCCTTTACGACGAACTCGCCCGGCGGACCGAGTCCCTGGCCACAGGCCTGGCCGCGGCCGCGCGCGAGGCGGGCGTGCCGGTGCGGATCAACCACATCGGCTCCATGCTCACGGTCTTCTTCACCGGCGGGCCCGTGACGGACTACGCCACGGCCCGCCGGAGCGACACCGCACGCTTCGCCGCCTTCTTCCGGTCCATGCTCGAGCAGGGCGTCTACCTGCCGCCCTCCCAGTTCGAGGCCTGGTTCCTTTCCGCGGCCCACGGCGAAGAGGAACTCCGGCGCACCCTGGAGGCGGCGCACCGGGCCTTTGCGGCGATAAGAAGTAAGGGATAACTGGTAGGGGAGACCGTCCGTGGCGGATGGGCCGCCGGCGTGCGAGAGGTGCGAGAGGACCCTGTGCGGTTATCCGAGGAGTTCGAAGCCATTCTGAACGCCGCCCATAACGGCATCATGGTGGTCGACGGCGAGGGCCGTATTGTCATCTTTAACCGCGCGGCCGAGCGCCTGACGGGCTACCCGGCGGCAAGGGTTCTGGGTCGCGCCGTCACCGAGGTCTTCCCCCACTCCCGGATGCCGGAAGTGCTGGCCACGGGGCGGCCCATCATCGGCGACAGGTTCACTGCAGGCAGGGTCACCGTGGTCACCAACCGGACCCCCATCGAGAAGGAAGGACGGGTGGTGGGGGCCGTGGCCGTATTTCAAGACGTTACCGAACTGGAGCGCCTGGCCGCCGAACTGGGGGACGTACGCCATTACGCGGAAACCCTGGAAACCGTGCTGGAATTGCTGGACGAAAAGGTGCTCGTGGTGGACCGGCAGGGCATCGTCACCCTTATCAGCAAGGCCTACGCCGACTGGCTGGGAACCACCAAAGAGGAGTCCATCGGCAAACATTGCACCGAAGTCGTCGAGAATTCTCGCATGCACATCGTGGCCCAGACGGGCATTCCCGAAATAGGCTACCGTCACCGCATCAAGGGCCGGGACATGATCGTGATGCGGGTACCCATTGTGAGGGACGGCCGGGTCGTGGGCGCGGTGGGCAAGGTGATGTTCCGGGACGTGAGCGAACTGAGGGAACTGGTCGAGCGCCTCAACGTCCTCGAAACCAAAGTGGAACAGTACGAGAAGGACCTGCGGGACCTCCGGGGAGCCCGCTACAGCTTCGCCAACATCATCGGGCGCAGTCCCGCCATCCTGAAGGCCAAGAACGACGCCCTGAAGGCGGCCCGGGGGAACTGCACGGTTTTGGTCCGGGGAGAGAGTGGGACCGGCAAGGAGCTCTTCGCCCACGCCATACACGCCGCCAGCCGGCGCGCGGCGGGGCCCTTCATCAAGGTGAATTGCGCCGCCATTCCGGGGGAGATGCTGGAAGCCGAGCTTTTCGGCTACGAGGAGGGCGCCTTCACCGGGGCCAAAAAAGGCGGTAAGCCCGGCAAGTTCGAACTGGCCCACCGGGGAACCCTCTTCCTGGACGAGATCGGCGACATGCCCCTGGCCATGCAGGCCAAGATCTTGCGCGCTCTTCAGGAGAGGGAAATCGAGCGTCTGGGGGGCCTGGCCCCGATTCGGGTCGACGTGAGGATCATCGCCGCCACCAACAAGAACCTCGAGGAAATGGTGGCCAAAGGATTGTTCCGGGAGGATCTCTATTACCGGCTGAACGTTATTCCGGTGTACGTTCCCCCTTTGAGGGAAAGGACCGAGGATCTGCCAGAACTGGTGGCCGCACTGGTGGCCCAGATCTGTGAGCAACACGGGACCCGCCAGAAGCAGGTGACTCCGGCACTGCTGGATGCCCTGGCCGCGTATTCGTGGCCCGGCAACGTGCGGGAACTCATCAATCTGCTGGAGCGCCTCGTGACCACCGTCGATTCCCTGGTGCTGGACGTTCGTCACCTGCCCGAGTCCTTTCTGGAAAGGGCGCGCCGCAACCCAACGGTTTCGGCCGGTTCTGCGGCCGCCCCGTCCCTCGACCGCACCCGGACGGAAGCCGAAATCACGGCGATCCTCGAAGCGTTGCGGCAGGCGCGGGGCAACCGTTGCAAGCGGCACGGCTGCTGGGAATTCACCGCTCTACCCTCTACGAGAAAATGGCCCGCTACGGTCTGAAATAGGAACCTCCCGCGCGGTTTCCCTCGCAGCCGCGCGGCCGTTGCGGCTCCCGAAATCCTACCCGTTAGTTCCCCCAAGACCTTCTTTTTCGGCAATTCACCCCACGATACCGGTTATGGACCCGCGTTTCCACCCCCGGTCCTGAGTTTCGCGCGCGCCGCGGTGTTGTCGGCGACGGCGGACAATCTGTCGTCGACTACCGACATCCGCCGACGCCGGGGCCGCGCCGGAACGGCCGGACGTCTTTGGTACGGATCTTGCTCACACGCGGAGTCCGGAAAAGCTCCGAGGAGGTGAAGGAGGAGGTGCGCGACCTCCGGGATACTTTGGTCTACCTGCTGGCGGCCTTGTGCGCCGCGCTGATGGTGGCGGCCTTGCCACTCCGGGCCGGATGAAGTGGGCGGCACGGCCCGTCGGCTTCCACAACGAGTACATTTTCAAGAAAATCCTGGGTCTGGGCGACGAAGAACTGGCGGAACTAACCGCCAAGGGCGTCATCGGCAAGTGGGCCGACCGGCCGGGGGCGCGTCCGCCCGCGGACTGGGACGGACGGGCCGGAGCCGCCTGGTAACCATGGAATCTTACGAGAGGAGGGCTCCCGTGCAGGAGAAGGACTGGTTCACCTGGGCCAAAGACCAGACCGATCCGACCGCCGCGTTTGGAAAGCCGGAAGCCCTGGAAGGGCTGGTGGTGCTGGACGCCAGCCACGGCCACCTGGGGGGCCTGGTGTGCTCCTCGGTGCTGGCCGAGTTCGGGGCCGAGGTAATCCGGGTCGAGCCGCCCGATGGCGATGTGGCCCGTAAGTTCACCCCCGAGGGGCTGATGATGGGTGATGCGGGATTGGGCTACCTGGTGGAGGGCCGGAACAAGTGGCACGTTACCCTGGACCTCCACCGCGAGGAGGGGCGGCGTATTTTCCGCCACCTGGCGGGCCGGGCCGACGTGGTCATTGAAACCTTCCGCCCGGGGGTCATGGACGCCTGGGGTTTGGGTTACCGCCAGCTGAGCCGGGTCAACCCCCGCCTTATTTACCTGTCCATTTACAACTTCGGCCAGTTCGGACCCCGGGCCCGGTGCGGGCAGCCCGACGCGGAGATCGTGAGCCAGGCCGCCTCGGGGATCGCCTACATCACCGGCGAGCCGGACGACCTGGCGCCGCCCGAATGCGCCGTACCCACCAGGGTGGGCAGCTGGCTGGGCTGGTACGCCGCCGGCCTGTTCGGAGCCTTCGGGGTGCTGGCGGCCCTTAATTACCGGGCCGTGTCGGGGGAGGGTCAGTTTATTGACGTTTCCGGCGTCGAGGCCGTTATGCGCCTCATTGACTACAACATCGTCTGGTACCATACCCAGGGCCAGGTAAAGCAAAGGATCGGCAACTTCGACACCGCCGTCTACCCCTATACCTTCGCCCGCTGTCGGGACGGGTACGTGTTAATTGCCGCCTACAACGACCAGGCCTTCCGTACCCTCACGGAGATCATCGGGCGGCCCGATTTGCTGGAGGATCCGCGCTTCAACTCCTTTTTGGAGCGCACCAAACTGGAGAACGAAGGCCCGTTGCTGGAAATTATCGAGCAGTGGACCGCCCGGCACACCGCGGAGGAAATCGTGACCCGCATTCAGGAGCATATTCGCCACAAAAGCGGGCCGGCGGCCGCGGTGGTTACGGGCCGGGTCAACAACGCCCGCGAGACCCTGGCGCAGGAGAACTGGTGGGTGCGGGGTCTTTTTCGCAAGATACGGGACCCCCATTACGGCGAGTGCCTGGTGCAGATGCCACCCTGGAAGATGGCCCATACCCCGCCGCGGGTGAAGTGGGTCTGCCGGCCGGTGGGAGCCGACAACGAACACGTTTACGGCAAGTACCTGGGTTACGGCTCAACCAGACTGCGGGAACTCAGGCAGGCCGGCGTAATCTGAAGTGGCGTTTCTATGGCGGGGTCGCACGACGGCTTATCTCGGCCCAGGAAGGGTCACAATCCCAGCAACCGTCGCAGAACGCGGGCGTTGGTGACCGCCTGGCCGCGGGGGTGGTTGTTGAACACCACGTACACGGTGCGGGCCTGCTCGGCGAGGCGCCGGATGCGGGGGACCCACTCGGACAGTTCCTCTTCCGAATACTCGTAGTCGTACCGCTCCCGGGCCTCGGCGTGATGCCACCATTTGGCGGCGTTGCGGCCGTGGAACCGGACGTAGGCGATTTCGGCCGTGGTCGCCGCCACGGGCCGCACCAGGTTGGGGAGGCCGGGTTCGTCCACGCACACGTAGGCCAGGCCCTCGTTTTTCAGGAAGTCCATGGTGCCTTGCGTGATCCAGCTGCGGTGCCGGAACTCCACGGCCAGGGGCAGGTCCGGCAACTCCCGCCGCAGGGCCCCCAGGTAGGCCAGGTTTTCCGGGGCGTTCTTGAAGGAGTAGGGGAACTGGGCCAGCAGGCAGCCCAGTTTTTGTTCCCTCACGAGGGGCTCCAGGGCCGCGCGGAAACGCCCGGCGCTTTCCGCAAGGGGCCTTTCCCGCGTGTGGGTCACGGACTGGTGGAGCTTGACCGCGAACCGGAATTCGGGCGGCGTTTTTCTGGCCAGGCGGTAGAAGAGGTCCCGGCCGGGCATGGTGTAGAAGGTGGCGTTGAGTTCGGTGAAGTTGAACTCCCTCTAAAAACAAAACCGGGCCGTTGCCCGGGATCCCCTCGCCCGCAAAACCTTAATCCATATCGCTCCGTAAAGTCGCTTCCACCCCTCCGCGTCGCTTTCTCGGGTCCCGGCTCCGTGCCGTAAAACCCGTCCGACCGCCGGAGCCGGCCTCAAACGGAAGAACGAAACCGGATAATCCGGATTCTGGCTTCCGCCGGTGGCGGTGACACGCCGCCCCTCCTACCGTTCCTTCTTCCAAACGTACACCCGCTCGAAAAACTCGCCGCTGCGCCTTCCGGTGCGCCGGTTCACGTGCCGCTCGAGCACCGCCTCCACCGCAAAGCCCAGCTCCCGCGCCATCTCGAAGTACATCTCGCCGCGGTCGTGCACCACGATGACCACGTGGCCGCCGGGTTCCAGGCTGCGGGCCACGTTGGCGAAGACCGCCTTTATGCCCTCGTAGTACTCCCGGGCGGCCCGGGCGCCGTTCCCCTTTTCGGGGCGCCCGATCTCCTTGTCCCGCAGTTCCGGCAGGCCCAGCAGTTCGTAGGCGTAGCGGTGCTGCTCGTGGTAGTCGATGAGGCCCAGGTACGGCGGTGAGGTCACCACCGTGTCGTGGGCCGGGAAGCGCACCTCCCGGGCGTCGCCCCAGAAGACCTCCACCGGCGCGCCGGTGCGCACGGCCGCGAATTCCCGCAGCCGGGCCAGGGTGTCGTACGTGTAGCGCCTCAGGAAGGGCAGGGCCCTGGTGGTGGGCCGGCAGACGCGGTGGTGCTTGCGGCAGTAGTAGGGCTCCCGCTGGGGCTCCTTCGGGAAGTCCAGCTCGAAATGCGTGGTCAGCCGCGCCGACCGGGCCGCCCGCGACAGCACCACCTGGAGCACTTCGCGGTGCCGGTACCCGGGAATCAGTTCCCGGTAGGCCAGGAGTTCGATCAGGGCCTCGGGGGCGTACCACTCGGCCAGGTAGCCCGTGACCCCGGGTTCGGCCCGCCGGGCGCGCGCCGCGAAGGCCCTCAGTTCGGCGCGCACCAGGATGTCCTTCAGCTCGCGCTCCAGCAGGTCCAGGTCGTGCTCGCCGGTCTTGACCCTGGTCAGGAGGCAGTTGAAGTAGGAGATGTCGCACCCGCAGGCCGCGAGGCCCAGGGCGTTGGCCTCCACCAGGGTGGTGCCCGAGCCCGCGAAGGGGTCCACGACCGCCCGCCGGGCGTACTTCCTCAGGAAAATCTCCACCAGCTGCGGGATGAACTTGCCCAGGTAGGGGTGCAGCCCGTGGACGTGCTTGGTGCGCTCCCGCTGGGGGAGGTCCGACTCCCGCCAGTTAAGGTTGAGGGCCTGAAGGTCGGTCTCCGGGCCCACCGTATGGAAGGCCGTGAAGGCGCGGTCGTTTCCGTACAGTTCGGCCTGCATCAGCACGCGCGATCACCCCCGGGTTCCGCCCGAAGTGCCGGCCCCACCGCCCCCACCCCCCGAAAGGCGTCTGCGTTAACGGCCGCCGTAAGGGGAATCACAACCCGTCTCGTCATTTCTACGGCTTCCGGAATTCTCCTTCCGGGCGGTGCAAATCGGCCACCGCGGTCCCGACCTTGCTCGAGAGCACCATCGTTGCGTTGGGTACGGATAATCCACAAGGCAGAACGCAAGGGGACACCCGGAAATCGTTCACGTCTCCCCCGAACTTATTCGCCGGGGGCCTGTACTGTTCAGGAAGAGAAAAGACAAGGACCGGAGTCTCACCGACTGCATCAGCTTCGTCCTCATGCAACAACGTAGGATTTACCGGGCCCTTACTACCGACCACCACTTCGAGCGGGCAGGCTTCGAGGGGTTGCTGAAGTAGCTATTTTTACGGCGGGGTCGTAGCGCGACTTCCAGTTCGGCGTCCAGAGCCTCGACCACTTTCCTGAGAAAGCCCGAGCGTCGGATTGGCCCGGGCGCTTTCGAGCCTTGCGATGGCGGCCTGCCCAGTGCCGATCCTGCGGGCCAGCGGGCCGGGGAGAGTCCCTGGCGCTGGGTTAAGCTGCGACGTAGTTTCCGGAGCCGGGTGATCAGTATCCCAGGACGGTTACCGCGCCGAGAATAAGAATATTGGCCGAACGGAATCCCAAATAGGTTTAGGGCCGCCATATGGGTGTACGCCAAACGCAATGGCTTTTTCTGAGTGGAATCAGGGCAGAAGGCGGAGGTGGCTGGCGGGATGGATTTACCTTTTACCGGCCGAGTTCAAGAGAACCACGCGGAAAAGCTCGAGCTTTTCGCGCTCGCCCTTCCAGAAGTGAACCCGGAGGATTCCCCGGCGCGCATGCTCGTGGAGGCCGCCGGGAAATGCGGAGGCTTGCGGCCGGGTGACGTGCTGGTGGTGGCCAGCAAGGTCATTTCCAAGGCGGAAGGGCTGCTCGTGAAGCTGGAGGAGGTTACCCCCTCGAAGGAGGCGCGGCGGCTGGCAAGGAAGACCGGGCTCGACGCCCGGTTTCTGGAGGTGGTGCTGCGGAACGCCGACGAGGTCCTCTTCCTGGTACCCCTTAAGCGCCTTGCGGACGAAGGTATCATCGACCTGGAGAAGCTCTCGGCGGACCCGGGAAGGGCCCGGCTGCTACTCGAACGGTTCCCCTGCGAGGTTTTCGTGCGCCGCGGAGGCGCGGTTTCCAGCAGCGCGGGCGTAGACTCCTCCAACCATCCTCCGGGGGTGGTGAGCCTGGTTCCGGCCGACCCCGACGCCGCGGCCAGGAAGCTCAGGGAGGAGATCGGGAAGCTTGTGGGATTCGAGGTCCCGGTCGTCGTTACGGACACCGAGTACGGCCCGGGGTTCGGGACGGTGGACGTGGCCCGCGGCGCGTCGGGACTTCTCCCCGTGGCGCGGCGCTTCGGGGAACCGGACCGGTTCGGGAAGCCCAAGTTCGGCGGCGCGGACCTGATCGCGGACGAGCTGGCCGCCGCGGCGGCGCTCCTGATGGGACAGTGCGCCGAGGGCGTGCCCGCGGTGCTGGTCCGCGGCTTGCGCTACGTCCCGGCGGAGGACGGTATCGGTGCCTTCACGCTGCCGGCGGGAGGCCTGGTCAGGGCCGTGCGGTTGTCGCTTTTCTTTTCCCTGAAGGTGCTGGGCTGGAGGTGGCTGGCGCGCCTGGTGCTGAGGGTGCTGGGGCCGGGATGAGCCCGGGTCCCGACGGCCCGTTTCGGGCCTCCGGGCCTTCGGTGGGGACCCGGTGCGGCCGGAGGGCGGCGGCCCCGTGGTGCATGCCGTATCGGGCAGGCCAGAGCCTCCCGGCAAGGCCCGGGAGCCCGCCGGAAGGCGGCCCGCCTTGTGACCCTGAGGAAGGGCCCGCGGGGAGCCGTTCGAACCGGTGGGTGCCGGGCGTGCAACGCAGGTGGCTCTCGATGGATCCGAAGGTTTTGGAGCGGAAATTTTGCGGCTGCCTGCTGGGGCTTGCCGTCGGGGACGCCCTTGGCGCTCCCTTCGAGGGCCGGCGGTCGGTCTCCGGTTCCGAGGTCTACGCCGCAGCAAGAAGAAGGCGGATTCTGCGCTACCCCGACGACACGCACATGGCGCTCGGCGTGGCCGAATCCCTGGCGGCCTGCGGCGGCTTTGACGGCCGCCACATGGCCGAAACCTTCGTGCGGAATTTCGAGCGGGAGCCGTGGCGGGGCTACGGTCCCGGCCCGCCGCGGATCTTTCGCCGGATAAAGCTCGGGGCGCCCTGGGACCGGGCCGCAGAAGACATCTACCCCGGGGGTTCCTTTGGCAACGGTGCGGCCATGCGGGCGGCCCCGGGCATACGCTCCCTTGTTGGGAGCCACGGCCCCGGGGAAAGGGGCCCGGGCCCTTTTTTAGAGCATCTTTTCCGGGAGGGACCGCCGTTGAGGCATCACGGTTGCTGGTTTGGTTTCAGCGGACCCTTCTGCTTCGGATTCTCCTTCGGGCTCCCCTTCGGCTGGTGGGGAACCATGAGCGTCGAGGAAGAGCTGGGCCTGCTGCGGGAGTACCAGCGCCGCCTGGAAGAGGAGCTCGAGCGCGTGAAAGAGCGGATCAGGCGGCTGGAGGGTCGGCAAGAATAGGTCCACGGGGCAGCAAGGTCCCCCGTGGAGGTACGTGCAAGAACGGGGGATAAGGGAATGCGCATCGATGCAGGCGCCGTGGTTAACGGCCCGCGTACCGGGAGGGTTGTCCCGCCGTCAAAGGCCAATCCCTCGCGGTCCTTTTCCGGGAAGCGGAGGCGCGCTTTGCCTTGCCTCCGGGTCTGGTAGAGGGTGTGGCCCGCGTGGAGTCGGGCCTGAACCCGAGGGCCGCCTCGCCCGCCGGGACGGTGGGACGAGAGGACACGCCGGTGTCTCGCGGGTGCCGAACGAAGGCTCCGATTCCCGGGGGACGCGCCTGCCCTCTCGGCAGGAAGGATACAAGAAATGACGAAACATGGATCGGACCCGGTTGAGGAGGGAGCAGATGAAGTCCCACACCAAATACCTCTGGTTCAACACCGAAGGGCGCCGCGAGTACGTGAACATCACGGCCGAGGTGGAGAAGGCGGTCGCGGAGAGCGGCATCCGTGAGGGCATGGTGCTGGTTTCGGCCATGCACATCACCGCCGGCGTGTACGTGAACGACGACGAGCCCGGTTTCCGCGAGGACCTGGACGAGTTGCTGGAGAGGCTCGCCCCTTTCGGGAGGGATTACCGCCACCACCGCACCGGCGAGGACAACGGCGACGCCCACCTGAAGAGCATCCTGGTGCACCACCAGGTGGTGGTGCCGGTCACGGAGGGCAGGCTGGACCTGGGGCCGTGGCAGCAGATCTTTTACGCGGAATTCGACGGGCGGCGGAGAAAAAGGGTGATCGTGAAGGTAATGGGGGAGTAGTTTTCGGGGAATAGCGGCCGTCGCCGGTGGGCATCCGGCGGCGCCTCGGGCTGTGGCCGGGTTTTCCCGGGGAGAAGTGAATTAAACGTGGGGGGGCACGCCTTCAATCCGCGCAGGGTTCCGCCGGGGACCCTTATTTTTTGAAACACTCCTGTCTTTTTATGCAGCAAACTGTATAAATATGCGCGTTCCGGTGAAGCCGGACCGGGTGGGGTTAGGGTGAGCGCCGCTGCCGGTCGCTTCACCCGTCGTGTGGAGTTGGCGTGCGTCCTAATATCACGGGCTTGAAGGAGTTCAACGCACGTTGCCGGAGCCCACGGCGGTCCGCCGCGGGTTTGTGACATATGTCGTTCTTTGGAGCTGCATAAGGTATTGGAAATGCAAGCAGTTCTGGAGAAACGAAGGTAAAAATATAAGGTTCGCCTCAAAAAGAGATTTGTGGCCTTCATCCCCGCATATTACCATGGTTTCCAGGCGTAACACGCGCGCGGGGCGAAGATGACCGGGCCGGAGAAGAACATGCGGGCGGCGCATGGGCAGGGCCTCGGGGTAAGGACGGGAGACCGTGCCCGTCTTTTCTGCGCGCCGGAAGGCGCCTTTGGCGGCGGGCTTCGCGGGTAGGAAAATCGAAGGAGGGTAACCATGCTGAAACGTTACGGGCTGCAGCTTGGCATGGGGCTGGTCGTACTGTTGCTGGCCTTCGCCGTGGGGCTTTCCGTTCTGGAGCTGGCGCACGTGAGTAAGAGGCTTTCTGAAATAGCGGCCAGAGACATCGAAATACTGGCTACGGCGAAGGAGATTAAGTTCCAGGATTTGACCCTCACCGATGCCGTGCGGGGGATAATTATCGACCCCTCAGACCAAAACGAGCGGCAGAGGTACAATGAATACGCCGACAAAATCGACAGGACCATCAAAAGGATGAAGGAGCTGGACCCGGCCGGCAAGGAAACCTTCGATCGCGTCGACAGGCTGAATGTGCGCCTTTGCGAGCTGGAAGCCCAAATAATGGAGAAGGCCGGTACCAATCCCGAGGAAGCGGTGGCCATTTACAAGGGTGAGTACTCCGATCTGAGGAATCAGCTTCAGACCATTGTAACCAATTACGTGGAAGGAAAGACGGAGGGGGTCCACCGGGAGACTTTAGAGGACGCGGCTCATGCCGTAAGGCTACGGAATTTCCTGGTGGTTGCGGGCGTCGTGACGGTCCTCGCGTGCCTGGCCATCTGCTTGCTCTTGCTGCGGGGAATCGTCGGGCCGGTAAGGGCCCTCGCCGCGGAAGCCTCGCGGATCGCTTCCGGGGACCTCACCGGCCAGATTTCCGTCACGGCGAAAAACGAGATCGGCCAGTTGGGAGCGGCCTTTAATACCATGGTGCGCAACCTGAAAGAGATTATCGGACAGCTGGCGGAAAAGTCCCGGTTCCTAACCTCCAGTGCCGCCGAACTCTCATCCAGCGCCGAAAACGTCAGCATCGGGGCCAACGAGACGGCCTCCACCATCGGGGAAGTGGCCGCCACGGTGGAACAGGTCGCTTCAAATACCCAGCACATCGCCGGCGAATCCGAAAGGGCGGGTCAGCTGGCCAGAAAAGGGAGCCAGGCCCTGCAGGATGTCCTGGCACAGATGGACCAGATACAACAGGTGGCCGTGGCGGCGGGCCAGATCGTCAACGGGCTCCTCGAGGCCAGCGGGAAGATCACCCAGATTGTCGATCTCATTACCCACATTGCGGACCAGACGAACCTGCTGGCCCTGAACGCCGCCATCGAGGCCGCCCGGGCGGGAGAGCACGGCAAGGGCTTTGCCGTCGTGGCCGAAGAGGTCAGAAAGCTGGCCGAGCAGTCGGCGCAAGCGGGTAAAGAGATCCAGGCCCTCATCGCGGCCGTCCAGGCGGAGTCTCAGAAGGCCCTCCGGGGTGTCGAGCAGAACGCGGCCCAGGTGGAAGCCGGGGCACGCCTGGTAAAGGAAGCCGGGGCCACCTTTGCGGAAATCATTGGCTCTGTTCAGAGTCTGGCGGACAATATCCAGTCCGTGGCCGCCTCGGCCGAGGAGATATCCGCGGCGGTGCAAAATGTGACCGCGACGGCCGAAGAGCAGACGGCAACTGTAGAAAAGGTTTCCGCCACGGCTCGGGATCTGGCCGGACTGGCCGGCGATCTGGAAAAATTGGTGGCCAGGTTCCGGCTGGCCTGATGCCGGGCCGCCTTGCCTGGCGCCGGCCGGCACCCCATTGCGGGGCCGGCCGCTTTTTCGTCCGCCGTGGCGGGCCGCGGGCTCTTCAGGTTGCCCGGCCGCGCCCACCGCGGCGGGCCGGCGCCGCCCGCGGCGCCCTTTTGGCCGGCGGCGGAGCGGACGGTGCGCCGCGGTTCCTGTGGTTCCGGGGCTGGACCTAAAGCCCGTTGCGGTACACCCTCAGGCCCCGGTCCCGGGCCGCGGCCACGGCGGCGCGGTATTCGGCCGGGGTGGGGCGGCGGTCCAGGGGCGGGTTCTCCCAGGCGTGCAGGCAGGGGTGGTACTGGGCCATCACGTTCACGAAGCAATCCGGGGACACTTCGCGGGCCAGGAACTCCATGAGTTCGTCCGTACCTGCCAGGCCCCCCGGAAGCACCAGGTGTCGGACCAGCAGGCCCCTGAGGGCGATGCCGTTTTCGTCGAAGGTCAGGTCCCCCACCTGGCGCTGCATTTCCTTGATGGCGGCCTTGGCCACCGCCGGGTAGTCGCGCACGCCCGAGTACCTGCGGGCGGTCTCGGCATCCGCGTACTTCAGGTCCGGCATGTAGATGTCGATGATGCCGTCCAGCAGGGCCAGGGTTTCCGGGGCCTCGTAGCCGCCGCAGTTGTACACCAGGGGTAGCTCCAGACCCCGTTCCGCGGCCACGACGAGGCCTTCAAGGATCTGGGGTACGAAGTGAGTGGGGGAAACGAAATTGATGTTGTGACAGCCGATTTTCTGCAGCCAGAGCATCATGCGGGCCAGTTCCTCGGCCGTCACGGGATCCCCCTCGCCGCCCCAGCTCAGCTGGTAGTTCTGGCAGTAGATGCAGCGCATGTTGCAGAGGCCGAAGAAGATGGTGCCCGAGCCGTGCAGGCCGACCAGGGGCGCCTCCTCCCCGAAGTGGGGGCCGTAGCTGCTCACCAGGGCCCGGGCCCCGGCCTTGCAGAATCCCTTCTCCCCGGCGGTGCGGTCCACGCCGCAGCGGTGGGGGCACACGCGGCACTCCTTCAGGCCCGTCAGGGCTTCCTGCGCACGGCGCGCCAGCTCTTCCCGGGCCAGGCGGCGGTAGGCGGGTACGAACGGCGGGGCATTGTGCCCACCCCCCGATGCCGGGGACCGGGTAGCTTTCCGAAGGCGAAATTCCCCGTTGAAGCCCACGTTGCTCCCCCCTTGGCGGCGGCCCTTACGCGGGGCGACCGACCTGCCGGCCCCGCGCCCACCAAGATTATACCATAGGTGCACGGTGAAAATGCAGGGGAGTCCGCCGGTGCGGTAGAATTTAAGAGGAGAAAGGCGCGGGGGAAAAGTCATGGAGTACGTCGCGGACCTGCACGTCCATTCCCGCTACTCCCGGGCCACCAGCCGGGACGCCACGCCGGAAAATTACTACCGCTGGGCCGTGTACAAGGGCGTGAGCCTGGTGGGCACGGGCGACTGCACCCACCCGGCCTGGCGGGAAGAACTGCGGGACGGGCTTGCCGAGGCGGAAGGGGGGCTATACCGCCTCAAGAAGGAGCCCGAAGACCTGCGCCGGCCTCCGGTGGCCCACTGGCCCGGCCCCGTGGAGCCCGACGGCCGGCCGCTGGTGCGCTTCGTGGTCACCGGCGAGGTCAGCACCATCTACAAGAAAGGCGGACGGGTGCGCAAGGTCCACCACCTCGTGCTGTTGCCGGACCTCGCGGCCGCCGAGCGCCTGGGCCGGAGCCTCGGCAGGTACGGCAACATGGAAGCCGACGGCCGCCCCGTGCTGGGCCTCGACAGCCGTGACCTTTTGGCCCTGGTGCTGGAAACCGCGCCCGAAGCCCTGCTCGTACCGGCCCACGTCTGGACCCCGCACTTCTCCCTGTTCGGGGCGAATTCCGGCTTCGACGCGGCCGAAGAATGCTTCGAAGACCTCACGGCCCACGTAACGGCCCTGGAGACGGGCCTCTCCTCGGACCCGCCCATGAACTGGCGGCTTTCGGCCCTGGACCGCTTCCTGCTCGTCTCCAATTCCGACGCCCACTCGCCCCGGAACCTGGCCCGGGAGGCCAATCTCCTGGACACCCCCCTTACCTACCCGGACCTCTACCTGGCCCTGCGGGGCGCCTCGGGCGGCCTCGTGGGGACCCTGGAATTCTTTCCGGAGGAGGGCAAGTACCACTACGACGGCCACCGCGCCTGCCGGGTACGCTGGCGTCCGGCCGAAACCCTGAAGAACGGCGGCCTCTGTCCCGTTTGCGGTCGCCGGGTGACCGTGGGGGTGCTACACCGGGTGGAGGAACTGGCGGACCGGGCGCCCGGCGCGCGGCCCGCCGGGGCCCGCCCCTTCGAGAGCCTGGTGCCGCTACCCGAGGTCATCGCCGACGCCCTGGGCGTGGGACCCAACTCCCGGCAGGTCCTCCGGACCTATTTCTCCCTTCTGCAGCGTCTGGGCCCCGAACTCTTCGTGCTGCGCAGTGCCCCCCTGGAGGAGGTAGCGCGCCTGGCCGGATCTTTAGTGGCCGAGGCCCTGCGCCGCATGCGGGCGGGCGAAATAGAGCTGCTACCGGGCTTCGACGGCGAGTACGGGAAGATCGTCCTGATCCGGCCGGAAGAGAGAAGCCTCTTCGGGGAGCAGACCCGCTTCTTCGCCGTAACCGGCCCGGTGCCGGGGGAAAAAGAATCCGCCGGGGAGGTAGGGCCCGCGGGGGGCAGGGTGAGGCCCGTGGGTATGCCGGCCCGGCCGGAGGCCCCGGCTCCGTTTTCCGAGCCCCTGAACCGGGAACAATGGGCCGCGGTGCGGGCCACGGAGGGCCCGGTGATCGTAATCGCCGGGCCGGGCACGGGCAAGACCCGCACCCTGGTGTACCGCATCGCCCACCTGGTGGGCGAACGGGGGGTGCCGCCCCGGGAAATCACCGCCGTCACCTTTACCAACAGGGCCGCGGAGGAGGTCCGCCGGCGCGCAGGCGAGATCCTGGCGGGTGCGGCGGACCCGGGGGACCTCACGGTGGGCACCTTCCACGGCCTCTGCCTGGACCTGCTGCGCAGGGCGCGGTCGCCCGAACGCCTCACCGTGCTGGACGAGGTGGACGCCCGGGAGGTGCTGGCCGAGGCCCTGCGGGAGGCCGGCAGGCCGCCGCGCGAGGCGGCCCGGTGGCAGCAGGTCCTTTCCCTCTACAAGAGCCGCGGCCTGGGACCCGAGGACCCCGGCGTGCCCCCGGACCTCCGGCCCCTCTACCTGGCCTACCTGGAGAAACTGGCCTCCTACCGCGCCCTGGACTACGACGACCTGCTCCTGGAGGCCGCGGCCCTGGTGGAGGCGGACCCCGCCTCGGGTCCCGTCCGGGAATTTCTCTGCCGGTGCACCCACCTCCTGGTGGACGAGTTTCAGGACGTGAACCCGGTGCAGTACCGCCTGGTGCGCCTCTGGGCCAGGAGGCCCGAAAACCTCTTCGTCATCGGGGACCCGGACCAGGCCATCTACGGTTTCCGCGGGGCGGACCACCGGCTTTTCCGCCGGCTTAAGGAGGACTTTCCGCAGGCCAAGGTTTGCCGCTTGCGGGTGAACTACCGCTCCACCCCCACCATCCTGCGCGCGGCGCGGGCCCTCGCGGCCGACCCGGGGGACCTGACGGCCGTCAGGGAGGACGGGGCGCAGGTCGTCCACCTCGAGGCCCCGGGGGAAACGGCCGAGGGCATTGCTGTGGCGCGGGAGATCTCCGGGCTGGTGGGCGGGACCAGCATGCTGACCGCCGGGCAGGACGGAGGGAGGTGGGGCTTCGCCGACATCGCGGTGCTGTTCCGCACCGGGAGGCAGGCCGCGCTCCTCGAGGAGTGCCTCCTGAAGGAGGGGATCCCCTACCGGGTGGTGGGCAGGGAGGGTTTTCTGGAGGAGCGGCCCGTACGGGAGGTCCTGAACTTTTTGCGCTGCGTGGCCGACCCGGAGGACGACTGGCACGCCCTGCTCTGTCTCGGCGGCGATCGCTTCCGCCTCGGGCCCCGCGGCCTGGCCCTGGTGCGGGAGGAGGCGGGCCGGCGCGGCGGCGTCTGGCGCGCGGCCTCGGCCCTGGCTTCCTCGGCGGCGCTGGATCCCGCGGACCGGGAAAAACTGGCGGCCTTCGTGGCTGAGGTGGAAGCGTATCGCCGGCTGGCCGCGGCCGAACCGCCCGAAAGGCTTCTGGCCCGCGTGGTCGAACAAGGGGAGAGCGGGGCGGCGGAGTCCATGCGCCGCCTGCTGCGGCTGGCGGCGCGCTTCGGTAACCTCGCTTCCTTCCTGCGCGGCCTGGTGCTGGCCCAGGAGGCCGACTGGGAGCGGCCGGGCGCCGGAGGTCCCACGCCCGAAGCCGTCAGCCTCATGACCCTCCACGCCGCCAAGGGGCTGGAATTTCCCGTGGTTTTCATCACGGGGGTGGAAGACGGGCTGCTGCCTTTGAGGGACGCCGAGGACCCCGACGAGGAGCGCCGCCTGTTTTATGTTGGCCTCACCCGGGCCCGAGACCTTCTCATCCTCACCTCGGCCCGTACTCGCACCCTGCGCGGCACCAGGGTACGGACCGGACCTTCGGCCTTTCTCCGGTACCTGCCTCCGGACTGCCTGCAGAGGAAAGGTTGGGCCGGTCCTGGCGGCAAGAAAAAGGGTGGCTCCGAAGGCCGCCCGGGCCACGAGCAGCTTCAGTTGTTCGAGTTTTAAGCCGCGTGTTATAATCAAGGGTGGAGGCGAGGGAGACCTTTGCACCCCTGCGGTAATGATTCCGCGGCCCAAATTGCCCTGGATACCTCGGTTGGGAACGACGAAACCTATATGCGGCTGGCCCTGGACCTGGCCCGTCGCGGCCGGGGGCGCACCAGCCCCAACCCCATGGTGGGGGCGGTGGTGGTCAGGGACGGCCGCATCGTAGGACGGGGGTTTCACGAGAGGGCGGGTGGCCCGCACGCCGAGGTGGTGGCGCTGCGCGAGGCCGGTGAGGCGGCCCGCGGTGCCACCCTTTACGTTTCCCTCGAGCCCTGCTGTCACACGGGCCGCACCGGGCCCTGCACCGAGGCCATCCTGGAGGCGGGCGTGGCCCGGGTGGTGGCGGCCATGAAGGACCCCAATCCCCTGGTGGCCGGCCGCGGGCTTGAGCGCCTGCGGCGGGCCGGCCTGGAGGTCGCCGTGGGGGTGCTGGAGAAGGAGGCCGCCCGGCTGAACGAGGCCTTCTGCAAGTACATCACGACGCGCCTTCCCTTCGTGGTTATGAAGGTGGCCATGACCCTGGACGGCAAGATAGCCACGAGGACCGGGGCCTCCCGGTGGATCACCGGACCCGAGGCCCGGGCGTACGTCCACGTCCTGCGCGACACCTGCGACGCGGTACTGGTGGGCATAGGTACGGTCCTGGCCGACGACCCGGCCCTCACCGTGAGGTTGCCCGAAGGGGGACGGGACCCGGTGCGGGTGGTGCTGGACAGCCGCGCCCGCCTGCCGGAGACGGCCCGGGTGCTCACCGGGGGCTCGCCGGCCCCCACCATCGTGGCCGTCACGGGGAGTGCCCCCGCCGGACGTGTCAGGCGCCTGGAGGAGGCCGGGGCGCAGGTGGTGGTACTTCCGGAACAGGACGGCCGGGTGAGCCTGCCGGCGCTCCTGGAGGAACTGGGACGCCGCGAAATCACGAGCGTGCTGGTGGAGGGCGGGGCCACCGTGCACGCCGCGGCCCTGGCCGCGGGAGTGGTGGACAAAGTGGTGTGGTTCGTGGCGCCCAGGATCTTTGGGGGGCGCGAGGCCCCCGGGCCGGTGGGGGGGCCGGGCGTGACGGATCCGGCCGCGGCCCTGGCCGTGGAGGACGTCGAGGTGACCAGGTACGGACCCGACATATGTATCGAGGGGTACGTGCGGGGCCGGCTGCCGGTCTAGGGGTGCCCCTCCGGTGCCGCAGGCGGGGGGCCGCACGGGATTCCGGAGCCGCCTCCGGGCAGGGGGGCCCCACATCTCGGTGCCAGGCGTAACGGGGGGAACTGCGGTTGTTCACGGGCATCGTGGAGGAACTCGGTACGGTCCGGGCCCTGGTGCGGGGCCCCGCCTCGGCGCGTCTCACCGTGGCGGCGCAAAAGGCGCTGGAGGGCACGGGGGTCGGCGACAGCATCGCGGTCAACGGCGCGTGCCTGACCGTAACCGGCCTGGAACGGGGCGCCTTCACGGCCGACGTAATGGCCGAAACCCTGGCCAGGACCAACCTGGGGGAACTCAGGCCCGGGGACCGGGTCAACCTGGAGCGGGCCCTGCGCCTGGGGGACCGCCTTGGGGGCCACCTGGTGACCGGGCACGTGGACGGGGTGGGGGTGCTCCTGGACCGCCGGCGGCAGGACATTTCCGAACTGATCACCATTCAGGCCCCGCCCGAGGTGCTGCGTTACCTGGTGCCCAAGGGCGCCGTTGCGGTTGACGGTGTCAGCTTGACCGTGGTAGACTATGATACCGGTAGCTTCCGGGTGGCCATCGTGCCCCACACGGCCCGGCACACCACTCTGGGCTTTAAACGACCGGGGGCGAAGGTCAACCTGGAGGCGGACCTGATAGGCAAGTACGTCGCGAAACTGCTGGCCCCGCACACCCACACCGGGAAACTGGACGAGGACTTTCTGGCCGAGCACGGCTTCCTGTAGGGCGGGCGGCACGCGACCTGGCGTCGGGGGAGGAGCACCGGTGGAAAACTTCAGGTTCAACACCATCGAAGAGGCCATCGAGGACCTCCGGGCCGGCAAGATGGTGGTGGTGGTCGACGACGAGGACCGGGAAAACGAGGGCGACCTGGTAATGGCGGCCGAAAAGGTCACGCCCGAGGCCGTCAATTTTATGACCATGTACGGCCGGGGCCTGGTGTGCCTGGCCATCGTCGGACAGCGTCTGGACGAGCTGGACCTGCCCCTCATGGTGACCCAGAACACGGACCCCCACGGCACGGCCTTCACGGTTTCGGTGGACGCCCGGTGGACCACCACGGGCATCTCGGCCCACGAGCGGGCCGCCACCATCAAGGCCATCCTCGATCCGCGTACCCGGCCCGAGGACCTGCGGCGGCCGGGCCACGTCTTTCCCCTGCGGTACAAGGACGGCGGCGTTTTGCGCCGGGCCGGGCACACCGAAGCGGCCGTGGACCTGGCTCGGCTGGCCGGCCTGTATCCCGCGGGCGTCATCTGCGAGATCATGAAGGAAGACGGCACCATGGCCCGGGTGCCCGAACTCATGGAGTTCGTGGCCAGGCACGGTTTGAAGATCGTCACCATCGCGGACCTCATCCAGTACCGCCGGCGTACCGAGAAGCTCATCCGCCGGGTGGGAGAGGCGAAGCTGCCGTCGTGCTACGGTGAGTTCACGGTCATCGCCTACGAGAGCATCCTGGACCACCGGGGCCACCTGGCGCTGGTAAAGGGTGACCTGAGCAGCGTGGAGGCGCCCCTGGTGCGGGTGCACTCGGAGTGCCTCACCGGGGACGTGTTCGGGTCCCTGCGCTGCGACTGCGGCGAGCAGGTACGGCGGGCCCTGGAGATGATCGAAGAGGCCGGGGTGGGAGTGCTGGTCTACATGCGGCAGGAGGGCCGCGGCATAGGCCTGCTCAACAAGATCCGGGCCTACGAACTCCAGGACCAGGGCAAGGACACCGTGGAGGCCAACGAGGCCCTGGGGTTCCCGCCGGACCTGCGGGACTACGGACTGGGGGCCCAGATTCTGGTGGACCTGGGCATCCGCAAGATGTCCCTGATGACCAACAACCCGCGCAAGATCCGCGGCCTCCAGGGCTACGGGCTGGAGGTCGTGCGCCGGGTGCCCATCGAGTGCCGGCCCGGCAAGTACAACAGCTTTTACCTGTCCACCAAAAAGAGAAAGCTCGGCCATCTCCTGAGCGTGGTGGAGTGAGGAACATGGGCGAAGTCTTCGAAGGCCATCTCGTAGGCCAGGGACTGCGCTTCGGCATCGTGGTCGGCCGCTTCAACGAGTTCATCACCAACCGCCTGCTGGCCGGGGCCATGGACGCCCTGACGCGCCACGGGGTGGCGGAGGAGGACGTGGATGTGGCCTGGGTGCCGGGCGGCTTCGAGATCCCCCTGGTGGCCCGCAAACTGGCCCTCCGCGGCCGGTACGACGCCGTGGTCTGCCTGGGGGCCGTAATCCGGGGCAGCACCCCCCACTTCGAATACGTCGCCGCGGAGGTGGCCAAGGGCGTGGCCCGGGTGGGCCTGGAGACCGGCGTGCCCGTCATCTTCGGGGTCATCACGGCCGACACCCTGGCGCAGGCCATCGAACGCGCGGGCACCAAGGCCGGCAACAAGGGCTGGCAAGCGGCGGTGAGCGCCATCGAGATGGCCAATCTCATGAGGCGGTTGCCGGAAAAGTAAGGGGGAGGGGAGCGTGGGCCGGGAGAGAATCCGGCAGCTCGCGGAGGTGGCCGCGCTGCGCCCGGAGCCGGGCCGCCTCTTCTCGGCGGAGCACCACGAGATCCGTTACGGGTGGACCACGGACATCTACTTCGTGCGCACCCAGGAGATCCTGCGCCACCTGGGCCTGGCGGACACCCCGGTGGTGGCCGAAATCTTCGGGGGCCGGGACGGCGTGTTCGCCGGCACCGTGGAGGTCATGAACCTCCTGGCCGGGCTGCCGGTGGAGGTGTGGGCCCTCCCCGAGGGTGAGCCCTTCCGGGCCAGGGAAGTGGTGATGCGCATCCACGGGCCGTACAGTGAGTTCGGCGTATACGAGACGGCCCTGCTGGGGATCCTGGCCAGCTCCAGCGGCTGGGCCACGGCGGCCCGGGCGTGCAGGGAGGCGGCCGGGGACAAGCGCGTGATATGCTTCGGCGCCCGGCACGTCCACCCGGCGGTGGCTCCCGTCATGGAGCGGGCGGCCCTGGTGGGGGGCGTGGACGGCGCCAGTTGCATTCTGGGCGCCAAACTGGCGGGTCGGGACCCCACGGGCACCATGCCCCACGCCGCCATCCTGGTGGCCGGGGACACGCTGCGGGTGGCCCTGGCCTACCGTGACCTTATGGGCGGTAGCGCGCCCGTCATCGTACTGGTGGACACCTTTAAGGACGAGGCCGAAGAGGCCGTGCGCGTGGCCGAGGCCCTGCGGGAGGACCTCCACGGTGTGCGCCTGGATACGCCCTCCGAACGCGGGGGGGTGACCCCGGAACTGGTGCAGGAGGTCCGGGCGCGGCTGGACCGCGCGGGGTTCCCCCACGTCCGCATTTTCGTTTCCGGGGGCATCACGCCGGAGCGCATCCGGAGCCTGGGGGCGGCGGGAGCCGACGCCTTCGGCGTGGGAAGCTACATTTCGGCGGCTCCGCCCATCGACATGACCATGGACCTCAAGGAAGTCGCCGGTCGTCCGGTGGCGAAACGGGGCCGCATCCCGGGGTGCATTCCCAATCCGCGCCTTGAGCGCATGATGTGAAGGGGGCCGCAGTTTTGCGTCTGGGCATTATCAGCGACACCCACGGTGACGCACGCGTATGGGACGAATTGCTGGCCGGGCCCTTCGCCGGCGTGGATGCCATATGCCACGCGGGGGACCTGCTCTACCACGGGCCCCGCAACCCCTTTCCGGCGGGGTACGACCCCGAGAAACTGGCGGCGCGTATCAACGCCTGCCCCGTACCCGTGTTCGTGGCCCGGGGCAACTGCGACGCCGACGTGGACCAGTTGCTGGTGGAGCTGCCCATCCAGAGCCCCTACGTATACCTGAACGTGGAGGGCCTGCGGCTGCTGGTCAACCACGGGGACACGACCACCACCGAGCAGAAGTGGGAACTCGCCCGCCGCTACCGGGTGCGGATCTTCGTCTTCGGCCACACCCACGAACCCTTCCTGGAGCAGCGGGGCGCTACCGTACTCCTCAACCCGGGCAGCCCGGCCCTGCCCAAAGGAGACGGCACGCCCACCGTGGCCCTCGTGGACCCGGAAGGCGTGCGCATTATCGACGCGCGCGACGGGCGGGTCTACCGGGAGTTGCGGGTGCGGCTGCCCTAGGCCGTCCCGGGCGGCCGTTGTCGGGGGGCGAAGGTGCCACGCGGGGCAGGAGGCCCTCCGGCCGCTACACCGCGCGTTGCACCCTGCCGCTGCGCAGGCAGCGGGCGCACACGCGCAACCTCATGCTGCGACCCTCCACCTTCACCTTGACGCGCTGAAGGTTGGGGGCCCAGATGCGTTTGGTGCGGCGGTTGGAGTGGCTGACCTTCATGCCCACCCCCACGCCCTTGCCGCAAATGGCGCAACGCCGTGCCATGGCTCTCACGCTCCCCATCGGGGTGGCCGACGCCGGCGGTTCCCTGTCCGCCACCCTTTTTGACCACCCTTCGATTCTAGCAGAAAAGGCCGGACGGCGCAAGGGTGTGAGGGGCATGCCGGTACCCCGGACGCGGGCGGGCAAGGGTCCTGCCGTCAACGGGGGTGCCGCGTACGGCCCGCGGGGAAAATACGGAATATCCTACCCCGCAATCCTACGGAAGCCGCCCGCTGATAAATTACGGGGCGCCGCCCCCCGCGGCCGCTGCGCGCCCTGAGGAGACGGGTCCACACCCGCGGGTCTTCGAGTCCCAGGCGCCAGACGCCGATGCCGGGCAGGCGCAGCCGGCGGACCAGGGCCAGTTTGGCGTCGAAGCTGCGCACGTCCTCGAACCAGACTACGTGGGCCACGGCGTTCTCCATATAGTCGTACGTCGATTCCTGTGCCGCCTCGTCGTACCGGATTACCGCCCCGACGCGCTCCGCGCGGGCCAAGGCCTGGGCATGGCTGAGCGTCGTGGGCAACGCTCCCGGGATCCAGTCGTACCCGTAAACCGGTATCCCCAGGCGTATTTTGTGGCGGGGGACGACAGACAGGGTGTAGTCCAGCACCCGGCGTACGAACCCGATGGAGGCGATGGGCCCCGGTTGCGTGAAATGTTCATCGTAGGCCAGAACGTACATCTGATCGCTCACACGGGCCAGGTCCGGGTAACTGAAGGCCCCGGAGAAAGGATGGCGGGGGTTGTCTTCCAGTTCGGCCGGCACCGAAATGGTTGCCAGAAACCTCAGGGGATGGAGTGCCGCGTAGAGTTCGGCCATGAAGAGCGTGAGATAAGGCCGATCTTCGGGCGGGACGAACTCAAAATCGATATTGACTCCTGCAAAACCCCTGGCCTGCAACATTTCCACGATACTGACCACCAGGGTCTGCCGCAGCCGCTCGGCGGTCAGGAGGCGATGGATCAAGGGGCCGAACTCGGGGCTCGAATAGTTGTGCACGATGGCCAGTACCGAAAGGTTGTAGGCGCGAATGAGGGCCGTCCCTTCCGCATCTGACATGTCCTGGAGCGTGCCGTCTTCGCGTACCCCGAACCAAAAGGGAAGGACGTAATTGAGTTCCCTGCCGTGGGCCTCCAGGCTGGAGCGACCCGGCGGGTCCGGTACGTAAAACCAGTTGTTTTCAAAGCGCCTGAACACGTGCTTTCCTCCCTTTCGACCATTATATGGAATATCCACCGCCAAAGGTACACCCGCCTTCGGGAATACCGGGGCTGCCGGCATCCGCACCGTACGCCGGGGGCCCGGGTCCGGTACTAAGGAGGCTCCTAAGTGTGCCGCTGGACTTCCCGATCCAGTACCTGAAGGGCGTGGGGCCGCGCCGGGCCAGCCTGCTGGCGCGGCTGGGCATCAACACCGTATACGACCTCCTCTACCACTTTCCCCGCCGCTACGAGGACCGGCGGGAGGTGGTGTCCGCGGCGGCCGCGGTGCCGGGGAGCGTAGCGGTCCTGCGGGGGCGGGTGGTGGCCGGCGAAGAAATCAAGCCCCGCCCCGGCCTGACCGTGGTCAAGCTGGCCATGGAGGACGCCAGCGGCCCCTTCTACGCCGTATGGTTCAATCAGAGCCACGTCCTGAAGGCCTTCCCGCCCGGCAGCAGGCTCCTGGTTACCGGCAAGGTGCACCGCTTTTTCGGCCGCACGGAAATCCACGTCACGGACTGCGAGCCCGAGGGCGAGGACCTGCACTTCGGGCGCCTGGTGCCCGTGTACCCCCTGACCGAAAAGCTGCATCCCAAGCTGGTGCGCCAGCTCGTGCGGGAGGCCCTGGACCGCTGGGCCGACGAGTGCACCGAGTTCCTGCCCCCCGCCGTGCTCGACCGCCTGCAACTCCCCGCGCGGCCGGAGGCCATCAGGCAGGTCCACTTTCCCGCCTCTCCTGAGGAGGCGGCACGCGCCCGGCGGCGCTTCGTCTTTGAGGAATTTTTCCTGTTTCAGTTGCTGGTCCTGCGCCGGCGCCTGGCGGTGGAGCGCCGGAAGAAACCCTTCGCCTACCGGCGCAATTGCGAACTGGTGGGGCGCCTGCTGGCCGGGCTGCCCTTCAGCCTCACCCGGGACCAGGAGCGGGTGTGGGCCGAAATAAGCGCCGACATGGACCGTCCGGTGCCCATGCAGCGGCTGCTGCAGGGAGACGTGGGCTCCGGCAAGACGGTCATCGCGGCCCTGGCCCTGGCCAGAGCGGCCGCAAGCGGGCTGCAGGGTGCCCTCATGGCGCCGACGGAAATCCTGGCCGAACAGCACTACGGCGTATTGCGGGACCTGCTGGGCGCCGCAGGAGTGGAGGTGGCCCTGCTGACCGGCAGCGTGCGGGGCGACGAAAGGGAGCTGGTACTTTCCGGGCTGGCGGACGGCAGCATTCCGGTGGTGGTGGGCACCCACGCCCTGATTCAGGAGGGGGTAACCTTCGGAAGGCTGGCCCTGGTGGTGGTGGACGAGCAGCACCGCTTCGGCGTGCGGCAGCGGGCCTCGCTGCAGGCCAAGGGCTACCACCCCGACACCCTGGTCATGACGGCGACCCCCATACCCCGCACCCTGGCGCTCACCCTGTACGGCGATCTGGAGATATCGACCATCAGGGAACTGCCCCCGGGGCGCCAGCCCGTGCAGACCCACGTGGTCTCGCCGCAGGCCCTGGACCGCGTTTACGCCCTGGTGCGGGAGCAGGTCGCGGCGGGCCGCCAGGCCTACGTGGTCTGCCCCCTGGTGGAGGAGTCCGAGCAGCTGCAGAGCCAGGCTGCCGTGGAACTGGCGGCGCACCTGGCCGAGGAGGTCTTTCCCGACTTCCGCGTCGGTCTCATCCACGGGCGCATGCGGCCCCAGGAGCGGGAAGAGGTCATGGCCGCCTTTCGCCGTGGCGAAATCCAGGTCCTGGTGGCCACCACGGTCATAGAAGTGGGCGTGGACGTGCCCAACGCCACGGTCATGGTCATCCACGACGCCGAACGCTTCGGTCTGGCCCAGCTCCACCAGTTGCGGGGCCGGGTGGGCCGCGGCGGCCACCGGGCCTTCTGCATCCTGGTGGCCGGCGCCAGGGGTGAAGAGGCCCGGGCCAGGCTGGCGGCCGTGGCCCGCACCTCCGACGGCTTCGCCCTGGCCGAGGAGGATTTGCGCCTGCGGGGACCCGGCGAATTCTTCGGCACCCGGCAGTGGGGCCTGCCAGACTTCAAGGTCGCGGACCCGATCCAGGATTACGAGATACTACAGCTCGCCAGGCAAGAGGCGGCGGAGCTGTTGCGGCAGGACCCGGGAATGGCGAGGCCGGAACACCGGGGCCTGAAGGAGGAGGCCCGGCGGCGCTTCGGGCGGGGTAGCGGCTACCTCGGCGTCAGCTGACCGGCGTGCACGGTATTGGGAGCCTCCGGCCCCACCCACCCGGGTATCCCGGCGCCGGCCCGCCGGGGCGCCTGCCGGACGGGGTGCGGGTCCACCCGCATGACCCGAAGATCCCCGCGTGGCGGCGGGAGGCATCACGTAGAAACGCGGCTCTGGGAGGCATGTACAAACCGGGAAAGGGGAGGGGACGGTGAAGGTCGTCTTTCACGAGCGCTTTCGCGAGGTTTACGCCCGGGACGCCGCGGCGGCCCCCGGACGCCTGGACCTGGCGGTGGAAGAACTGCGGCGACACTTTTCCTTCGTGGAGCCGGCACCGGCCGCGGTAGGAGACGTGGCCCGCGTGCACACCACGGCCCACATCGAGGCCGTGAAGCGCCGCGGGTTGACCTACGAGATGGCCCTGCTGGCCGCGGGGGGCGCCATCGCGGCCGCCGAACTCGCGCTGGCGGGCGAAAAGGCCTTCGGCCTCATCCGGCCGCCCGGACACCACGCCAGTCCCAGTTCCAGCTGGGGATTCTGCTGGTTCAACAACGTGGCCGTGGCCGTGGAAAAGCTGAGGTACCGCGGGGACATAAGGACGGCCCTGATCGTGGACATCGACCTGCACTTCGGGGACGGCACGGCCGCCGTTTTCGGCCGCGTGCCGGAAGTCGCCTACTACCACGTGTCCGCCCAGAGCCGGCGGGAGTTCCTGAGCGAACTCGAGGAGTTCCTCGGCACCCAGGGATCCTACGACCTCGTGGCCCTCTCCGCGGGCTTCGACCGCCACGTGGCGGACTGGGGCGGCACCCTCTACACCGAGGACTACGAGCTCATCGGCCGCATGGTGGCGGACTTCGCCGCGGCCAGGGCCTCCGGCAGGCTTTTCGCGGTCCTGGAAGGGGGCTACGACCGCGCGGCCCTGGCCGAGGCCGCCTGCGCCCTACTTGAGGGTATGGAATAGAAAATTTTTCCATTACCGGCAGCAGTAAAAACCTGTCTTGTTAATTGGCTCAGAAAGTTCCGGGCATAAGCGCGGGCCGCCGGGCCATAATAAGAAACGCAAGGAGGTGAAAAACGATGGCGCAAGGCCAGCGCACCAACCGCGTTCTGGTTCCCGAGGCCCGGGCGGCCCTGGACCAGATGAAGTGGGAAATCGCGCGGGAAGTCGGGATCACGCTCCCGCCCGGCAGCTACCTGGGAGACGTCCCGTCCCGGCAGAACGGTGCGATCGGGGGGCACATGGTAAGGCGCATGATCCTGGCCTACGAGCAGAACATGGTCAATAACCAGGGTCTCACCGCCACCGTGACCCCGACGCTACGCTAACCTGAAGGAGCAAGCGGATGACCGGATCCGCTTGCTCTTAGTTTTTACTGCAGGTACAGGCAGTATTCCTCGGCCGTCAGGGAACGGTGCAGGGCCGCGGCAATGCCGCCCGCCAGGATGCGGGCCGTATTCTCAATGAGTTCGTCGATCTCCTTCGGCGTCACCATCAGATGCCCCCCGAAGGGCGCCAGCACGCCCTCGACGACCTCGTCCACGAATTCCCGGTTGGGGGGCTGGTAGGGCCTGTTGGCAATCGTGGCCTGACGCATCAGGTAGTGCTGGAGGGCCTCGCGCGCTATGGTATCCGCGCGCACCACGGTGGGCACCCCTACGGCTATGACCTCGGTGCCCATGGTCTCGCGGGTAATGCCGACGCGGGGCATGGTGCCTACCCCGGAACCCGGCTGAATACCGGTGTCGGCCATCTGGATCGTGGTTGCGATGCGGTTCACGTTCTGGGCCGCCAGGGCGTCGATGGCGATAATCAGGTCAGGTTGAATTTTTTCCACCAGTCCGCGGATGATTTCCGACGTTTCGATGCCGGTGGTCCCCAGCACGCCGGGGGCGATGGCACAGACCGGCCGCATGCCCCCTTTCAGTTCCTGCGGCGCGTAACGGTAGAGGTGGCGGGTGACGAGGGAATAATCCACCACTTTGGGACCCAGGCTGTCGGGCGTGGCGTGCCAGTTGCCCAGTCCCACCAGCAGCACCTGGGCGTCCTCGCCTATGCGGAGCAGGGAGGCCAGTTGCGCGCCGACGGTCCTCACGATCTCCCTGTGGGCCTGCCGGTTGTTCTCGCGCATCGCGGGCGCCTCTATGGTCACATACGTGCCGCGCGGCTTCCCCATGATGGTCTCCGCCCGTTCGTCCAGCACCCGCACGGTGGTAACGGTGGCGTGGGGATAAGTCTCCCGGTGCACCGCCACGCCGGGAATCTCGCGCCCCGTGCGCCCGCGGGCCAGTTCGTGGGCTTCCAGCGCCAGGTCCACACTCACGATCCTCTTGCCCCCGAACCTTAGGTTATCCGGCCGGCGCGATATTATACCAAAATACTGTTTCTTTTCCGCAATACTATGGTATAATCCTGGCGGAGGGAAAGCTTTTGCGCGTAATCGCGGGTTCGGCCAGAGGACATCCCCTGAAGGTACCCCGCGGCCGGGCCACCAGGCCCACGGCGGCGCGTACGCGGGAGGCCCTTTTCAACATCCTGGGCGGCCTGGTCCGGGGCAGCCGGTTTCTGGACCTCTTCGCCGGCTCCGGAGCGGTGGGCATCGAGGCCCTCAGCCGGGGAGCGGCGCTGGCCGTCTTCGTCGAGCGCGACCCCCGCGCCGTGCGGGTGCTGAAGGAAAACCTGGCCCGCACGCATCTGGAAACCCGGGCCGAGGTGCTGGCCCTGGATGCCGGAGCGGCCCTGCGCCTGCTCGGCCGTCAGGGCCGCCGCTTCGAGCTGGTCTTCGCGGACCCGCCCTACGGGACCGGTTTCCCCGGCCCGCTGCTGGACCTGGTGGTCCGGCACGGCCTCCTGGCCTCCGCAGGTCTCGTAATCCTGGAGACCTGCAAGCGCAACCCCCTGCCCGAAACCGAGGGCATCTTGCGTCTCGTGCGCCACCGGCGCTACGGAGACAGTGTACTGGCCTTTTATGCCGAGAAGGAGGTAGGCGATGACCACGGCAATCTACCCGGGGAGTTTTGATCCCGTCACCTACGGCCATCTGGACATCGTAGAACGCGCCGCCAACCTGTTCGATCACCTGATCGTTGCGGTGGCAGAGAACATGGTTAAACGGCCCCTCTTTACCGCGGCCGAGCGGGTGTACATGCTGAAGCAGGTCGTGACACCCTACCGCAACGTGGAGGTGGACGCCTTCGAGGGCCTCACCGTAGATTACGCGCGCCGGCGGGGGGCGAGGGTCATCGTGCGCGGCCTGCGGGCCATTTCCGACTTCGAAAACGAATTCATGATGGCGCTGACCAACAAAAAGCTGGCGCCCGAGGTGGAGACCATGTTCTTGATGACCCGGGCGGAGTGCTCCTTTATGAGTTCACGGGCGGTGCGGGAAATCGCCTACTTCGGCGGTTGCCTTGCAGATCTGGTGCCGCCGGTGGTGGCCGAGATGCTACGTCACAAATTCCGCCAGCGTTGGACGGCGGCCGGGGAGGGCTAGGTTTGGAGCTGGCGCAACTCTTAAACGAGTTCGAGGAGTTCGTCGAGGAAAGCCCCCGCATTCCCATGACCCGCAAACTGATCGTCGACGAGGAAAGGTTGCTGGATTTCCTGGACCGGGTGCGGGCCGCTTTTCCCGAGGAACTCCGGAGGGCGCGGCAGTTGCTGCAGGAAAAGGAAAAGTTTCTGAGCGAGTCCCAGCGGGAGGCGGAGCGCATCCTCAGCGAGGCACGCCGGCAGGCGGAGCGGTGGGCCGAGGAAAGCGAGGTCGTGCGCCAGGCGCAGGCCCTGGCCCAGGAGATCGTGCAGCGGGCCGAGGCCGTGGCCAGGGAAATCCGCCAGGGGGCGCGGGAATACGCCGACGAGATCCTTCAGCAGCTGGAAAACAACCTCCAGAAGGTAATGGCCCAGATTCAGGAGGGGCGCGCGGAGCTCAGGGGCGGAAAGTAGCGGCTCAGTTTTTTTGCCGCCGGAAGGGCAGGAGCAGGAGCCCCAGCAGGGCAAGCAACCCCAGCACCGCCAGGCCACGGGCCAGGTCCGCGGCGGCCGCGGCCCAGAGGCCGGGAAACGCGGCGGGCGGCGGACCCGCGGCGGGCAGGGGCCACCACGCCTGCAGCAGCCCGGTATAGAGGGCGGCCAGGTAGCCGTGCAGGAGGCGGGCCAGGGTGAAGGGCCAGAGACGCAGGCCCGCGGGATGCAAAAACGCCGCGGCCTGCAGGTGTACGGAGAGCCCGCCCCAGCCCGTAATGAAGGCCACGGCGGTCAATTGCTGCTCGAGGGGCACGGGGGTCTGGGTGACCAGGCGCGTACCGATACTGAGTTCCAGCAGTCCGGCGGCGAGGGCCGGCAGTAAGGCCCGGTCCACCCCCAGGGGCAGGAAGAGCCACCCCAGGGCGCCCTCCAGAAGGTCCAGGGCCCCGGCAACGGTGAGAAGGCGGATTGCCACCCCGCACAGGGCCATGAAGCCGCCGATGGCCAGCAATCCGTCCAGGGCGCGGCGCACCGCCTCTACCAGTAGCTGACCAGGCGGGGCGGGCTTTTGTGGCACCCGGGGGCCGGCGGGCCGCACGGAAAGGCTCCGGGAATCCGACCCCAAGAAGGCCCGTGACCATCCCCAGAGCAGGCCCAGGGTGAGGTTGGCGGTGTAATGGGCCGCGGCGAGGAGCGGCCCCAGGGCGGGTTGGCCGAAGAAACCCACCGCCACGGCCACGAGCAGGAACAGCGGGCTGGCGTTGTTGGTAAAGGCCACGAGGTGTTCCGCCTCTTCCCTGGTACAGAGACCCTCCTGGCGCAGGCGCGCGCCGATCATCGCGCCGATGGGATAACCGCTGGTATACCCGATGGCGAGCCCGAAGGAGGCCGCGCCCGGGAGGCGGAACACGGGGCGCATAACCGGTTCGAGCAGCAGGCCCAGGAAGTGCACGAAGCCGAGGTTGAGCAAGAGTTCCGAGACGATGAAAAAGGGAAGCAGGGAGGGCAAAACCACCTGCCACCAGAGGGAAAGCCCCATGGAGGCGCCTTCGTAAACGGACTTGGGCCGGAGTATCATGCCGGCCACCAGTATGAGCGTACCCGCGGCCCAGAGTATCCGTGGCGCCACCGCCAACCCTCCCGACCCCTTAATATGCGGACGGGCGGGCCGGTTAGAACTTCGCCAGGGGGGCCTCGGAAATGGGCAGGATAGTCGTTCAGGTTATGATCTCCAACGTTCTGGAGCCCTCCTTATCAGATCAGGTGCGATGCCCTGGTCGACTTCGAACCCGTCTTCAACGAAGTGACCTTCATCCCCATGGAACCAGCAGACGGCCGGTACGAGCCCCTGCTCGACAGTCGCGCCTCGCCGTGGACCCGGTCGGCCACCGGCTGGTACGGTTAAAGTACGTGGACCTGAAATAGACGGCGGGCGTTGACGGCTCCCGCGGGCCCGGTTATAATTTACTCTGTGTTTTGTTGCCCGGGGTGGTGGCCGTGCTCATAGATTTCGGGGCCTTCAAGGGCGAGATCGGAGAAACCCGCCGCTGGGCCTGGTCCGGCGAGTTACCGCCGCTGGAGGCCGGCGGCGAGGAAATACCCTTCGCGGGTCCGGTGGAGGTAGCGGTCGAGGTCACCGCCACCGGGCCGGGCTCCTTCTGGTTGGAAGGCCGGGCCAGGGGAAGCCTCGTACTGACCTGCAGCCGCTGCCTCGAGCGTTTTGCCCACCCCATAGAGGTGACGCTGGCCGAGACGTGTAAAATGGTGGCCCAGGAAGGGGCCGGAGGCGGGGACTGGCTGCCCGTGCGGGGCGAGGTACTTGACCTGCGGCCGGAACTGGCCAGGGAATTTTTTGCGGCCCTGCCCATGAAGCCCCTGTGCCGGCCAGACTGTCCCGGTCTGTGTCCCGTTTGCGGGCGCCCGCTCGAGGCCGGCGCCTGTGGGTGCCGGAGGGAGGAAGTAGACCCGCGGCTGGCGGCCCTGCGGGAACTGTTGCGGGACCGGGAAGACGGGTCCCGTTGAGGTACGGACACGGGGGTGCGGGCCGTCGCGGCCGGAAGTTTTACGGAGACCGTTACACCGGGGAGGTAGCAGGAAATGGGCGTTCCCAAGCGCAGGGTATCGAAGAGGAGGGGGCGCATGCGGCGGGCCCACTATAAGCTGGACCCGGTGCATCTGGTACCGTGCCCCCAGTGTCACACGCCGGTGATCTCCCACCGGGCCTGTCCGGAATGCGGCCACTACCGCAGGCGGCAGGTAATCGGTGCAAAAGAATAAAGGGAGGAATTTGGCGGGATTCCCCGCCAATTTTTTATTGCATTGGGGCAACCCTTTCATTATACTTACTTTAGCACCTGGTACTAAACAAGGGTGGTAATGTTGGCTGGCCGGGGCAGAAGGAGAACGCAGCGCCAGGAACTGCTGGCCGGTTACCTGCGCACGAACCCCTTCCTTACCGACGAGGACCTGGCCCAGGTGCTGGGGGTCAGCGTACAGACCGTCCGTCTCGACCGCCTGCGGCTGCAGATCCCGGAATTGCGGGAGCGGCTAAAGCAGCTGGCCCGCGGCGGGGCGGAACTGCCCCGTTCCCTCGCGGAGGGCGAACTCATCGGTGAGCTGGTCGAACTGGTGGCGGGGCTCAGGGCCACCTCCATTCTGACCGTGACCAGGGACATGGTGTTGCGCAGGACCAGGATGGCGCGTGGCCACTATCTCTTCGCCCAGGCCAATTCCCTGGCCGTGGCCCTCATCGACAGCGAGGTGGTGGTGACGGGGTCGGCCCGCGTGCGCTTCCGGCGGCCGGTCTATTACGGCGAGAAGGTGCTGGCGCGGGCGACTATCGGGATGAAAAAGGGAAATAAATACGTGGTAAAAGTAACCTCCACCGTGCAGAACGACGTGGTAATGGAGGGGCGCTTTCTGGTGGTTGCCATGGGGGGGGAGGCATGACGCCATGCGGGTGGCGGTGGACGCCATGGGCGGCGACTACGCTCCCGGCGAGGTTGTGGCCGGAGCTCTGGCCGCCGCCGAAGAACTGGGGCACACCGTGATTCTGGTGGGGCAGGAAGAGGCCATCAAGAAGCACGTGCGCTACTCGCGACGCCGGCGGGTGGAAATCGTGCACGCGCCCGAGGTCGTGGCCATGCACGAGGCGCCGGCGGGGGCGGTGCGGCGTAAAAAACAGTCTTCCATCGTGCGCGCCGTCAGCCTGGTCAAGGAGGGTCTGGCGGACGCGGCGGTATCCGCCGGCCACACCGGCGCCACCATGGCCGCGGCCCTGCTCGTTCTGGGCCGCGTCGGGAACATCGACCGCCCGGCCATCGCCAGCGTGATACCCAATGCCACGGGCCGCACCGTGCTCCTGGACGTGGGCGCCAACGTGGACTGCAAACCCCACAACCTGGTCCAGTTCGCCGTAATGGGCGCCGTGTATGCCGAAAAGGTATTGGGCGTGCCGCGGCCGCGCGTGGGACTTTTGAGCGTGGGCGGCGAGGATTGCAAGGGCAACGAACTGACCCTGGCCACGCTGCCGCTCCTGCGGCAGGCCGGTCTCAACTTCGTGGGCAACGTGGAGGGGCACGACGTTTTTGCCGGTACCGCCGACGTGGTGGTTTGTGACGGGTTCGTGGGCAACGTAGTGCTGAAGGCCAGCGAGGGGCTCATTAAAACCCTGGAAAGCCTGCTGGGGGAGGAAGTCGGAAAAAGGGTTACGGCCCGGCTGGGGGTGGCCCTGGCCTGGACCGCCGTACGCGGCCTGAGGCGGCGGCTGGACTACGCCGAGTACGGGGGCGCGCCCTTGCTGGGCGTGAACGGAGTGGTCATCGTGGCCCACGGGCGCTCCAGGGCCCGGGCCATCAAAAACGCCGTGCGGGCCGCGGGCGAGGCCAGTATCCAGGAACTGGTGGCCGGCATTCGCATGCGCGTGGAGAATGCGACCCTCAGGGAGGCCGGGGTGGATGCCTGAGACCTTGCGTTACGCGGGCATTGTGGGCGTGGGCGCTTACGCTCCGCAGCGCGTTCTGACCAACGAGGACCTGGAGCGGATGGTTGAGACGAGCAACGAGTGGATCGTCGAACGCACGGGGATCCGGGAGCGGCGCATCGCGGCCCCGGAACAGGCGAGTTCGGACCTGGCCCTGGCCGCGGCCCGGGAGGCCCTGGCGCAGGCCGGGGTGGCTCCCGAGGATCTGGACCTGGTGATCGTGGCCACCAACAGCCCGGACATGTTTTTTCCCGCCACCGCCTGCCTGGTGCAGGACGCCCTGGGGGCCCGCCGGGCCGGGGCCTTCGACGTTTCCGCGGGCTGCACGGGGTTCATTTACGCCCTGTCCATCGGCAGCCAGTTCATCATGACCGGCGCCGCAGAAAAGGTACTGGTGGCGGGGGCGGACAGCCTTTCCAAAATGGTCAACTGGGAGGACCGGGGCACCTGCATTCTTTTCGGCGACGCCGCCGGGGCCGTGGTTCTGGAGCCGGTGCCGGAGGGCTACGGGGTGCTGTCCTTCTCCCTGCGGGCCGACGGCTCCGGCGGGCCCCTGCTCACCCTTCCTGCGGGCGGGTCCAGGCTCCCGGCCAGCCACGAGACCGTGGACCGCAGGCTGCACACCATTCACATGCAGGGACGCGAAATCTTCAAGTTTGCCGTGCGGGTCATGGGGGAGGTGGCCCTGGAGGTGCTCAGGAAAGCGGGCGTCGGCCCGGACCGGGTCGGCTGCCTGATACCGCACCAGGCCAACCTGCGCATCATCGAGGCCGCCGCCAAACGCCTGGGACTGGGTATGGACCGGGTTTTCGTCAATCTGGACCGGTACGGCAACACGTCTGCGGCCTCCATTCCGGTGGCCCTGAAGGAAGCCCTGGACGGGGGCTACATCCGGCCGGGGGACTACGTGGTGATGGTGGCCTTCGGCACCGGGCTGACCTGGGGCGGCGCGCTGGTGCGCTGGCTGCCGGAAGCCCGGGGGCGCGCCGCCGGCGTGGCGCCGGCCGGGGGCCAAAACGAATTACCGGGACAAGATTCCCCGCCGTAAGGAGGAGAGCCGTTGCTGAGGACGGTACTGTGTGACCTGCTGGGCGTTCGTTATCCCATCATGCAGGGCGGCATGGCCTGGGTGTCGGAGGCCCGGCTGGCGGCGGCGGTTTCCGAGGCCGGGGGCCTGGGCATCATCGGGACCGGCAACGCGCCGCCCGATTGGGTGCGGGAGCAGGTGCGGCTGGTGAGGGAGCTTACGGACCGGCCCTTCGGGGTCAACGTCATGCTGCGCTCGCCCTTTGCCGAGGAAGTGATCGGTGTGCTCCTGGAGGAGCGGGTGCCGGTGGTGACCACGGGCGCCGGGAACCCCGGCAAGTACGTGGAGGAATTCCGGCGCCGCGGCACCAAAGTCCTGCCGGTGGTTTCCTCGGTGGCCCTGGCCCAGCGCCTGGAGCGGGCCGGGGTGGACGCCGTGATCGCCGAGGGCCTGGAGTCCGGGGGGCACATAGGGGAGATCACCACCATGGCCCTGGTTCCGCAGGTCGTGGACGCGGTGAGGATTCCGGTGGTGGCGGCCGGCGGCATCTTCGACGGGCGGGGGCTGGTGGCGGCCCTGGCCCTGGGGGCCGCGGGCGTGCAGATGGGCACGCGCTTCATGTCGGCCGAGGAGTGTCAGATCCACCCCCGCGTAAAGGAGTTCCTGATCAGGGCCCGCGACCGCGACACCGTGGTCACCGGCCGCTCCACCGGGCACCCGGTGCGGGTCTTGCGCAACAAGCTGGCCCGGGAGTTCGAACTCCTGGAGAGCAGGGGCGCGTCCGTGGAGGAACTGGAGGCCCTGGGCGCGGGCCGCCTCAGGGCCGCCATGGTAGAAGGCGACGTGGAGTACGGGTCCGTGATGGCCGGACAGGTGGCCGCCATGGTCAGGAAGATCCAGCCGGCCCGGGAAATCATACAGGAGGTCGTGGGCGAGGCCGCCGCCATCCTGCGCCGCCTGCCGGGGCTGGTGGAGGCCAGATGAAAACGGTCTTTCTCTTCCCCGGCCAGGGTTCCCAGTACGTCGGTATGGGCCGGGAATTCTACGAGATTTATCCCGAGGCGCGGGCCGTGTTCGAGGAGGCCGACGCGGCCCTGGGGTGGAGCGTGACCGGGCTGTGCTTCGAGGGCCCCGCCGAGCGCCTGGCCGAGACCGAGTGTTGCCAGCCGGCGGTCCTGACGGTCAGCGTTGCCTGCCTGGCGGTCCTGCGCCGGCACGGCCTGGAGCCCGACGCCGCGGCGGGCCACAGCCTGGGCGAGTACGCGGCCCTGGTGGCGGCCGGGGCCCTGGCATTCCGCGACGCGGTGGTCCTGGTGCACAGGCGGGGCCGCTACATGCAGGAGGCCGTGCCCCTGGGAAGGGGCGGCATGGTGGCGGTGCTGGGCCTGGCAAGGGAGAAGGTGGAGGAGGTCTGCCGCGCGGCCGCGGCCCGCGGCGTGGTGGAGCCCGTGAACTACAACTCTCCGGGGCAGATCGTCATCGCCGGAGAGAACGCGGCCCTGGAGGAAGCCTCCCGCCTGGCCCTGGCCGCCGGGGCCAGGAAGTGCGTGCGCCTCAACGTGAGCGCCCCCTTCCACTCCCGCCTGATGGCCCCGGCCGCGGAACGGTTGCGGGCCGACCTGGACCGCACGGAAATCCGCGACCCGCAAATACCTGTGGTGGCCAACGTCCACGCGGACTACGTGCGCACCGCCGGCGAGGTGCGCAGGGCCCTGGGCCTTCAGGCGGCCGGGCCCGTGCGCTGGGAGGAGAGCGTGCGACGCCTGCTCGCCGACGGTGCCTCGACCTTCGTCGAGGTGGGCCCGGGCCGGGCGCTGACCGGGCTGCTCCGCCAAATCGCCAGGGACGTTACGACCCTCAACGTTGAGGACCCCTCCTCCCTGGAAAAAGTTCTTGCGGTCGTCGGGGGGGTTGGCTAAAATGATGCTTGATGGCAGGACGGCCCTGGTAACCGGGGCCTCGCGGGGTATCGGACGGGCGGTGGCCCTGGGCCTGGCCGCGGCGGGCGCGGACGTGGCCGTCAACTATCTGACCCAGAGGGCGGCGGCCGAAGAGGTGGCGGCCGAGATACGAAAAGCCGGCCGCCGGTGCCTGGTCCTGCCCGGGAACGTGGCCAGCGCCGCCGACGCCCAGGCCATGGTGGACCGGGTGCTCGCCGAGTGGGGCCGGCTGGACGTGCTGGTCAACAACGCCGGGGTGACCCGGGACACGCTCCTGGTGCGCATGAAGGAGGAGGACTGGGACACGGTACTCGACGTGGACCTCAAAGGGGCCTTCCTGGTGACCCGGGCCGCGGCCCGGGCCATGCTGCGCCAGCGCTGGGGCCGCATCATCAACATCAGTTCGGTAATCGGCATCCTGGGCAACGCCGGGCAGGCCAATTACGCGGCCGCCAAGGCGGGGTTGATCGGCTTCACGCGCGCCCTGGCCAGGGAGCTGGGGTCGCGCAACATCACCGTCAACGCCGTGGCGCCCGGCTTCATCCTCACCTCCATGACCGAGGGCCTGCCGCAGGAAACGAAGGACCGTCTGCTGGCCGGCGTGGCCCTGGGCCGTTTCGGCAGGCCGGAGGAGGTGGCGGCACTGGTGGTATTCCTGGCCGGCGAGGGCGCGGGCTACATCACCGGCCAGGTTATTGCGGTGGACGGCGGCATGACATGAGAACGGGGGGATAACGGAGATGGCGTCGATTTTCGAGCGGGTGAAGAACATCATTGTAGAGCAGCTGGGCGTGGACGAAGACGAGGTGACCCCCGAAGCCTCCTTCGTGGAGGACCTGGGGGCCGATTCCCTGGACATCGTAGAGCTGGTGATGGCCTTCGAAGAGGAATTCGACATGGAGATACCCGACGAGGACGCCGAGAAAATCCGGACCGTGGGGGACGCGGTGAAATACATCCAGGAGCGGCAGTAGGAAGGTCCCGGGGCGAGGACCCGGGGCTTTTCCCGGTCAAGGAGGTTGCGGTTTGCGGGAACGCGTAGTGGTCACGGGGATGGGGGTCGTCTCCCCGGTCGGCACCGGCCTGGAGGCCTTCTGGTCGGCGCTGGTGGCCGGCCGCTCCGGGATCGGGCCCATAACGCGCTTCGACGCCTCGGAGTTCGCCACCAGGATCGCGGGAGAGGTGCGCGACTTCGACCCCACCCGTTACCTGGACAAAAAAGAGGCGCGGCGCATGGACCGCTTCACCCAGTTCGCAGTGGCCGCCGCCGGGATGGCCCTGGAGGACGCGGGCCTGGGCACCGGCGGCCTCGACCGCGACCGGGTGGCGGTCATTCTGGGCTGCGGCATCGGCGGCATCGAGACGCTGGAGGACCAGGCGCGGGTCCTGGTGAACCGGGGGCCGGGGCGCATCAGCCCCTTCTTCGTGCCCATGATGATCCCCAACATGGCGGCGGGCCAGATCGCCATCACCTTCGGCTTCCGCGGGCCCAACGTCACCACCGTTACGGCCTGCGCCTCCGGCGCCAACGCCATCGGCGACGCCTTCAAAATGATCCAGCGGGGACAGGTGGACGTGGCCGTCACGGGCGGCACGGAGGCGCCCATCACGCCCCTTTCGGTGGCCGGTTTCTGCGCCATGAAGGCCCTCTCCACCCGCAACGGGGAGCCGGAACGGGCCTGCCGGCCCTTCGACGCGGGCCGAGACGGCTTCGTGATGTCCGAGGGGGCCGCGGTCCTCGTCCTGGAGGGCCTATCCCATGCGCGCCGGCGGGGGGCCAGGATCTACGCCGAGGTGCTGGGCTACGGGAGCAGTTGCGACGCCTACCACATCACGGCGCCCGATCCCGAGGGGGCGGGTGCGGCCCTGGCCATGGCCGCGGCCCTGGCCGATGCGGGCCTCGGTCCCCAGGACATCGACTACATCAACGCCCACGGCACCTCCACGCCCCTCAACGACCGGCTGGAGAGTCTGGCCATCAAACAGGTCTTCGGCTCCCGGGCCTACCGGATTCCCGTCAGCTCGACCAAGTCCATGATCGGGCATCTCCTGGGGGCCGCGGGGGCCATCGAGGCCGTGGCCACCATCCTGACCATGGTCCGCGGCGTCATCCCCCCCACCATCAACTACGAGGAACCGGACCCCGAGTGCGACCTGGACTACGTGCCCAACGTGGCGCGGCCGGCCAGGGTCGACAGGGCCCTGTCCAATTCCCTGGGTTTCGGCGGGCACAACGTCACGCTTGTTTTCGGCCGGTACGTGGAGGACGGCGCCGATGGCGGGGCATGACGGGGACCTGGCGCGCCTGGAACGCGCCCTGGGCTTCTCTTTTCAGAACCGGGATCTGCTGATCCGCGCCCTCACCCACGGCTCCTTCGCGGCGGAGCGGCAGCTGCCCCCGGTACGGAACAACCAGCGGCTGGAGTTCCTGGGCGACGCGGTGCTGGAGCTGGTGATAAGCGAGTACCTCTTCCGTGAGTACCCGGACCGCGAGGAAGGAGACCTGACCAGAATGCGGGCCGCCGTGGTCTGCGAGCCCTCCCTGGTGCGGGCGGCCCGGGCCCTGGACCTGGGGAGCGCCCTGCGGCTGGGCCGCGGGGAGGAAAAGGGCGGGGGACGTGAGAGACCCTCCATACTGGCCGACGCCTTCGAGGCCCTGCTGGGAGCCGTCTACCTGGACCGGGGGCTGGATGCGGCGCGCCGGGTGGCCCTGACCTGGCTGGCCCCGGTGCTGGCCGAGGTCGCCGCCGGTGGCGCGGAGCGGGATTACAAGACCCGGCTGCAGGAAGCGCTGCAAGCCCGCGGCCTGGAACCCGTGGAGTACGCGATCGTGGGCGAGGAGGGCCCGGACCACGCCAAAACCTTCACCGCGGCCACCACCTGGCGCGGCCGGCCGCTGACCCGCGGGACGGGACGGTCCAAGAAGGAGGCCGAACAGGAGGCGGCGCGGGCGCTGCTGGAGTTGCTGGAGGACGAGGGCTATGGGGTTCTTGAGCCGGCTTAAAAACGGCCTGGCCCGCACCCGCCAGAGCCTGGTGGGACGCCTGGAAGCCCTGGCGGGGCGCGCCTCGTGCGTGGACGAGGAACTGCTGGAGGAACTGGAGGCCCTGCTCGTCCAGGCCGACGTGGGGGCGGCCACGGCCGCCTCCCTGGTCGAAGAACTGCGGCGCGCCGTGGGCGGCAGGGCCGCAGGTCCCGCCGAGGTTAAGGCGCGTTTACGCGAGCGCCTGCTGGCGCGGCTGGGCCCGGACGGCCGGACCGTAAATCTGGACGGGCAGCCGGCCGTGGTGCTGGTGGTGGGCGTGAACGGGACGGGCAAGACCACCACCGTGGCCAAGCTGGCCCACCTGTGGAGGCAGGACGGGAAGCGGGTCCTGGTGGCCGCGGCCGACACCTTTCGGGCCGCAGGGATAGAGCAGCTGGAGATCTGGGCCCGGCGGGCCGGCGTGGAGGTCGTCAAGCAGCGGGAGGGGGCGGACCCCGCCGCGGTGGCCTTCGACGCCGTGCAGGCGGCCCGGGCCCGGCGGGCCGACGTGGTAATCGTGGACACGGCGGGCCGCCTCCACACCAAGAAGAACCTCATGGAGGAGCTGGCCAAGATCCGGCGCGTGGTGGCCCGGGAGGTGCCCGGGGCCCCCCACGAGGTGCTCCTGGTGCTGGACGCCACCACGGGCCAGAACGCCGTCAACCAGGCGCGCCTCTTCCTGGAGGCCGCGGGCGTGACGGGCATCGTTTTGACCAAGCTGGACGGCACGGCCAGGGGCGGCATCGTGGTGGCCATCCAGGAGCAGCTCGGCATACCTGTGAAATTCGTCGGCGTGGGCGAGGACCTGGAGGACCTCCAGCCCTTCGACCCCGCCCGGTTCGTGGAGGCCCTCTTCGACTGAATTAACAATCGGGTATCCGTTCGGCACGGGCCGCCCTTCTACGCAGGGCGGTCCGTCCGTTCGACGGGGAATTTTGCCAACCCACCGGTACCGATAATCGCGTGGCTTTCCGAAGGCAAAATTCCCCGTCGTTTCGCCGGCGCGGCCTTCGTGCCGCGCTTTTTTCCCGGGGGGCGCGGCGCGGCCCCCCATTACCCGACGCACCCTGCCGCGCTCCGGGACGGTGCCCTCCGCGGGCCTTACCGGCATAGGCCGGTCCGTGGGCGGCGGATACTATTGCCCGGAGGCGAAAAAAGTGGGCGGGCGCTTGCGGGACCTGGAGCGGGGGCAGATTTCCCTCCAGCAGCTCTACTTTCTGCTCTTCACCTTCATCCTGGCCACCACGGACATTTACATGCCCCACATCGTGGCGGTCAAGGCCGGGCGGGACGGCTGGCTGGCGGTGTTGCTGGCGGCCCTGGAGGGCGTGCTGGCCGTGCTGGTCATCATTCCCCTGGGTCTGCGTTTCCGCCGCCAGACCCTGATCGGTTTCAGCCGCCAGATCCTGGGTTTCTGGTTGGGGAGCCTGGTGGGCCTTTTCTACATCTACAACTTCGTCACCCACAGCAGCCGCCAGGTCTGGCACGTCTCGGAGCTCATGGTCACGGCCTTCCTGCCCACCACACCCAAGGTGGTTTTCATCGCCATTACGGTGGTGCTGGCCGGCCACGCCGTGCGCCGGGGGCTGGAGGTCTTCACCCGGGTCAACGACCTTTTGCTCCCGGTGGGCGCCTTCACGGTGCTGCTGGTGGCCGCGCTGGTGGCCAAGGACCTGGACCTTCGCAACTACCTGCCCGTCCTGGAACGGGGGTGGAAGCCCGTAATCGACGGCTCCCTGCCCCTGTTCGGGCACGTGGCCCAGGGCTACATCATCCTCATGTTCCTCCCCTTCGTCGGGAGCGTCCGGGGCATCTACGCCTGGAGCTTCGGCACCCTGGGAGGATTGCTGGCCATGCTCGGGGTGGGCGTCATGGCCATCGGCGTCTTCGGCGCCGAGGTGACGGCCAGGTTCCCCTACCCGGCCCTCGAGCTGGTGCGCATGATCAACGTGCGCGATTTCATTCAGCATCTGGAAGCCCTCATGATGCTGGTGTGGTTCGGCGGCATCTTTTTGAAGTACGCCATTTTGCTCTACATGACCAGCCTGGCCATAGCCCAGTGGCTGGGTTTGCGCGACTACCGGCCGCTGGTTTGGCCCCTCGGCATCTTGACCGCGGCCCTTTCCCTTCTCCCTCCTGAGGTCCAGGAGGTCACGGAATTCTTCGCCAGGGTCTTTCCCGGCTTCGCCCTGGTGCTGGAACTGGTCCTTCCGGCCTTTCTGCTGGGCGTGGCGGTGCTGCGGGGCGTACGGGACGATGCTTAGGGTCCCGCGCCGGAATACCGGCCCCCCTCAATTGCCGGAGCCGGTCCGCCACCCGGCGCCACAGGGTCATGCTCCGGGCAGTCCACTTGATCCACTCCAGGTTGGTGTTGTAGATAAGCTGTCTGAGGCCGGGAGAAGTAATAACGCGCACCAGCAGGTCCACGTCGCGGTTGGTGGCCCGGTTGAGCCACTCGCGGAAAACCAGGGTCTGGTGCATTTCGCGCCGCAGGGGCTTGACCAGTTCCTCGTAGTCCTGTCCGGTGGCGATGGCGCGGGCCGCCAGTACCCCGCTCCTCAGAGCCCCCAGCAGCCCGAAACCCAGGAAGGTTTCCATGAACCCGCCCGCGATTCCCGCCAGCAGCACGTTGCCCACCCGATGGGGATACACCCACCCGAAGTAGTGCTCCCACACAAAGTCCTCCACGACCTGATACCGCAGGTTTTCCGCGCGCCAGAAGGTGGACCAGTAGTAGTCGGCGGCCGCCGGTGGGGCGTCGGGCACGTTCAGCACCAGCGAGGCCCGCCGGGCCGAGAAGGGCGTCAGGTAGGCGTAGCCGCCCTTGGTGTACTGGGTGTCGACCCACATGACGATGGTATAGGGGTCGAATTCCCCCAGCACCACCGCCCCCCGCACCACGGCCTTCATCAGGGGCTGCCAGCAACCAAGGGCCGCCGGCACCTCGTTGTTGCCCGTGGCCACCACTACGTAGTCGTACCGGCGGGCCAGGTAGCGGTGGTCGGCCCTGGTGTTGAAGTGGATGGGCGAGGTGACGGCGCTGCACAGCTGATTCTCCAGCGAGTCGGGGTCCTGCCCGCGCAGGAAAAAGTAGCCCAGCCGGCCGCGCACCTCGCGGGTGCGGTAGGGGGTCTTCATGAGGATGCGCCGCATGGGCGCCAGGGGCGTAAGGGCCAGGCCGAACTCCCGGCGCAGGTACCGCACCTGGTCGTCCACCGGACGGTTGAAGAGCTGCAGGGTTCCGGCCACGTGGGGGAAGAGTTCACCCACCCGCGGCCGCTGCTCGAAGAGTTCCGGGACCACGCCGTGGCGCTGCAGCTCGACGGCGCAGGCCAGGCCGGCCGCGCCCGCGCCTATGATCGCCACCCGCAAGGTCACTTCCCCCCGCGGGCGGCCCGCAGTCCGATCCGCCGCCGGCGCGCGGCCAGGGCCAGAACCGCGGGCACCAGGCGCATGGGGTTGAGCCGCGCGTTGTAGAAGAGGTGCCTCACTCCCGGAAGTCCCAGGACCCCCACCAGCCGGTCCAGATCCGCGTTATCCATGCGGTCCAGGGCCGCGCGCAGCAGGTGCATGCGCTCCGCGTGCCTGACCAGGGGCCGCGCCAGGGCCTCGAAGTCCCGGTCTTCCGCCACGGCCCGGGCGGCCAGCACCCCGCTCACCACGGCCGCGAACACGCCGAGGCCCAGGCAGGTCTCGGTGAAGCCGCCGGCGTTGCCCGCCAGCAGCAGGTTACCGTGGCTGCGGCGGGAGACCAGGCCCGTTTCGTGTTCGGACTCGAAGGTCTCCACGATCTCGGGGCTCTTTCCGGTGCGGTACAGGAACCGGGCCCAGTGGTCGTTGAGCTCGTCGGTCCTGATGCCCGTCACCATCAGCAGCAGGGAAGCGTGGTGCGGGCCGAAGGGGATCTCCACGGCAAACCCCTGCCGGGCGAAGGAGGTGTCCAGATACATGTGCACGGTCTGCGGTTCGAAGCGGCCCAGAATGACGGCCCCGCGCACCGCAACCCTGCCGTGGGGTTGCCAGTAGCCGAGGCTGCGGGCCACGTCTGGGCGCCCGTCGGCCACCACGACGTAGTCGTACTCCCGCGCCAGGCTGCGGTAGTCGGCGTGGTGGTTGTAGGTCACCGGCGTGGTGAGCTGCCGCAGGAGCTGGCTTTCCACGCTGTCCGGGCCCTGGCCGCGCTCCAGGATGTAGCCCAGCGCCCCCCCGATCACGGCCTTCCTGGTGGGGCCGTGCATCACGATCCGGCCCAGGGGCTGAAGGGGATTCAGGTGGATGCCGAGCCTATCCCGCAAAAAGACCATCTGGTCGCTGACGCCGCCGGCGGAAAAGGGCTGGAGGAGTACCATGGGAAAGGAATGCGGCAGCCCGACCCGGTACCGCCGCTCGAAGATGTCGGGCTGGATGCCGCGACGTTCCAGCTCGATGGCGCAGGCCAGGCCGGCCGGCCCGGCGCCCACAATGGCCACCCGCACGCATTACGCCCCCTTTTGACGGCACTAATATTTTCGGCCCGCGGAACAAAGATTATGTCCGTGATACCTTAGCGTACCGTACGGCAGCGGGCGGTTGCCAGTGGCCGTTCCCGCCCATCCGCCCGGGGAGGCCCGTTTTCGCCACGCACCCGGGGGAACCGACGCCGGTCCGAAAGACACGCGGCTTCCGGAAGGAGAAGAAAAAGTGCCCTGGATAATTTTGTTTTTTCTCTCGTGGCTGCTCTTCGCGCTGCTCGCGGACCGCCGCCGCCTGGCCCTGATCTGGTGGACCGGGCTGGCGGCGGTGGTCCTCCAGTTGCTGGTCGATACCACCGGCATCCGGGGCGGCCTGTATCGCGTAGACGACCCCGTGGTGGCGCTCTACGGGTCCTCGCTGTTCTTTACGTTGGGGCCGGGGTTGGTCGTGGGGACCCTCTTCGGCATGTACCTGCCACGGGGCGGGGCGGCCCGGGTCCTCAACGTCCTGGTCTGGACTGGACTCTTCTGCAGTGTGGAATGCCTCCTGGTGGAGAGCGGTGCCCTGGTCTACCAGCACTGGAGCAAGATCCGGAGCGCGGCCGTAGACCTCATGGTTTTCACCGTGCTGAGCTGGCTGGCCGCCCTGCGGGAGGACCTGCTCCGTGCTCCGCCTTAACACACCCTTCCTGCTCCTGGATTCTGCTCCGGAGCTGTTCCGTTTCCTGGGCGGCGCCCTGCTGGTGAGCATGGCCCTGGTCCTGTGGTGGGGTATCCTGCGGCAGCTGCGGTAGCAACAGAGCGCCGTGTCCCGGGGCCCGGGAATGCTGCCCGCCTTTTGGGTCGCAGGTCCCGGTCCCGCTCCGCGGCCAAACGCAACTCGCCTATTCCGGCTCGCGGCCCACCGGCGGCCGCGGCTGGGGCAGGATCTTGTGCACGCTGAAGGGGCGGGCCTCGATGGCGCCGATCTCCCGCTGCAGCAGTTCGATGTGGGCCATCTCCTCGTCGCGAAACTTCAGAAACAGGCCCCGGGCCGCGGGGTTGAAGACGTGGATGGCCTGCTCGTTGTAGAAGGCCTGGGCCAGGACCTTGTCCCGCAGGCAGTCGTGGAGCATCTCCAGGAGGTTCACTTGACGTTCAGCTCCTTCATCAGTTGCTGCAGGGCCGCGGCGTGGTGGCGGGCCACGACCGCGAACTGGGCCATCAGCTCCCGGAGGCGCGCGTCGGTCACCGCGCCGACCAGGTAGTGGTACTTGGCCCGGCGGAACTCCTCCATTTCCAGGGCGCGCTTCAATGCCACGGCCAGCAGTTCGTTCTGGGTTACCTTTTTCGCCATGGGCTTTGCACCACCGTCGGGGCCGAAGGCGTCAGGGAACCCCACCCCGGAGTCCCGCCGGCATTAGCCTGCACCGCCGGCAACAAAGTTATGAGGGGTCCGCGAGGAGTTGGGGCCGGGGCCGCGAATAGAATTGGGGACCAATCGCACGGAAGAGGAGGAGCGCAAATTGGCCCCTGGTCTGGCGGTTATCGGCGGCACGGGCGTCTACGACCCGGCCCTCTTCGAAGAAGCGACGGCGCGAGAGGTGAGCACGCCCTACGGAGTGGTGACGGTGCAGGTGGGCCGGTTCCGGCACCGGAAGGTGGCCTTTCTCAACCGGCACGGGGCCGGGCACGCGGTGCCCCCCCACCGGGTCAACTACCGCGCCAACATCGCGGCCCTGAAGGCCCTCGGCGTGAGGGCCATTCTGGCCACGGCGGCCGTGGGCTCGCTGAATGTGAACATGGCGCCCGGGCACTTCGTCTTCGTGGACCAGTTCCTGGACTTTACCCGCAGCAGGCCCCAGACCTTCTACGACGACCGGGTGGTGCACCTGGATATGAGCGAGCCCTACTGTCCCGAGCTGCGCCGGGTACTCTGGGAGAAGGCGCAAGAACTGGGGTTGCCCGCCCACCCGAGGGGCACCTACGTGTGCACCGAGGGGCCGCGGTTCGAGACCCCGGCGGAAATCCGCATGTTCCGCCACATGGGGGCGGACGTGGTGGGCATGACGGGCGTGCCCGAGGTGGTGCTGGCCCGCGAGGCAGAGATCTGCTACGCCGCCATCGCCGTGGTGGCCAATTACGCGGCCGGCGTCACGCCGGCCCGGCTTTCCCACCCCGAGGTGGTGGCGGCCATGGAGGGCTACGGCGCCGACCTGAGGCGGCTGATCACGGCCACGCTTGAAGCCCTTGACGTGGAGCGGGAGTGCGCCTGCCACCGCGCCCTGGCCGAGGCCTGAGGAGGCGACTACCTTGGCCATACCCACGATGTACTGGGAAAACGGCACTCTGTACCTTCTGGACCAGACCCTCCTGCCCGGCCGGAGCGAGTACGTGGCCTGCCGCGGATATCGGGACGTCATCCGGGCCATCCGCACCATGAAGGTAAGGGGCGCGCCGGCCATAGGCGTGGCCGCGGCCTACGGCCTGGCCCTGGCGGCGCGGGAGGCCGCGCAAGTACCCGACCCCTGGGACCGGCTGCGCGCCGCGGCGGAAGAGCTGAAAAACGCCCGGCCCACGGCAGTAAACCTGGCCTGGGCCGTGGACCGGCTGATGGAGAAGGCGGCGGTCCGGGGTGCGCAAGGTGTTGACGTCGCGGCGCTACTGCTGGAGGAAGCGCGCACCCTGCAGGCGGAGGACGAGGCCGCCAACCGGCGCCTGGGCGCTTACGGGCGGGATCTCCTGCCCCACGGGGCCCGGGTCATTACCCACTGCAACGCGGGGGCCCTGGCCACGGCGGGCTACGGCACGGCCCTCGGGGTGATCCGCGCGGCGCGGGAGGCCGGCAATCCCTTGCGCGTGTACGCCACCGAAACCCGGCCCCTGCTGCAGGGGGCCCGCCTGACCTGCTGGGAGCTGATGCAGGAGGACATTCCGGTGACCCTGATTACCGACTCCACGGCCGGATTCCTCATGGCCCGGGGCATGGCGGACCTGGTGCTGGTGGGCGCGGACCGCATCGCCGCCAACGGCGACGTGGCCAATAAGATCGGCACCTACGCCCTCGCCGTGCTGGCCCGGGAGCACGGTCTGCCCTTCTACGTGGCGGCCCCGGTCTCCACCGTGGATCTGGCCACGCCCTCCGGCGCGGAGATCCCCATCGAGGAGCGGGCCCCGGAAGAGGTCACCCACGTGGCCGGCACGAGGACCGCTCCCGAGGGCGTGGGGGTCTGGAACCCGGCCTTCGACGTCACCCCCGCCCGGCTGGTGACGGCCATCGTCACGGACCGGGGGGTGGTGCGCCCGCCCTACGGCGAGACCCTGCCCCGGGTGGCGGGCCCCCGGGAAGCCCCGCCGTAAGGACCCGGCATCGGGGGGCCGCGGCGGCCCCCGCGGAGCCCCGAGCCGTGAGGCAGACCCGGGCGCCGGCACCCGCGCGCGAGGTGCGGGCGGGTTTTGGCATCGGCAGAGAATTCCCAGGCCACACTCATTGAGGAGGTTTTGACAGAGCGGTGGAACCCTTTCTCATCCGCGACCCCGGCCTGGCACCCGGCGGCCGGGAAAAGATCGCCTGGGCCAGGGCCCACATGCCGGTGGTGGCTGGCATCCGGGAGGAAATGGCCCGCGCCGACGTGCTGCGGGGCCGGCGCGTGGCCGTGTGCATCCACCTGGAGGCCAAGACCGCGGTGCTGGCCCTGGCCCTGCGGGACGCCGGGGCCGAGGTGGCCGTCACCGGGTCCAATCCCCTCTCCACCCAGGACGACGTGGCCGCGGCCCTGGTGGAGGAGGGCCTGAAGGTCTACGCCTGGTGCGGGGCCACCGAAGCCGAATACCGCGACCACCTGCTGCGCACCCTGGCCACCGGGCCCGACCTCATCATCGACGACGGGGGAGACCTCGTGCACCTGCTCCACACCGTGCGGCGCGACCTGGCGGCCGGGGTCATAGGCGGCTGCGAGGAGACCACCACGGGCCTCCGGCGTCTCAGGGCCCTGGCCGGGGCCGGAAGACTGCTCTTTCCCATGATCGCGGTCAACGACGCCCACAGCAAATACCTTTTCGACAACCGCTACGGCACGGGCGAATCGGTGTGGGCCGGGCTGATGCGCACCACGAACCTTCTGGTGGCGGGGAAAACCGTGGTGGTGTGCGGGTACGGCTGGTGCGGACGCGGCATCGCCCTGCGCGGCCGGGGCCTGGGAGCCAGAGTCGTGGTTTGCGAAGTGGATCCTTTCCGGGCCCTGGAGGCCCACATGGACGGGTTCGAGGTGCTGCCCTCGCTGGCGGCGGCGGAAAAAGGCGACCTCTTCATCACGGCCACCGGGTGCCGCGACGTGCTGCGGGCCGAGCACTTCGCGCGCATGAAAGACGGGGCCCTGCTGGCCAACGCCGGTCACTTCAACGTGGAGATCAGCATCCCGGACCTCGAGCGCCTGAGCGTGGCCCGGCGGCAGGTGCGGGCCAGGGTGGAGGAGTTCGCGCTGCGGGACGGGCGTCGGCTGTACCTCCTGGCCGAGGGCCGGCTGGTCAATCTGGCGGCGGGAGACGGGCATCCCGTGGAGATCATGGATCTTTCCTTCGCCCTGCAACTGCTGGCGGTGCGGTATCTCGCCGCAAACGGCCGGCGGCTCACACCCGGGGTCTACCCGGTGCCGCCGGAAATCGACCGGGAGGTGGCCCGCCGCAAGCTGGCCTCCCTGGGCATCGAGCTGGACCGGCTGACCCCGGAGCAGGAAGCCTACCTGGCGGGAGAAGGAGGAGAAGAATAAAGGCGCCATGGGCCTGGCAACCGAAAAGGCCAAGGAACAACTGGTTAAGGTGGCCCAGAAGGTGGCCGCGAGCGGCCTGGTCGTGGGCACCTGGGGCAACCTCTCCTGCCTGGTGCCGCGGGACGAGGTGGTGTGCATCACGCCCAGCGGCATGGGTTACGACGGCATGCAGCCCGAGGACGTGGTGGTGCTGAACCTGGAGGGCCGGGTGGTGGAGGGAGAGCGCCGCCCCTCCACCGAATGGCGGATGCACCTCGCCATCTACCGGGCCCGGCCGGACGCGGGCGCCGTGATCCACACCCACAGCCTGTGGTGCAGCGCCCTGGCCGTGGTGCGGCGGGGCATTCCGCCCATCGTCGAGGACATGGTGCAGATCCTGGGCGGGGGAGTGGCGGTGGCGGACTACGCCCCGCCCGGAACCGCGGAGCTGGCCAGAAGGGCGGTGGCGGCCCTGGGCCGGGTCAACGCCGTGCTCCTCGCCAACCACGGCGCGGTGGCCCTGGGCCGCAACCTGGGCGAGGCCTTCGTGGCGGCCCGGGTACTGGAAAAATCGGCCCAGATCTACGTCCTGGCCTGTATGATGGGACAGCCCGTGGCCCTGGAGGCCGCCGAGGTGGCGAGCCTGCGCGAGGAATACCTGACCTCCTACGGCCAGGCCGGCAACGGCCGCCAGGCCCGGGGCAACGCCGAATGACGAGACCGGCGGGGAATTTTGCCAACATCGCTGCCGAGGACCGAATAGCCTTCCGCGGCAAAATTCCGCGTCGAAGACGGGGGTGCCGGAATGGGTAATCTGCTGGTAAGGGGGGCCACGGTCCTCACCATGGACCCCCGGGGTACGATCTACGATCCGGGCGAGGTGGCCGTGCGCGGCGACGCCATAATCCACGTGGGGCCGCCGGGGAGCGTGCCGGAGGATTTCCGGGCCGACCGCGTCATCGAAGGCCGGGGCCTGGTGCTGCTGCCGGGACTGGTCAACGCCCACACCCACGCCGCCATGACCCTCTTCCGGGGCTACGCCGACGACCTCCCCCTGATGGAGTGGCTCCAGACCAGGATCTGGCCGGTGGAGGCGCGCCTGGAGCCCGAGGACGTCTACTGGGGCACGCTCCTGGCCTGCGTGGAAATGATACGCTCCGGCACCACGGCCTTCGCCGACATGTACTTCCACATGGAGGAGGCGGCCCGGGCCGTGCTGGACGCCGGGATCAGGGCCAGCCTTTCCCGGGGCCTCATCGGCGTGGCGCCCGGCGCCGACCGGGCCCTGGAAGACGGCGTGGCCCTGGTGCGGGAGTTCCACGGCGCCGGGGAGGGCCGCCTCACCTGCATGCTGGGGCCCCACGCGCCCTACACCTGCCCGCCGGACTACCTGGAAAGGGTGCGGGACCAGGCCGCGCGCCTGGGCGTGGGTGTGCACATCCACCTGTCCGAGACGGAAGGCGAGGTGGCCGACATCCGGGCCCGTTACGGGTGCAGCCCGGTGCGGTTGATGGAGCGGACCGGGCTGTTTCGGGTCCCGGTCCTGGCGGCCCACTGCGTGCACCTGGACGATGACGACGTGGCTCTCCTGGCCGCGCGGGGGGTGAGCGTGGCCCACAACCCCGAGTCCAACATGAAGCTGGCCAGCGGCGTCGCGCCCGTGGCGCGGCTCCTGGATGCCGGGGTGAACGTGGCCCTGGGCACCGACGGCGCGGCCAGCAACAACAACCTGGACCTGTTCGAGGAAATGAGGGCCGCGGCGCTGGTGCAAAAGGTGGCCCGGCGGGACCCCACGGTGCTGCCCGCCCACCGGGTGCTGGAAATGGCCACCATCAACGGCGCGCGGGCCCTGGGGCTGGCCGACCGCATCGGAAGCCTGGAGCCGGGGAAGAAGGCCGACTTCATCCTGGTGGACACGGCCCAGGCCCACCTCACGCCCCGCCACAGCGTCCCGGCCCACCTGGTGTACGCGGCCCGGGGCCCGGACGTGGTCACCGTGGTGGTCGGCGGCCGCATCGTCATGGAGAACCGCGCGGTACTGACCGTGGACGAAGAGAGGCTGTTCGCGGAAATAGCGGAACGGGCCGAGCGCCTGACGGGGAAGGGGGGAGCGACTTGAAGAGGGTGGCGGTCCTGGTGGAGGACGACTATCAGGAACTTGAGTTATGGTATCCTGTTTTGCGTTTTAAAGAGGCGGGTTGCCGGGTCACGGTGGTGGGCCCGGGCCGCCAGGAGGTCTACCTGAGCAAGCTGGGGTACCCCGTAAAAGAAGAGCTGGCGGTGCAGAAGTGCCGGGCCGAGGACTTCGACGCCGTCATCGTGCCGGGCGGCTTCGCCCCGGACCGCATGCGCCGCGTGCCCGCCATGGTCGACTTCGTGCGCGCCATGCACGAGGCCGGCCGCGTGGTGGGGGCCATCTGCCACGGCCCCCAGATCCTGATCTCGGCCGGGCTGCTGCGGGGCCGGCGCGCCACGTGCTTCGCCAGTATCAAGGACGACCTGGTCAACGCCGGCGCGGAGTACATCGACGCCGCGGCGGTGGTGGACGGCAACCTGGTCACCTCCCGGACGCCCGAGGACCTCCCGGCCTTCTGCCGGGCCATCCTGGAGCTGCTGGGCCTGGCGGACCTGCCCACCAGGGGGGATTGAGGCTTGGCCTCCGCTTTCGTCAGGGGCGCCGAGCCGGCCGTGCGGCTGCTCCCCGGACGCCACCGCCGCGTGGCCGCCGGCCACCCCTGGGTTTACGCCACCGAGGTGGCCGAGATCGAGGGGGAATTCGCGCCCGGAGACCTGGTGCGGGTGGTGGACGCCCGGGGCCGCTTTCTGGGCCGCGGCTACGCCAACCCCGCCTCCCAGATCCTGGTCCGCCTGCTCACCCGCGACCCGGGGGAGCGGGTGGACCGGGACTTTTTTCGCCGGCGCATCGCGGCCGCCCTGGAGTACCGCCGCCGGGTGGCCCCCAGGGCCGAGGCCTGCCGCCTCGTCTTCGGCGAGGCCGACTTCCTGCCCGCCCTGATCGTGGACCGCTTCGGCCCCTACCTGGTCCTGCAGACCCTGGCCCTGGGCATGGACCGGTTCAAGGACCTCCTCGTGGAGGTGCTGGTGGAACTGCTGCAACCCCGGGGCATCTACGAGCGCAACGACGTCAACGTGCGCCTCCTGGAGGGCCTGGAGCTCCGCACCGGCCACCTGTACGGCGACTTCGACCCCCTCGTCACCTTCGTGGAACACGGCCTGCGCTTCGCGGCGGACCTGGCCCGCGGCCAGAAAACAGGGTTTTTCCTGGACCAGCGGGAAAACCGCCTGGCCCTGAAGGACCTGGCCCCCGGGGCCCGGGTGCTGGACGCCTTCTGCTATTCCGGGGCCTTCGCCCTCCACGCGGCCCTCTTCGGGGCCCGGGAAGTCGTGGGCGTGGACATCGCGCCCGCGGCGGTGGAACTGGCCGCGGAACACGCGCGCCTGAACGGACTGGCGGACCGCTGCCGCTTTTACGCGGCCAACGCCTTCGACGAGCTGCGGCGCCTGGCCGCGGCACAAGAAAAGTTCGACCTCGTCATCCTGGACCCGCCGGCCTTCACCAAGTCCAGGGAGGCCCTGCCCGGGGCCGTCCGGGGCTACAAGGAGATCAACCTGCGGGCCATGAAGCTCTTGAGGCCGGGGGGCTTTCTGGTCACCTGTTCCTGCTCCTACCACCTGGACGAGGCCTCCTTCCTGGCGGTGGTCATGGCGGCCGCCGCCGACGCCGGACGCGTCTTGCGCCTGGTGGAGCTCCGCCGCCAGGCCCGCGACCACCCCATCCTGCCCGCGGCCCCCGAGACGTATTACCTGAAGTGCGCCGTCTTCCAGGTGCTGTGAGCCGTGGCACAGTGGGGGGCCGGCAGGAAAAGGCCGGAAGGCGGAGAAATTCTTGAAAGGAGGTGGGGGAGCGTGGACTTCGGTCTCACCAAACAGCAGGAAATGCTGAGGAACGTGGTACGGGAGTTTGCCGAAGCGGAGCTGGCCCCGCGGGCCGCGGAACTTGACGAGAGGGGCGAGTTTCCCCTGGAACAGGCGCGGCGCACCGCGGAGCTGGGCCTGGTGGGCATCGTCACCTCGCCGGAATACGGCGGCTCGGGTATGGGCCACCTGGCGCGCATGATCGCCATCGAGGAAGTCTCCAGGGTCTACCCGCCCCTGGGCTTTTTCCTCCAGGTGGCCCCCATGGGCATCTACATCCTGGAGACCGCGGGCACCGAGGACCAGAAGAGGAAATACCTCCCCGCCCTGTGCCGGGCCGAGAAGTTCATCGCCACGGCAGTGACCGAGCCCACCGGCGGCTCGGACCCCACGGCCATGCAGTCCACGGCCCGGGCCGATGGGGACGGGTGGGTGCTCAACGGCCGCAAGGTCTTCATCACCATCGGCGAAGTGGCGGACCTGGTCGTGGTGGTGGCCAGAACCGACGACAAGTTCAACGCCTTCCTGGTGGAAAAGGGGACCCCGGGCTTCGAGGCCCCCAGGAGGGAGAAGCACGCGGGCCTGCGCTCCATCCCGGTCAGCGAGCTGGCCTTTACCGGGTGCCGCGTCCCCAAGGAGAACCTGGTGGGCCAGGAAGGCCGGGGCCTGGCCGCGGCCCTTGCGGCCATCGCCGCCGTGGGCCGGACCGGCGTGGCCGGGGTGGCCCTGGGCGTGGCCCAGGGGAGCTACGAGGCGGCCCTCAGGTTCGCCAAGGAGCGCCGGCTGTACGGCAGGCCCGTCGCGGACCTGCAGGCCATCCAGTTCATGCTGGTGGACATGAACGTGGGCATCGAGGCGGGCCGGTTGCTGGCCTACAAGGCGGCCTGGCTCCTGGACCAGGGGAAGAGCCCCAGGGACGCGGGGGCCGACATCGCCAGGGCCAAGCTCTACACCGTGTATGTGGCCAACGACGTGGCCGCAAAGGCCGTGGAGGTTCTGGGGGCCTGCGGCACCACGCCCGAGTACCACGTCATCCGCAGGCTCAGGGACGGGCTGGAGCTCCTGGCCGCGGCCGGCACCCAGCAGGTCATGAAGGTCATCATCGGGGGCAGCATCGTAAGGTAATGGAGCTCATAGTGTGCGTCAGAAGGGTGAGGGACGGGGCAGAGCCCGGGCGGTCGGCCATCGGCCCCCTGGAGCGGCACGCCCTGGAGGAGGCCCTGCGCCTCAAGGAGCGGTTCGGGGGCCGGGTGACGGCCCTCACCATGGGCTCGCCGCCGGCCGGGCGCGCCCTGGAAGAGGCCCTGGCTGCGGGCGCGGACCGGGCCGTGTTCCTGTGCGACGAGCGCTTCGCCGGGGCCGACACCCTGGCCACGGCCCGCACCCTTTCCCACGGCATCAGGCGCCTGGGTCCCTTCGACCTGCTGCTGTGCGGGAACGAGTCCGCCACCGGGGCCACGGGGCAGGTGGGGCCCCAGCTGGCCGAATTCCTGGGGGTGCCCTGCGTGACCCACGTGCGGAGGCTGGAGGCCCCGGCCCCGGACCGGCTGCTGGCGGAAAGGGCCCTGGAGCACGGCCACATGAGGGTCGAGGTGCGGCTGCCGGCCCTCGTGGCCGTGGTCAAGGGGATCAACGCGCCCCGCCTGCCCACGGTCTGGGGCATCATGGCCGCCGCCGGGAAAGAGATCACGGTCTGGAACGCGGAGGACCTCGGCCTGGACCCCGGCCTGGTGGGCCTTGAGGGTTCTCCCACGCGCCTGGTCCGCGAGCTCACGAAAGAATTCGGCCGCCGAAAGGAGATTTTCTCCGGTCCCCCGGAGGAGGCCGTGAAGAAGGCCGTTGCAAGGCTGAAGGAACTGGGGGTGCTGTGAGCGTGGCGCGAGACGACGGGAAATTTTGCCAACCCACCGGTGCCGGCAACCGGATTGCCTTCCGAAGGCAAAATTCCCCGTCGGAGCTGTGGGTGTGGGCCGAACAGAGGCGGGGCCGGCTGCTGCCGGTGTCCCTGGAACTCCTGGGCAAGGCCCGCGAACTGGCCCCGGCCCTCGGGGCCGTACCGGCCGCGGTGCTCCTGGGCCACGGGGTGGAGGAGGCGGCCGGGGAGCTCTTCGCCCACGGGGCGGAGAAGGTCTACCTGGTGGACCACCCTTTGCTGCGCCTTTACCAGAGCGACGCCTGCGCGGACCTGCTGGCCCGGCTGGCCGGGGAACACGGCCCCGAAGTCATTCTCCTGGGGGCCACCACCCTGGGCCGGGAGCTGGCGGCCCGGGTGGCGGCCAGACTGGGCACCGGGCTCACGGCCCACTGCGTGGACCTTTACGTTAACGAAGAAGGGCGCCTGGTGCAGGTGGTGCCGGGTCTGGGCCGGGGTACCCTCTGGGAATACGTCTGCCTCCGGAACCCCCAGATGGCCACGGTCAAGCCCGGGGTCTTCCCCGTGCCCCAGGGGGACTCCGGCCGCAGGGGCGAGCTGGTGCGCGTCCCCTGCGACTTACGGGAGGAATCGCTGCGCGCCCGCACCCTGGAGATGGCGGAGGAGGAGCCCGCGGGCGTCAGTCTGGAGGCGGCGGAGGTGGTGGTGGCCGGCGGGTGGGGCCTCCACGCCGCGGGCGGGTTCGAACCCGTTTGGGAGCTGGCCCGCCTCCTGGGGGCGGCCGTGGGCGGCACCAGGCCGGCCGTGGACCGCGGCTGGATTCCCGAAGAACTCATGATCGGCCAGAGCGGCAGGACCGTGAGCCCCAGGCTCTTCGTGAGCCTCGGGGCCTCGGGCGCCATGCACTTCACCACCGGCTTCCTGGGTTCCGGGGTCATCTTCGCCGTGGACCAGAACGCAGGCGCCCCCATCTTCGAGGTGGCCGACGTGGGCATCGTGGGGGACCTGCGGGCGGTGCTGCCCCTGCTCATCGAGGAACTGCGCAGGGCCCGCGGCGGTGGGTGACGGCCCACCCTTACGGCAGTGCCCCTCTGCTGTCCCGGGCGGCCCCCTGCGGTGCCCCCAGGCCCGACCCCGGGGCCGCGGCCGGAGGTTTCGGCCCGGCGGGAGGGGAAGGGAATTGGCCGCCGCCCGCCGAAATAACACGGGGATGACTTCTTCCGGCTGGTGACGGCGGCCTTGTGGCAGCAGATTGCCGAAATCTACCTCTACCGCGAAATGCTCCGCAACCTGGTGGCCAGGGAGCTGCGGGCCCGCTACAAGGGCTCGGTGCTGGGCTTTCTGTGGACCTTCTTCAACCCCCTGTTCATGCTCGTGGTCTACAGCGCCGTCTTCTCCCACGTCATGCGCGTCCAGGTGGAGAACTACGCCATGTTCCTGTTCGTGGCCCTGCTGCCCTGGAACTACCTGGCCCAGTCCGTGCAGCAGGCCGCGGCCAGCCTGGTGCAGAACGCGGGCCTGGTGAAAAAGATCTACTTCCCCCGGGCGGTCCTGCCCCTTTCGGTGGTGCTGGCCAACCTGTTCAACTACCTCTTCGGCCTGGGCATCCTCATCCCGGCCCTGCTGGCCTTCAAGATCCGCCTCACCCCAGCCCTGCTGGCCTTTCCGGCGGTGCTTTTTGTACAGACCCTGCTGGTGGCGGCCCTGGCCCTGCTGGTGGCCGTGGGCAACGTCTACTTCCGGGACCTGGAGCACATCGTGGGCATCGCCCTCATGGCCTGGTTTTTCCTCACGCCGGTCCTGTACCCCCTGGAGGCCATTCCGGCCGAGGTGCGCGGTTACTTCCTCCTCAACCCCATGACCCCCATCGTGGACGCCTACCGGGCCCTTTTCTTCTACGGCGCCTGGCCCGACTGGGGGCAGCTCTGGCGCACCGGGCTGGGCGGCCTGGCGGCGCTGCTCCTGGCCCTGGCAGGGTTCACCCGCTGGCAGCGGGCCGTGGCTGAGGAAATCTAGCGGGGGTGGCGCCGTGGACGCCATCGAGGTCGTCGACGTCTGGAAGAAGTTCCGCATCTACCACGACCGGGTTTACAGCCTGAAGGAGCGTTTCATCTTCCCGTACCGCCAGAAGGCCGAGGACTTCTGGGCCCTGAAGGGCGTGAGCCTCAGCGTGCCCCGCGGCGCCACCGTGGGCCTCATCGGCCGCAACGGCTCGGGCAAGAGCACCCTTTTGAAAATCATCAGCCGCATCCTCTACCCCAACCGCGGCCGCGTGCGGGTGCACGGCCGCGTCTCCACCCTCCTGGAGCTGGGCGCGGGCTTCCACCCGGACTTCACCGGCCGGGAGAACATCTACCTCAACGCCTCCATCCTGGGCCTCACCCGGCGCGAGATCAACGGCCGCCTGGAGAAAATCATCGATTTCGCCGAGCTGGGCGACTTCATCGACAACCCGGTGCGCAACTACTCCTCGGGCATGTACATGCGCCTGGGCTTCGCCGTGGCCGTGCACGTGGACCCGGACATCCTGCTCATCGACGAGGTCCTGGCCGTGGGCGACCTCCCCTTCCAGGAGAAGTGCCTCAAGAAGATCCGCGAGTTCAAGGAGCGCGGCACGACCATCGTCTTCGTCACCCACGCCCCCAAACAGGTCGCAGAGCTCTGCGACCACGCCCTCTGGCTGGACCGGGGCGAGGTGCGCCTCCAGGGGCCCGCGGCCGAGGTGGCCCGGGCCTACGCCGATTTCGTGGGCGGGGCCGGATGAAGCCGTCGTCCTGTTCCCTGCCGACGCTCGAATCAGGATACTTTCCTGGCCGTACCTGGAGGGAATGGTCGCGGTTGACGATGTAAATAACGTCGTTGTACACTGTTGACAGAACCCGGGGAGGGAACAGGCGTTCATGGAAAAGGAATGGGTAACCGTTCGTGAAGCGGCAGACCGGCTGGGGGTAGCCCGGGCCACCGTCTACAAGTGGGCAAAAGAGGGCCGTATCCCCATATACAAGCTGGGCCCGAGGGTGGCCCGCATCCGCACGGCGGACCTGCAGGAACTGCTGGCGCGGGCCAGGCCGCTTTACGAAAACAGGCGCGCCGACAAAACCGCAAGGCAGGCCGCGCCGCGCACCCCGAACAGGGCGGCCCTCCGCCGCTTCTGCACGCGCCACGACGTGACCTTCCTGGGCATGTTCGGCTCCTTCGCCCGCGGCGAAGACCGACCGGACAGCGACGTGGACCTTCTCGTGCGGTTTTCCCGGCCCAAGGGCCTGCTGGAACTGGTGGCCATAGAGGAGGAACTCGCGGCCCTGTTCGGGAAGAAGGTGGACCTGCTCACCGAGGCCGCCCTCAGCCCCTACCTGCGGGACGCCATCCTGAGGGAAACGGTGGTGCTGTATGAGCAAACGGGATGACCGCGTCTACCTCCGCCACATGCTGGACGCCATAGCCAGGATCCAGAGCTACCTCGGCGATACGGACCGGGTCGCGTTTGACGCCAATCTGCTCCTCCAGGACGGTATCATCCGGCAACTGGAAATCATCGGTGAGGCGGCCAAACACGTCTCGGCCCGGTTGCGGCAACAACACCCGGACATTCCGTGGCGGAGCATGGCCGGTATGCGGGATAAGCTCATCCACGAATACTTCGGCGTGGACCTCGACGCCGTCTGGAAGACGGTTCAGGAAGACCTACCTTTCCTGCAGAGCAGGATACTTTCCATACTCGAAGGCGATCGCCGATCCGAAGACTCCCCAACGCGGAGATGATTCCTTGAATGGAAGCGGAAAAGCTTCTGGCGACAATCCGGGAACACCTCCTGGCCCGGCCGGACGTTGTTGCTGCCTGCGTCTTCGGCTCGGCCGCGCAAAGCCGCATGCACCATGTGGTAGAGGGGTGCAAAGAAGAATGCCAACACGCTTCAACGTAGACCTGCGGGACGAAAGCCTTTACAAGGCCATCAAGCTCCGGGCGGTGGAAGAAGGAACCACGGTAAGAGAGGTAGTCATATCGGCATTACGCCAGTGGCTTCACTCCCGAGCGGAAACGGGGAAAGGCATCAGCCGGACCGCCGTGCAACGGCCGAACGAGGTGCGAAGGCGGGTGTTCGGCGACCGGGTCCTGTCCGGTAGCTCCGTGAACCTGATCCGGGAGGCGCGGGAGGAGCGGCTTACTCGGTTATGAACGGAAAACGCGTGGTCGTTGACGCCAGCCTCGCGGGCGAGACCGCTTTTTCCGCGCTGCCGGCCGCCTCCGGGGTTCCGGTGGCGGACATCCGTAATATCACATACCACCCAGGGGGAGGAGATACGCCTTGCACAGCCGCTACTTCGAGGACTTTCGGGTGGGCGAGGAATTCGTGACCAAGGGACGCACCCTGACCGACGCGGACCTGGTCAACTTCGCCGGTCTTTCGGGCAATTTCAATCCCATCCACGTGGACGAGCACTTCGCCGCCCGCACTCCCTTCGGGAGGCGCGTGGCCCACGGCCTGCTCACCCTGTCGGTGCTGCTCGGCCTGTGGGACCGCCTGGGCCTGGTGGAGGACACGGTGGTGGCCCACGTGGCCATGACCGACGTGCGGTTTCGCAGGCCCGTGTTCGTGGGGGACTCCGTATACGCGCGTATCAGGGTGCTGGAAAAGCAGGACGCCGGAAGACCGGACCGGGGTGTGCTGGTGCTGGAGGCAAAGGCCTTCAACCAGAACGACGAGGAAGTGCTCTCCTGCGTCAACCACCTGATGGTCCTCAAGAGGGGAGGCCGGGACTGACGTGCTGACGCGCACCGATAAAAAGCTCCGCCTGCTTTCGGACTACCTCCGCGAGGCGGCGGAGGCCGCTCCGCACAGGGAACTCATCGTGGGCGAGGGCTACCGCATCACCTACGGCGAAGCCTGGGAAAAGGTGACCCACCTCGCCAAGTTCTTCCTTACGGCCGGCGTACGCCGGGGCGACACCATCGCCTACCTTTTTCCGCCCGGGCCCGAATTCCTCTACACCTACATGGCCGGGGCCAGGATCGGCGCCCTGCTGGTGGGCCTCAATCCCCGCTACACCAGGCCGGAGCTGGAGTACATCCTCGACAACTCCCGGCCGCGGGTGCTGGCCCTGGCGGGCTCCCCGGGCGGCGTGGACTGGCAGAAGGTCGGGACCGAACTGGCAGGCAGGTGCCCCGGCCTGGAGACCCTGCTGGTCTGCGGTGAGGAAGCCGCGGTGCCGGGCGCGGTGGGCCTCGACGAGGCCCTGAAGAAGGGCGCCGGTACGGAGGACGCCCCGCTGCGGGAGGCCGAGGCCACCGTGAGCACCGACGACGGCGTGCTGGTGGTCTACACCTCCGGCACCACGGGCCGGCCCAAGGGCGCGGTGCTGACCCACCGCAACATCATCACCAACATCCTGGCCGAGACCCGCCAGTGGGACATCGGGCCGCGGGACCGCATCATGTTTCACCTGCCGGTGAACCACGTGGGCGGCGCCACCGAGCTTTCCTTCGCCGCCATCATGGGCAAGGCCACGCTGGTGGCCCTGCCCTCCTTCCACCCGGTGAAAACCCTGGAGATGGTGGCCCGGGAGCGTGTCACGGTCCTGGGCCAGGTGCCGACCATGTTCGCCCTCGAATTCTCCCTGCCGAACTTCGGGGAATTCGACCTGTCGAGCGTCCGGTTGGTCGTGGTTTCGGGGGCCCCGCCCACCCGGGAGGTCATCGAGGGCATGTTCCGCATCTGCGCGGACGTGCGCACCGGCTACGGCATGACCGAAGTGGCCGGGTTCGCCACCTACACGGCCCCGGGAGACGACGTCGAAACCGTCTTCGCCACGGTGGGCAAAATAGCCCCCGAGTTCGAACTCAAGATCGTGGGCCCGGACCGGCGGGAGCTGCCCCCGGGAGAGGTAGGCGAGATCGCCCTGCGGGGCGAGTTCGTAATGAAGGAGTACCTGCGCCTCCCCGAAGAGACGGCGCAGGCCGTGGACCCGGAAGGCTGGTTCTACACCGGGGACCTGGGAGTGCTGGACGGGCGGGGCTACCTCAGACTGGTGGGCCGGCTCAAGGAAATGTACATCACCGGCGGCTACAACGTCTACCCCGCGGAAATCGAGGACGCCCTGACACGGCACCCGGCGGTGCTGATGGCCGCCTGCCTTGGCGTGCCGGACCCCGTGCTGGGCGAGGTGGGCCGGGCCTACGTCGTGTGCCGGCCCGGCACGACCGTGGACGAGGCCGAACTGAAGGCCTTTTTAAGCGAACGGCTGGCCGACTACAAAATTCCCAGGCAGTACGTCTTCCGGGAGGCCCTGCCGCTGACCCCCCTGGGCAAGATCGACAAGAAAGCCCTGGCCGGGGAGATCCGGGCCGAGTCGCGGTAACCGCGGCCCGCGGCAGAAGTCGGGTGGCAGAAAGCAGCAAAGCCAGCAATCGTCCCTGCCGGGTGTTTGCCCGGCTTTTTTATTTGTCCGTGCCGGGTGCCGGCGGGGATTCTTTCGACGGAAAATTTGCCCTCGGAAGGCCCATCGGTTCTCGGTGCCAGCGGGGGCAAGTTCCCGGTCGTTTTTCCGTTTCCACAGGGGTACGGCGTCCGGACCCCGGCGGTCCGCCCCCGGACCGGCCGCCGCACCCGGTACCCTCCGGCGGCCGCACCCCCGGTGCGGGTCCGAGGCCCGGGCCCGGCCGGCGGCGGCCCGGTTCGGACCGGGAGCGCGTGCCGCACCCCGTGCGGTACGGCCTTTGCCGCGGCGGGGCCGCCGGGCCTAAAATCGGGGTGGAAGGGAGGTGAACCCGGTGCCGGTAGCGGTGACGCCCCTGGAAACCACCATCCGCCTGCGGGTGCAGGTCGGCACCGACGCCAGCGGCGACCCGGTCTTGCGGAGCCGCAACTACGACCAGGTGAAGCCGGCCGCGACGGACCAGGAGGTCTTCGACGTGGCCGCGGCCCTGGCGGGCCTGCACAGGTACCCCACGGTGCAGATCATCAGGGTTAACGAAGCGGCCCTGGCGGCGGTGTAACGACGGGGAATTTTGCCCCGGAAAGCCATCCCACCTTGGGTACCGGCACGCCGGCAAAATTCTCCGTCGAAGGAATTCTCCCTCGGAAACCTATCCAACCGTCGGTGCCGGTACGTCGGTAAGATTGTTCGTCGAAGGCCGTCGCGCCGCCGGTGCCGGTACCAGGCCGTAAAAGCCGGCGGCGCGCCGGCCGCCCGCATCCCGCGAGGAAAGGGGGTGTGACCGAAGTGGCCATCACCAGACGGCTGGAGATGCAGTTCACCAACGCCGCGGGCCGGAGGGTGACGCTGGCGGTGGTGGAGCCGCGGGACAACGTTACGGCCGCCGAAGTACAGGGCGCCATGCAGACCATTCTGGCCCGCAACGTCTTCACCACGAGCGGAGGGGACCTGACCGGCATCGCCGGGGCCCGCATCGTGGCGCGCGAGGTCACCGAACTGCAGGTCACGTAGCCCGGGCGGCGGGGCCCGCGCCGGCCCGACGGGGGCGCGGCGCGGGCTTCCCGCCACGCCGGCCGAAACGGCGTCAAACCAAGGGGAATTTTACCTTCGGAAAGCCACCCGGTTCTCGGTAGCGGTGGGGTGGCAAAACTCCCCGTCGAAGAGGAGGCCGAAACCATGCTGCGAGTGGTAATCGACCCGGGACACGGGGGCAACGACCCCGGGGCGGTCTGCGGGGACCTGCGCGAGGCGGACCTGACCCTCGCGCTGGCCCTGGAGACCGCCCGGGCCCTGGGCGGGTACGGCGCGGTCGTGTACCTCACCCGCGAGGATGACCGGGACGTGCCCCTGGCCGCGCGTGTGGCCCTGGCCAACGAGCGCGCCGCGGACCTGTACCTGAGCATCCACTGCAACGCCGCACAAAATCCGCACGCCCGGGGCTTTGAGAGCTACGTCCATCCCGCGGCCCGGCCCTGCACGCACGCCTTCCGGAGCGCCGTTCACGCCGCGGCGGCCTCTTATCTGGCGCAATACGGCGTGCCGGACCGCGGCCGGCTCCGGGCCGACTTCTACGTGCTCCGCCGCACCGCGTGTCCGGCGGTGCTGCTGGAGTGCTTGTTCATCACCAACGCCGCCGATGCCGCTTTGCTGAGGGACCCGTGTGTGCGCGCCGGGCTGGCTTACACCCTCGCCCGCGCCGTCGCCCGGGCCACCGGCCTGGCAGACTGAGGGAGTCCGATGGGGGCGGACGCCCGCTCTTGTTTGGCGCGGCCCACTCCACTCCGTTTATTCGAGGGAGGTGTTGCCCCGTGCACGTGCAGATGATCCCCTATCTCGAAATCCGCCGCCGGCGCTGCGACTGCTGCGACCGGACCGCCAACCTGGCGGCCAAACTGTTGCTCATGGACGGGCGGGCCCTGCTGGGCGACCTGGAGCTGTGCGGCACCTGCGCCGCGGCCTTCGGCTCCCTGGCGCAGGAGACACCGGGCCTGGTCCGGGAAGAGGGACCGCCCTCCGGACGGCCGGTCCCCGGCACGGCCGGAGGAGAAGATTGAGGAGGTGCGTGCGGTGGAGACCCTGCTGACTTCGATCTCGAACTACGGCTTCCCCATGGTCGTAGCAGTTTACCTGCTGCTGCGCATGGAGAAAAAGCTGGACGAACTGGCGGCCGCCATAAACCGCCTGGGCGCGCTACTCGAAAGGTCCCCGAATTAAGGCGACAATCACACAAAGCATATTGACAGCCCCCGCGGGTCTCTGCTATAATGTGGCTACTCAACCAATTAAACAAAACGGGAGGCAAATCATGGCCTGCGAACTGTTCCTCGAGATGACCCACGTGGGTTTCCGCCTGGAATTCCGGGGCGAATTCGGCGACGTGCTGAGGCTACTGGAGCACCTGACCCCGGCCGAAACGAAGTTACTGGAGTACCTGGAACGGCGCGAAATTCAGGATAGCCTGGGGGCTGTGGCGCCCGGCCCGGAGGCGGTACCGGTGGTCCCGGGACCGGCAGTACCCTTACCGTCGCGGGAGCCGGAGGCCGCAGCCCGGGCCGTCCCCGCTCCCGATCGGTCGCCCCCCACGGCGGCTGAGTTGCGGCGGCGTATCAAGCTGCGCGGTAAGAAGGAGACGGCCACGTTTGCGGTCTATTACCTCGACGTGATCTGCAAACAGCAGGCGGACGCGGTCTCCGTGCGGCGGCTCCTCAAGGAAGAACTGCGGGAGGGCACCATGTTGAAGTCACTGGCCACGTACCTGAAGCGCGCCCAGAGCGAAGGATGGATCACCCTCGACGGCGACACCTGGCGCATGACCAGGAGCGGGCTGGAGGAAGTACAGCGCTGGCTGGGCGGCGCCCAGGCGGCCCTGTGACCCGCGAGAGCAACCGGCGCGGCACCGCATGAGGGGGGAATAGCGTGCCCGCGGATCTGTGGGAACTACTGCGGAAGGCCTGCGCCCTGGTGCCCCGGCGCACCGGCTGGGGTGCGGAGGAGACCGTCGTCTACCTGGAGGGAGGCGGAGAACACGTGCTGCCCCGGCCCCTGCGCCAGGTGATGCGCAGCCTCTACCGCGTCCGGGGCATGGATGAAACGGCCAGCCGCCGCGCGGTCTCGCGTATGCTCGAGCGGCGGCGCGACCAGCCCGTGGCCCTGTGGCCGCTGGTACTGGCCTGCGTGCCGCTGGCGGACCACTCGCCCCAGGCCAACGGCTACGTGGCGCTGGAGCGCCTCAGGGAAGTGCGCCGCGCGAAGCGCCCGCCGTACCGCACGGTGCTTCTCTTCCACGACGGCACCGAGCTGTACAGCCTGGCGGACCTCAAAACCGTACGGCGCCGCATCCAGGAGGCCCGGGAAGTGGCCCGGAGGGAGCGGGAGCTCTGGGACGCCGCGGGCGGCGGACTCCCCGCCGCGACCCCCCGGCCGGCCCCGGTGCCCTGGCCCCTCAGCCTCTGCCCCGTGGCCGCGGCCGTGACCGCCCTGCTCGCCAACGGGATCCTCCCGGCGGCCGAGGTCCCGGAGCACTACCCGCAGGGGGACTCCTGATTCGACCGGGCACGGGAGTGCCGGAACGTGGCCCGCCGTGCCGGTAGCCGGGTGGGCGAGAAGGAAAAGGCCACCTTTGGTCGAATAGAAGCGAAGGTAAGAACCCGGGGAGGGCCGTTGCCCTTGCAGCTGCGCGGTGCGGTCGTACTTGCCGCCTTGGACTGGAATTTCCTGCGCCAGAGGGTGCACCACCTGAGCACCGGACTGGCCCGGGCGGGCCTGAAGGTCCTGTTCGTGGAGAACACCGCCGCGCGCCCGCCCCGACCGACGGACCTGCCCCGGATCATCGGCCGGCTACGCACGGCCCTCTTCCGCCCGGCGGACGGCGGAGAACCGGCGCCCGAAAACCTGCAGGTTTACTCACCCCTGGCCGCGCCCTGGCCCTACAGCACCGCGGCGCTGGCCTGGAATTACTACCTTTTGAGGCGGCGGGTGCAGAGATTCCTGGAAGGGGAAGGACTGCGGCCGGAGGAAGTGGTGCTGCTCACCTACCTGGCCACGCCCCTGGCAGTGCGCCTCGCCGAGGACTTCCCCTGGGCGCGCGTGGTTTACGACGTGGTGAGCGACCCCAAACTGGTGGAGCCGCGGCTGGCACCCTTCGAAGAAAGGCTTTTGCGCCGGGCGGACGTCACGCTCTTCGCCTCGGCCACGCTACTCGACCAATACCGGGACCGGACCAAAAACCCGGTGCTGTTCCGCGACGGCTTCAACACCGAGCTTCTGGACGCCGAAGTGGAAACGCCCCCCGAGGTGGCGCGGCTGCCGCGGCCGCGCCTGCTGTACATAGGCGGCATCAACCGCAAACTGTGGGTGGAGGCCGTAGCGGCGCTGTGCGAGGCCGTGCCCCAGGGCTCGGTCATCCTCATGGGTCCCGTGGCCCGCGGCGAAGTATTGCTACCCAAACTGCCCAACCTGTATGTCCTGCCGCCGCGGCGGCGCTACATCGAACTGGCCGGGGTCCTCCGGGCCGCCGACGTGGGCCTCATCCCCTACCGGCCCGACCCCTACGCCGGCGCCATGCACCCCGCCAAGCTCAACGAGTACCTCGTCTTCGGGCTGCCGGTGGTGGCCACGGCTACGGAGGAGCTGGAGCTACTTTCCAGACATTACGGTGACGGTAGTGGGTTGATACTGGCCAGAACAGCGGACGGCTTTGTCCGCTCGGTAGAGATGGCTCTGGAACGAAAGCGTGACTTAACACCCGATGAGCGGCAACGCTTCTTGAAGGACCGGACCTGGGATGCGTGCGTCTCTCAGCTTTTGGATCACGTGATGTAAGGAGCCCACGCGGAGCGACGCGGTTTCTGCAACGCAACCCGAGGGTCGGGAAGGGGTCAGGGGTATTCGCGGTGTGGCACTAGCCCTATTCCTGGTTCGGAAGGCCCTTCGCATCGTCCGCGATAACGGCTTCGCAAGCCTGGCGCGGCGGACGTACTCCTTCTGCCGGAGGAAGGGCTGGCGGTACCTGAATACGGGATTCGACTTAGAGCAGCGGTACCACCTCTGGTTGGAGCGGACAAAAGGATATGCCAGCCACCCGGTCCCGGGCGATCTGCGGTACAGGCCGCTGATCAGCGTCGTAATGCCGGTCTGCAACCCCGATCGGCGATGGCTCGCGGCGGCCATCGAGTCGGTACAAAATCAGAGTTACGAGAACTGGGAGCTCTGCATAGCGGACGATTGCAGCCGGCGTGCGGACGTGAGGCGCCTGCTTGAAGAGTGCGCTTCATCGGATGAGAGAGTAAAGGTTGCCTTCCTGGCTTCTCGGCGCGGGATATCGGGCGCTACGAATGCGGCCGTCGGTCTAAGCCGGGGTGAGTTCGTCGGTTTTCTGGACCACGACGACGTTCTGGCTCCCCACGCCCTGTGGACCGTAGCCAGGTTGCTGAACGACAGGCCCGACCTCGATATGATATATTCCGACGAGGACAAGATCGATCCTGGGGGACAGAGGTTCGAACCGTTCTTCAAGCCCGACCTGTCGCCCGACTTGTTGATGAGTATGAACTACATTACCCATTTTCTCGTTGTCCGTCGCACCGTTTTCGACGAGGTGGGTGGGCTTGACCCCCAATTCGACGGGAGCCAGGACTACGATCTGGTGCTGCGCATCGTAGAGCGTACGAGGGCCGTTGGACATGTGGCGGACATCCTGTACCACTGGCGGCGCGTACCCGGCTCCACGAGCTGTGACGCCGGGGCCAAGCCGTACGCCTTCACCGCGGCGATGAAGGCGCTGCAGGCGGCGGCCCTGAGACAGGGTTTTCCTGCCGAGGTCTCGATGATTGCGCCCGGCCGGTACCGGGTTGCCTACGCGGTGAAAGGTACGCCCAGGGT
>DYER01000029.1 GCA_020725605.1 Ammonifex sp. | reverse complement strand
GGGCGTGCGGGCGTTGAGGAGGATGGACCCCGGGGCGAAAATCATTATGTGCAGCGCCATGGGCCAGCGCGACCTGGTGCTGCAGGCTCTCGCGGCCGGGGCCCAAGATTTCATCGTCAAACCCTTTGACGAGGACTGGCTGGTCGGGGCCATCAGGCGGGTGTTAGGACTGAAAGAAAAAGGATAGGTAGGCCGGAGCCGGGCACAAATCTTATGGGGGCGAAGTCACGCCGCAATCTTACAAAACCATCAGGCTGAAGGGCTCGATGGGTGAGGCCGAACCGGAGGCGTTGTTCGATTCGGGAGCCAGCTACTCCTGTATTCACCCCGAACTGGCGGCACGCCCGGCCGTGGTGGAGGTACGGCGAGGCAGCGTGCGGGAGTTCCGGCGCGGTACCGGGGAAATTTCGGCGCCGGTGGCAGGAATTCGACCCGGAAGGGTCGAATTGCCGCTAAACTGGGGATGCACAATGCATACTGCGGGCACAGTGCCCACCGGGCCGGAGGAACGGGCCGGCGGCGGGCGGACCGGATTTGTCCTGGCCATCTGCCTGATCTTGCCGGTCCTTCTATTTGGACCCGCTCCGGCCCGGGCCGGCTGGAGCGTGGTAGAGGTGGGCTACGGGACGCTTACGGCTGCGGGCGGAGACCTGGTGGCCTGGGTCGGGAGCGACGGCCTGCTGCACGCGTTACGGCGCACCACGGGCGAGGAGTGGACGGCCGCGGTGCCGTCGGAATCCGGGGGCCTGGCCGAGCTGGCCGCGGGTGCGGCGGGCGTGGCCTTTATCGGCCGGAACCAGTACCTCTACCTGTGGCGGCCGGGCCAGTCCGTGGCCCAGATCGATACCCATTCCGCGGGCAAGGGGCAGCTGGCCGTGGTCGGGAACCACGTCCTCTGGCTGGACAAGCGCGACGGCTACGTCGCGGGGGAAGGCGACGACTGGTACAACGCCAGCGTGTACCACTACGACGCCGGCACCGGGCAGACGGTGCGCCTGGCCGGGCCCTCCGCCGACCCGGCGAAGAACTACCCCGCCGGGGACCTGGCCGTGAACGGCGAGACCCTGGTGTGGGCGCGCTACGGTAGCGGTACCTGGCGTACCCACCGCGCGAGCCTGGGCTTCTTACTGTCGGGCGGGGTTGCGGAGGAAGTTTACAGTTCCACCATCCGCTTGGGCGCCGTGCCGGTGGGCGACTACCTGGCCTGGGTCGGGGCCGAGGGCCTGGTGCTCTACCGCAACGGAGAAACGCGGCTCGTGCCCGGCACGGCCGGGGCATCGCGGCCGGCGGCGGACGGGGATTGGCTGGCCTTCACGCGGCCGGTGGGCGGCACCGCGGGGCTTTTCGCGTACGATGTTGCCGGCGGCTCCCCGGTGGAAGTGGCGGCCGCGGACACCTTCCACTGCTACGGCCTGCGCGACGGGGTGCCGGCCTGGGCGGCCCGTTCCGGGGGCGCGGACCGTGTCTTCGTGGCGGTGAACGGGGCCGCGGACCAGGCGCCGCCGGAGGCGCCCGCCAACCTCCGGGCCGCCGCGGTGTCCGCGGACTCCGTGACCCTGGTCTGGGACCGGGCCTCCGACGACCTCATGGTCACCGGCTATGTCGTTATCCGGGACGGGGCGGAGGCGGGCCGCACGGGCGCCCCGGTCACCTCCTTTGAGGACACGGGCCTGGAGGCGGGCCGCACCTACACCTACGCCGTGACCGCCGAGGACGCCGCGGGGCACCGTTCGGCACCTGCTGCGCTGGAGGTGACCACCGCCGGCGCGCGGGTGCGGGTGCTGGCCCCGGCCTCGGTGGCCGAAGGAGCGCAGTTTACCGTGACCGTCGCCGCCTACCACGCCGCGGACCTTTACGCCGCCGACGTGGCCCTGGGCTTCACGACGGGCGCGCTGCGGGCCGAGGCCCTCGAGGTTGCCGCACCTCTCAACGAGCTGGTGCTGCGACAGGGCTACGACAATCAGGCCGGCAGCGCCTGGTGGGTGGCCGGCCGGCAGGGCCAGGTGCCCGGGGTAAGCGGTGACGTGCCCCTGGCCGAACTCACCTTCTCGGCGGAGGGGGTCGGGAACGCGGCCATCACCCCCACGGCGGTCTCTCTGGCAGACGGCGGGGGCCGGAGTATCCCGGTTTCTTACGAGGGCGCCACCATCACCGTACGCGGCGCCTCGCGCCTGGCAGGGACCCTGGGCGCCGAGGGGCTGGGCGCGGCGGCCGGGATCACCGTGCGCCTTTACGACGCCGCAAGAAGTTTGCTGGCGGCGGTTGAGACCGGCGCCGGGGGCCGTTTTGAGTTTGCGGGCCTGCCCTCCGGCACCTATCATCTCCTGGCCTTGCGCCCCGGCTGCCTGAGCCGCTACCTTGGGAGCTTCCGCCCGGGTCCCGGGGAGCAGGTGGAGGTGCCGGCGGTCACGCTGTTCTCCGGCGACGTGAACCGCGACGACCGGGTGGACCTGTCGGACCTGGTGGCCCTGGGCCTGGCCTACGGTGCCCGGGCAGGAGAGGCGGGCTTCAACGCCGCGGCCGATTTCAACGCCGACGGGCGGGTGGACCTCTCGGACTTCGTGTGGCTCGCCCGCAGCTACGGCCTGGCCGGCGACACGCTGCCGTGAGGGTCGCCCGAGCGCCCATGGCCGGGATCGGGTAGGACCCGTCAGGGAGCCCGCGGTGGCCGGCGCCCTTGCGGCCCGCCGGGCTGCATGGTACAATCGGCGCGAGAGGCTTCGGCCCGCGGGTAGAGGTCCGGGGACCGGTACCCCTTGGGAGCGGGCTTCGGGCCGGATGGGGAGGTGGCGGACGTGGCCGTAGAGCGCATCAGGTTCACTTATGAGGACTACTGCCTCCTCGGAGACGAAAAGAGGTACGAGCTCATCGGGGGGAAGCTCTACGTGGTTCCGGCGCCCAGCGTGATCCACCAGATGGTGGCCGGGAATCTGTACTTTATGCTGCGGCAGCACGTGGGGGAGAACAATCTCGGGGTGGTAATAAGCGCCCCCGTAGACGTTTACCTCACGGAGGAGGACGTGGTGCAGCCCGACGTCATTTTCATCAGTCGGGAACGGCAGCACATTATCACGGAGCCCAATATCAGGGGGGCGCCGGACCTGGTGATCGAGATCCTGTCGGGCTCCACCGCGGAGCGGGACCGCACCCTCAAGAAAAAGCTGTACGTGACCCACGGGGTCCGGGAAATATGGTTCGTGCATCCGGTGGCCCGGACCATCGAGGTATGTACCATCACCCCCGAGGGCGAAACCGTCGAACTTTACAGCCGCGGTGACAAGAGGCCGTTCGCCTCGGCGGTCCTGCGGGGCTTGCGCCTGGACCTGTATCAGGTGTTTTAGGAACTTCCCGCCCGCTTTTTGTTGTTACGGCAGGGATGCCACCCCGGATGCCGAAAAGATCCGGGTGGGGGTGGCATCGTGGACGTAAGGGTTGCGACTTGGGCCCTTTCGCCCTGGAAGCGCCTCTTCGACGCCCTGCTGGCCGGGGCGGGATTGCTCCTCTCCGTGCCCCTGTGGCTGGCCATCTCCGCGGCCATCCTGCTGGAGGACGGGTGGCCCGTGCTTTACGTGCAGGAGCGGGTGGGTCGGGGGGGCCGGGTTTTCCGCCTCTACAAGTTCCGCTCCATGGTGCGCGACGCCGAGCGGCACACCGGGGCCGTGCTGGCCGGAGCTAACGACCCCCGGGTCACGCGCGTGGGCCGGGTGTTGAGGGCCACGGCCATGGACGAGCTGCCCCAGCTCGTCAACATTTTTCTCGGGCATATGAGCTTCGTGGGCCCGCGGCCCGAGCGTCCGGAGCTGGTGGCGGCCATCGGGGCCTCCTGCCCCGGTTTCGACCTGCGGCATCTGGTGCGGCCCGGCCTGACCGGCCCCGCCCAGATTTACGGCCACTACGAGAGCCCGCCGGAGGAAAAGCTGGCCCACGACCTGGCCTACCTCCAGGGGGCCACCTTTTCCGGGGACCTTCAGATCATCGCCCGTTCCTTTCTGATCACCTTCACGGCGCAGTGGCAGGCGCGGAGCGGCCACGTACCATCGCCGGAACGGGGCGGCCCGCATCGCGCACGCCGGGCCGCGGGGTCTTCCCACGGGCGGGTTCCGGCCGGGGTCACGGGGGCCGGGGAGGTAGATGGCTCGCGGAAGTGCAACACCGCTACGTCCGGAGGGAGGAGGTTAGCGCGTGGAGTTTCAGATGGAGGAGGAAACCAGGTGGGAGGAGGAGTTTGACGTCGTCCCGGAGCCGGTGCGGCCGGCCGGGCCCCCCACACACCCGGCGGACCGGGGCGCCGAGGAGTGCCGCGCCCTGTACGAGCAGGCGCGTGCCGTCCTGGGGGCCCTCGAGGCCGAGCGCGCGGCGCGGGCCGAGGCCGAGGAGCGGGGCCGCAGGCTGGAGGAGGAGTGCCGCCGGCTGGGGGAGGACCTGGCGGTCCTGCGGGAGGAGCGCGAGCGGTGGGCGAAACCCGTGGACCTCATCTTCCGGATGCTGCTCCGGGCCGCGGAGGCTGAGGTGGCGCTGGAGCGGCGGCTTGAGGAAGAGGTGCACGCCAGGCTGCGCCGGTTGACCGAGGACGGCATTTTGCGGGCCCTGGTGGGCGAGGAGTTCTTCCGGCACCTGGTGGCCGGAGGCCCGGCCGGCCCCGAGAAGTGGGAGGAGTGGGTGGCGGCCATTGTGCGGCGTGTGGTTCAGGAGTGCGATTTGAAGGTCGTGCGGGTGGAGGGGGTGTAGTTTGCGGCGCGGGATCAAACGGCAGTTGCTGTACGGATATAACAAGCAGCAGGTGCAGGCGCTGATCGAGGAGTACGAGGGCAAGGTCCGCGACCTGCTCCAGGAGAACCAGAGGCAGGCGGAGCGCATTGCGGAACTGGAACGCCTGTTATCCGAGGAGCGGGCCCGGCCGGCCGAGCCACCCGGGGACCTGTGGCGGGAGCGGGTTCTGGAACTGGAGCGTCGCGTGGCGGAGCTGGAGGCTGAGGTTCAGGGCTACCGCGAGGGCGTCCGGCGCGTGCGGGAACTGCTGGCCGGACACGGGCCGATGGAGGGGAACTCCGTTGCTGGCTGAGCTGGAAAAACGGTTCACGGAGCGCCTCAAGGAGTGGGCGCGGGAGCGCGCGGACCTGATGGAGGAGAACGCGGCCCTCAAGAGGCGTCTGGCGGAGTGCGAGCGGAGCCTGCGGGAGGGTGCCGAACGCGAAGGCGGGATGCCCGAGTCCCTGCGGCGCGACCTGGAGATCCTGGAGCGCAAACTCGGGGCCGTAGCCGAGGATGTGCGGGGGCACCTGGCCGCGGTTGGCGACGTGGCCCGCGTCATGGGCGAGGCCGTGCGGGCCGCCGAGGCCATAAAGGAGGAGGCCCGCCGCCGCGCCGAGGCCGAGATCCGGGAACTGCTGCGGGCCAACCTGGTGGAAAGCCTGCTCGCCAGCCGGGTGGTGCGGCTCCTCTTTCAGGAACAGAGGGGCTGGTCCGACCGGGAACTGGAGGACTTTCTGGGGGACGTGGTGACCGAGGCCCTGGGCCGGTTCCGCATCGTGGTGCCGGCCGGGGGCGGAGATGCGCAAGGCGCTTCAGGCTGAGACGCCGGTGCCGGTTCTCCCCGACCTCTCTTTCGCCCGGACGGCCCTCTGCCTCCGGGCGGTATGCCGGGCGCAGTCTCCGGGCGGCACCGCCGGGAGCCGCAAGAATGGCCGCGGGTTCCCGGGCGTGTCCCACGGCCCCGTAGGAGATCCTTCATGTGCCTGCGGCCGCCGGACCCTCACCCGCCCGTATTGGTAGCCTACTCCGGGGGCCTTATTACGCGCAGGGGCGTGCGGCTGGGCGGCAGGGGCGGTCCGGTGGCCGAGTTGCTCGGACGGCCGGGAAAGGCGAGGAACTCCACTTCGATGTGGGCCGTCAGGCCGTCCTGCGCGGCGCTCAGGGAAACTCCGGCCAGGCTCAAGGGTCGGGAGTAACCTTCCAGGGCCTTCAGGAAGGCGTACACGTCGTCCGGCCCACCCGCCACCTCCAGGGTCGCGTTGCGCACCACCAGGGGCGAACGCTCGGTCACGGGGCCGAACTTCAGGGCCCGCACCTGCACCCGCTGGATCCGTGCCAGGGCCAGGAGTTCCGGGGCCAGCCGCGTGCTGTCCAGCTCGCGGGGCAGGGTGCCCTCCAGGGCCGGTATCAGGCGCCGCAGTTCGTCGCGCCGTGCGGCGAGTTCTTCGGGCGTGGCGGTGAGGCGCGCCCGCACAGCCGCGTACTCCGCCCGGGCCGCCAGGTAGTCCTGGCGCGCTGCGGTCAGGTCCCGGTACGCGGGTAGGACCAGGTAGCGGCCGTAGAGGGCAAGGATCAGCGTGGCCAGGAGCAGCGCCAGGAGCCGGGCCTTCCGGGGAGTGAGCCTTCTCACGGGTGCCCCTCCCGACCTTCCCCGGCCCGCAAGCTTAGCGCCAGGGTGATGGTGCGGGGCTCCCCCTCCAGGGGAATGTCCGTGACCTCCACGGATTCGAAGAGCCCGCTGTTGCGCAAGGATCGCACCAGGTCCACGGTTTGGTCCGGACCGTGTACCACCGCCGCCAGCCGTACCTGGCCCCCGGGCCTGACCTCCAGGGAGGTCAGGTAAACGCCGGGCGGCAGGTTGCCGGCCAGGCGGGCCAGCACCGGCGTGACCGTGCGGCGGGCGGCCTCGATCCGGGCGAGCCGGTCCTGCAACTCTCGATAGTGCCCCTCCAGGCCCGCTACCTCCTGCTGTAGGGCCAGCCGGGGCGCCAGGGCTGCGTTGCGCTCCCGCACGGCCGCGGCCTCGGCCCGGTAGTGCCTGGCCAGGGCCGCCGGCACCAGCACCCCGGCCGCGGCCAGGGTCAGGAAGGCTGCGGTTGCGGTGGCCACCAGCAGGGCCTTGCGGCGGCGGGCCCGCCGGTGCCTTACCGAGGCGGGAAGAAAGTTCAGCTCCCTGGCCATGACACGTCCCCCTCAACGCAGCAGGAGCGCCAGGTTTACGGCCCAGGCCCCGGGGTTGGCGTCGAACCCCGGGGGCAGGCGGGCGCTCCAGCCCCAGGAACCGTGCGCGGAGAAGACCCACACGGGCAGGCCGGCCAAGCGCTCCAGCCGTGCGCACAGGCCCGGCCGCGCCGCCAGTTCTCCGGTAACGAAAACGGCCTCCACCGTGCGGCCGAAGTGGCGGGCCGCGAAGAACTCCAGGTGGGGCCGCAGCGTTTCCCAGGTCAGCCCCAGCGCCGCCGTACCTTCCGCTTCCGGCGGCCAGCCCGGGTGGTCCGCGTGCAGGAAAAAGAGGCCGTCGCCCACCAGGGTCACGTGCACCCCACCGGGCCCGGCGTCCACCAGGGCCGCGTCGCGCGGCCGCAATTCCCGCAGCAGCCGCACCGCGCAGTTGGGGTGTACGTCCACGCATTCCACGGTCAGCCCCAGGTCCCCCAGTACCGCGGCCCAGCCCTCCACCTGAGCCTTCGGCACCCCGGCCATCAGGAAGGATTCGGTGCCATCCGCAGCAGGCCGGCGGGCCAGGGGACGGTAGTCCACGTAGTAGTCGGCCAGGGAAATGGGGAGCAGTTGCTCGGCCTCCTCCAGCAGCGCCCGGTGCGCCGCGCGGCGGCCCACGCGCGGCAGGGCCACCACCCGGGTCAGCACCTGCCCGGCCGAGAGGGCCAGGCGTACCGGCATCCCAAACCATTTACGCTCCCGGAGCACCGGCGCCAGGGCCGTGGCCACCTCGGATTCCCGCAGGGGCACCCCTTCGGCCAGCAGGGAAGGGGAAAGGGGCACCAGCGCCGCCCCCAGGATGCGGGGCCGGCGGCGGCTCGGCCGGCCGGCCAGCAGGGCCAGGGACTCCCGGCGCACGTTGAGGGTTAGGCGGGACCTGAACAGGGGGGCCACAACCTCCTCTGTCACGTATTACGATTATTATAAATGTGACATCGGGTGTAAGTCTACAGGAGAATGGCCTACCGCGCGGTCGTATAATCCGGCGGGCGCGGATATGCGCGGTAGCGGCACGCGCCCTTGTGGGGCCGGGCCGAGGACCCGGGCTGTACGGTCGTACGCGGGCATGCCGGCCGTGCCACCGTGAGCGGTCCGCGATTCACGCACCGCGTCCCCCCGCGACTCGCAGTTCCGGGAGCCCCACGGCTCGGGCGCGCCCGTAGCGAGGCGCTTCGCGGCAACGTGTTCGGGGACCGGACGGCGCCCTACGCTTCGGGCGCCATCTGGCGCCAGTACTCCACATTCCAGTGGTACTTTCCGTCCCGCTTCGCGGTCACCGTCACCCGCGCTTCCATGCACCGCGTGGCGGCGGGATCGTCCTCTGGCCCGTACCACCCGTGGGCCGTGAGGAGCAGGCGGCACTTCTTCTCCTTCTCTTTCGAATCCGACCCTCCACCGTCTCCGGTTCCCCCGGCGGCCTCCGGTGCCGGCCCGCTGCCCTCCTGGTCGCCCCCCGGTTCGCCTGTGGACTTCTTTTCCTGACCGGGAGGCTGAGCCGGCGGTTCCGCCGGCCCCCGGCCGCCTTCCTCCTGGGTCCTGGCCTTGGCCTCCTCAACCACGGCAGTATACCTGAAGCCGTGCGGCGCGTCATAGATCGGAAAGGGGTTGTCGACGCTCCCCTCCAACTGGAAAGGGGGCTCTTGCCCCTGTTCCAGCCGTGCGCGTGCCTGCGCCAGCCCGTACACCAGGCCGGACTCGGCCAGGTAGTAGGCCCGCACGCCGTCGCAGAAGGCGCGGTTCAGGCGGATCTCGGAGACCACGAGGTGCAGGCCCAGGCCGGCCATGAGGGAAAGCACCAGGCCCAGCACCAGCACCGCCAGCAGGGCCGAACCTCCCTCGCGTTCGGCCCTCGCAAAGCGGCCGCGCCGCCGCTCCTCGGTTTGCACCACACCCGACCTATCCACGACCAGGCGTCTCCCGTACTGCCATCGTTTGGCGTGGTACCGTTCCGGCCAGGCCGATACTCCCCGCGCGGTCGCCGGGGCGTGAAAATGCGGCCCCGGCGGCGGCAGCCCTTTCTTGCGTGCCGGCGACGGCACGCCCGGGGTTTTTGCTACGGTCGCTCCAGCCGCAGCCACGTGCTCACCGTATAGGGGCCGGTGGCGCCGGGCGGCTCGGCCGTGACCGTCAGTTCGACCCACTTTACGTTGCCCGCCTGTTTCCTGCGCAGTGTCACGTCGGCCAGCCCCGCGACCGCGGCGTCCCACGCGCCGCCGGTGTAGCGCTCCAGGACGCCTGCGGCCCGGTTGTACCAGAAGGTGTCCCGTGTGAGGGCCTCTCCCTGTCCCCGGTCCGGCCGCCGGTCCTCCAGGCTCAGGATGAGTTCCCACTGTCCGGCGCCGTCTCCCCCGCCGGCGCGTTCGGGCCCGCCGCTAAGGCGCCGCCCGTCCGCGGCCACCTCCAGCTGATCGTACCGCCGCGCCGCCTCCACGACCAGGGAAGTGGCCAGCCGGGCACTGGCCACGGCCTCGACGTCGGCCCGGCCCCGGCGCAGCTCCCGCGCCTGCCCGGAAAGGGCCGAGCCCACGTAGCCTAGGAGCAGGGCCAGAAGGGCGGTGGCCAGGAGTACTTCCAGTAGGGTGAAGGCCGCCGTCCGGACCTCGGTGCGTGCCGGGGTGCCACCCCAAGGCGTAATCCGACGGTGCACAGGGTCCCTCCGGGGACCGGTGGCCCGCCCGGCCCGGCGCGTACCACCGAACACGCAACCCTCTGTTGCGGAAGGCCCGGTACCCCGGGGCCGGTACGCGGGGATTTTTTCTCGGGTCCCGGCTCCGGGGGCCGCGGGTATCGCACCTCGGTTCGGCGCGCTCTGCCCTTTTACCTCAGGTCCCATTGTTCCGGATTCAGCACGTAAGCCGCCAGGGGAAAGCTTTCCCGCCCGGGCAGGCGGGGGTCCACCACCACGGTGACGGTCCAGTAGTATCCGGTGCCCGGTAGCTCCGCGCTGCCGTAGGTACCGGTGTACTCCAGCTGGTCCACGCCTTCGGGTATGGTGAACGAGAAGGGCGGGTCCCCGGGGCGGATGGGGTTCGCCTGCTGTATCTCCATCTGGGCCTGGGCCACCAGGGCCATGCGCGTCTCCTCGCGGGCCCCGCGGGCCAGGCGGGCCTGGTGGCCCCAGGCGAAGGCCGTGTATCCCAGCAGCAGTCCCAGCAGGCCCGCGGCCACCAGCACTTCCAGGAGCGTGACGCCGGAGCTGCCGGCCGGCCGCGGGTGGACCGGGGCGCGCCCGGATGCCGCGGCCTGTGAACCGCGGGTAGGTCTGCCCGGCGGCTCCTGGGGCCGTACACCCCTTGCGGGTGGTCCTGACGCTGCCATGGGGGTCTCGTCCTCCCGTCGTCCGGCCGCGCCTGCGGTGCGGGTCACCGCCCCCCGCGGGGGAGCCCAACGCGGGTTCGGGGGTGCGGTGGTCAGGTCTTTGCGGTGCCGGCGGCGCGGCACCGGTGTTTGCCACCGGCCCAGGGTCCGCCCCCGTGGCGGGCGCGCGTCCGGGTTTGCGTGGCCCCGCGCAGGCGTTCTGCGGCGGGTCGGCGTCATGTCCCCGTGCCGGCCGGGTCACCGCGCGGTGCCGCAGCGGCGGTAAGGGCCCGGCCGGAGGGTAGCCCGCGGCTGCGGTCCGACCCGGCGGCGGTCCGCAGGACGTGGCGGCCGAAGGTCGGGGGGCCGTGGCCCGTACCCGGGCCCGCGACCAGCCGGCGTCGGCTTTCCGGGGCGCGGCGCGCCTCCGGCCTCCGTTCGGCCCGTCACTCCGACGCCACCCGGCCGGCCGCCGAAACGGTCACGGTGGTGGTGCGCCCCCGGGCGTCGCGCAGTCCGAAGGTGCCGCCGCTTACCCGGCCGGTCTCGTCGCGGGGCAAACCGCGGGCGTCGAAACGTACCGTAGCCCCGTTCTCCGGCAGCGTCAGGCCGTTAAAGGCCGCGGCCTCGACGCCCGGTGGGAAGGGAGTCTCGCGCAGTGGCGGGTCGAGGGGCGTGGTGCCGTCGTACGGGCGCAGCAGGAAGCGGTCCGGCAGCACCGTTACGCCGAAGTACCGCCCGCCGCCCCCGCCCGTGTGGCCACGCTGCTCGAGGGCCAGGCGCCGGGCGTACTCCAGCTCCGCGGCCAGGTCCGCCGCGGCGCCGGCCAGGCGGTACTCGGCCGCCAGCACGTGGTAGAGCGGGAGGGCGGCCGCCATCAGCACCGCGACGATGGCCACCGCGGCCATCACCTCCACCAGGGTGAAGCCCGTGGCCGCGCGTCCCGGGCGCCCCGTCACCGCCTTGCGATGTCTGGAAGCGGCCGGCCGGCGCGGCTCCGATCCCCCGCGCCCGGGAGCCCGGCCGCAACCGGAGTCGGCCGCGAAAGGCAGGGTCCATTTCGGCGGGCGGAACCGGGCTCCGCCGCCCTCTCGCCCGGTGTCGTGGCTCATCCCGGACCCCCTCTTTCCGGTCCCGCGCCCGGCACCAACCTTGCGCACCGCCGGCCCGCAGGCGGCGGTACCCGGCGCGGGGTGGCCTTCAGCGCAGGTGCCGGACCTGCTTGATCATGTCGAACATGGGCGTGAGCACCGAGATCACCAGCAGACCCACCACGGCGGCCACCACCACGGTGACCAGGGGCTCGGTGAGGGCCACCAGCCGCGCGAAACCCGCCTCCACCTGCTGCTCGTAGTAGTCCGCCAGTTCCTCCAGCAGCCTTTCCAGTTCGCCGATTTCTTCGCCCACGGCGGTCATCTGGCCCACCACCGGGTCGAAGAAGGCCTCGCCAGCAACGACCGAGGAGATGCGGCCGCCCCGCCGCACCTCCCGTGCCGCGGCCAGGGCCGCGGCCTCGGCCCGGGTGTGGCCCGCGGTCTGGGCCAGCAGCTCCAGGGCCCGCACCAGGGGCATGCCGCTGCGCAACAGCAGCGCCAGTCCGCGGGCGAAGCGGGCGTGGACGGCATCCCTCACCACCCGGCCCACCAGGGGAAGGCGGACCACGGTCCGGTCGCGGAGTGCCCGAACCCGGCCGCACGCCCCGGGGCCGAAAAGGAAGACGAGGCCGGCCAGGGCGGCAAGGCCCGCGGGCACCCACACGCGTGCGTGCCCGGCCACGGCCACCAGCCCCCGGGTGAGGGGCGGTAGCCGGGCGCCGGTTTCGGCGAAAACCTTGAGCAGTTCGGGCAGGAGGAAATTGAGAAAGAAGAAAACCAGTCCCGCGGCCACGGTGAAGAGCAGGGCGGGGTAAGCCAGGGCGCTGCGCAGGCGTTGCTTCAGGTGCGCCTCCCGGCGGTAGTACGCGGCCATGCGGGCCAGGGTCTCGTCCAGGTTGCCGGCGGCCTCGCCCGCGGCCAGCATCTGGGCCAGCAGAGGCGGCATAGTGCCGGCCCGGTCCGCCATGGCCTGGGAGAGGGGACGCCCCTTTTGCACCTCCTGCCAGAGGCGCGTGGCCTCGCGGCGCACGGCCCGGCCGGGGGCCTGCCGCCGCACCACGTCCAGGGCCCGCAGCAGGTCCAGCCCGGCCCGCAGGGCGAAGGCCAGCTGCTGGCAGAACAGGGCCACCTGGGGCACGGGCACGCGCCACAGGAGCCGCTCCAGAGCCTCACGCCAGGAGGGGCGGCGGGGCCTCAGCTCCAGCACCAGCAGGCCGCGGTTGCGTAAGATACGCCGCGCCTCCGCGGCGTCGGCGGCCTCCAGTACGCCCGTTGCGGTTTTGCCGTTCGGGTCCGCGGCCCGGTAGGCGAACTCCACGCTGCAACCCCCCCGAAACTCTCACACCACCGGTGCCACCCGCAAGGCAGGTGCCGGCATTCACCCCCGGCACGGGCCGGGTCTGTCGCTCCCCTTTTCCCGGCGGGGTATCCGGCTCCGGCCCCCGACCGGCGGTGGCCCGCCGGCCAACGGCTACTGCCCGCGGGTCACCCGCAGCAGCTCGGCCAGGGTGGTCTCGCCCGCCAGCACCTTCTCCCGGCCGTCGGCGAAAAGGTCCACCGTGCCCTCGCGCCCCGCCAGCGCCCTGAGGTCGTCCGCGGTAACCTTGCGGTCGATGGCTTGGCGCACCGCCTCGGTGACCGTCAGGATCTCGAAAATGCCCGTGCGGCCCCGGTATCCGGTGTTCAGGCACCAGGGGCAGCCCCGGCCGCGGCGCAGCACCGGCGTGTCGGACCGTTCGACCCCCAGGATCTCCTTCTCCTGCAGGGTGGCCTCGTAGGTCTCCGCGCACTCCGGGCACACCTTTCGCACCAGACGCTGGGCAATGCAGCCCGCCAGGGAGGCCGCGATGAGGAAGTGGGGAATGCCCATGTCGGCCAGGCGGGTAACCACCGAGGGCGCGTCGTTGGTGTGGAGGGTGGAGAGCACCAGGTGCCCGGTGAGGGCCGCGCGCACCGCGACCTCGGCCGTCTCCAGGTCCCGGATCTCGCCAACCATGATGATGTCCGGGTCCTGGCGCAGAATGGCCCGCAGGCCCGCGGCGAAGGTGAGCCCGGCCCGCGGGTGCACCTGGGTCTGGTTGATGCCCTTCAGGCGGTACTCCACCGGGTCCTCCAGCGTGACGATGTTCTTGCTCGCGTCGTTCAACTCCTGCAGCATGGCGTACAGCGTGGTGGTCTTGCCGCTACCGGTGGGCCCGGTGACCAGGATAATGCCGTGGGGCCGCCGCAGCAGGTCGTCGAAGCGGGCGAGGTTGGCGGGAGAGAGCCCGAGCCGGCGCTTGTCCAGCAAGAGCCCGGACCGGTCCAGCAGCCTCAGGGCCACCTTCTCCCCGTGCACCACGGGCATGACCGAGACCCGCACGTCCACCTCGCGGCCGTCCACCTGTACGGCCGTGCGCCCGTCCTGGGGCACCCGGTGCTCGGCGATGTTCAAATTGGCCATGATCTTCAGGCGGGCCACCACCGAGGGGTAGGTCTCGGGCGGCACGGTGAGGGCCTCCCGCAGGAAACCGTCCACCCGCCAGCGCACCCGCACGCCGTCCTCGTCGGGCTCCAGGTGCACGTCGCTGGCCCCGGCCCGCACGGCGTTCTCCAGCAGGGTCCGGACGAAGCGCACCACGGGCGCGGACTCCACGTCGGCCGCGGCCGCCACCTCGGCCGCCGCCTCCCGGGGCACCGCCGGGGCCGCGGGCAGGGCCCGGCGCACGGCCTCGCCGCCGTAGGCCCGGCCCAGGGCCTCCTGCACCGCGCTGCCGGTGGCGATGACCGGCCGCACGGGCATGCGGGCCACCAGCCGCACGTCCTCCAGGGCGAAGTAGTCCAGGGGGTCGCGCATGGCCACCACCAGGTGCCCGTCCTCGACCCGTAGCGGCACCAGGCCGTGGCGCCGCGCCAGGGCCTCGGGCACCAGCCGCACCGCCCGCGGGTCGATGTAGGCCCGCGAGAGGTCCACGGCCTTAATACCGAGCTGCTCCTGCAGCACCCGGGCGAGCTGCTCCTCCGTCAGGAGCCCCTCCCGGATGAGCAGCTCGCCCAAACGCAGCCCCGTTTGCTTTTGCTTCTCCAGCGCCGCCGCCAGCTGCTCCCGGCTCAGAACCCCGGCCTTCACCAGGAGCTCGCCGAGGCGGGGGCGCGCGCCGGTGCTACCCGCCCGCATTATCGGTCCCCACGTAAAAAATGCGTTGTTATGGCTTGACGGTCTGTTTGGCTTCCTCCATCGGGGTCCCGCCGCTGTCGTAGGGGACCACATCGGCCCAGGTCTGATCACCCGAGGTGCGGTAGATAGCCACCATCACACACCCGGCCAAATCAGGGTCACTCCACCTAGCGTCGGCCCAGTTGGGGGCCCCGCCCCTAGTCGTCGTGTTCCAGTCGATGGCAACCACGGCATTATTGCTCGTCCCGCTCCAGTCTTCCCACCCGTTGTCGGTCGTGCCGGTTACGAGCTTATCGGATTGATTGTAAGGGTTGGTGGCGTCGGTTTCGTCATCGGAGTTGTCGCCGTCAAGAGCATCGAGCTTCGCCTCGAGCCGCTCACCCAGCAGCTTCGCACCATTATCCGAGCTCTGGTAGTTGCTCTTGTCAATGAGCGTTTCGAGAATGCCGCGCACCATGTTGGCGTTCTGCAGCACCGCGGTGACCTTCACCTCTTTCCTCGCCGCCCCGATCCTGGGTATCAGCACCGCGGCCAGGATGATGATCACGGCCACGACCATCATGAGCTCGATGAGGGTGAAGCCGCGCCGTTCCTTCAGGTGTTTCCCAATATTACTCGGCATTGTTTGTCCTCCTTCATGGAAGGTTCCACGCCGCCCCGGCGGGCCGCCTTCACGCTGGCGCCGGCCGCGGCCGCTCGGACGCAATCCGCTTACACTAGTACTTTCGTCCCCGGACCCCCTTTCACCTCCCCCGGTGCCGGCCCCTTAAAACCGCGGGACCCGCACCCGTAAGCTCGTCCGCCTACTTACGGGTGGGGTCCCGTAAGGCAGCCCGGCCGCCGTAGGTGCAACGGCACCCGTAGGCCCGTGGCTTTGCGCCCCCGCCTTTCGGCGGGTTTGCCCTTCGCCTCCTAGTCATCGTTATTAGTATTCGGCACGGATGGTGCAGTTACTTAGATCGCAGACCAACGCTCCGGGGCACAATCGTCACAATTCTGAGCGTCACCGGCGCAGCGGTGACGCCGGGGAGCGCCCCGCACTCGGGTGCCCGGTAGCTGCTAGCGGGTGCACACTGCGACCGACTCCCGGTGCGCGCCGCGCACGCCCTTCATCTTCAGCGACGGCAGGTAGGGCGACTCGGGCCGGGGGCCCAGCTTCCCCTCCCGGCAGTCCACCAGCAGGTCCAGCCGCTCCAGCACGATCTGGCCCAGCAGGGGCTCGCTCAGCGGCGGGCCGACCACGCAATCGGTCTGCATGCTGCGGTCCCCCGTCCGGACCGTCACCAGGCCGGCCACCGGCCTTTCTTCCCTGCGCTCGTCGGCGCAGGTCACGATGATCCTTTCCCCGGATAGCTCCAGGCCCAGCCTTTCCACCAGGTCCTGGGGCAGCACCAGCATGGTGCAGCCCGAGTCCGCCAGCACGCGGACCCTTTCCCGCCGCACGGCATCCGCGCCAGATAGCCCCGGCGGGCCAGCAGGGCATCGTGGTAGTTTTCCAGCAAGATTTCTACGCGCACCTCGCCCAATCAGGACCGCCTCCTTACGTGGTCATCAGCAAAACCTCCACCGGCACGAGCTTCTGCGCCACCGGGTCCGGGGCCAGGGAGAACTGCTCCGGGGTGACGGCCCCCAGCAGGGCCTCCGACCTCAGTCGAACACCTCGGCACCCCTCACCTCCAGGCCCGGCAGCACGTGGGGCCGCCAGGTGTCCGCCGGGCCGTAGACCCCGGTCTGTACGTAGGCGTCACCCTCCAGAAGGTATACTGTGACGGTGCGGGCGTCGGGGTCCGCGATCCAGTATTCCCTCACCCCGTGGCGGGCGTAGAGTTTCTTTTTCAGGTCCAGGTCGCGCTCGCGGGTGGACTCCGAAAGGATCTCGATGACCAGGTCGGGGGCGCCCCGGACGTAGTTCTCCTCTACGATGGCCAGGTTCTCGCGGCGCACGAACAGCACGTCCGGCTGCACCACGTCGTAGCGGCTGAGGTAAACGTCCAGGGGGGCCTCGTAGACCTCTCCCGACCCGTGGGCCCGGACGTAGGACCACAGCAAGTTGGCCAGGTTGAGGCTCACCCTCTGGTGCCTGGGCTTCGGCGAAGGCGTCACGAAGAAGTCGCCCCCTATCAGCTCGTACCTCCTGTCTTCGGGCAGGAGCAGGTAATCCTCGTAGGTGAACTTGAGGTGCTCGGGTACGGCCACGTTCGGTCCCCCCGTTGCCAAAAATGCGGGCTTGTTACGAGAATTATAACACGGACGGATGCCCCCGTCCAAAACTTCCGTTCGCCATGGGGCGTCCGATCGATCGGGAGCAGTAGAGGCCCCCGGGCGGGGGTAGCGACTTCCCCGGCGGCGACGGCACGCGGCGGTCGAGGCCAGGTACCCGGTTGGGCAGGCGATTTTTTTTGGGGCGCCCGGATAGGAATCCGGCTTGGAAGACGCGAATATCATTGCGGGCGGTATGCTTCCGCGGCACCACAGCATTGTGACCGGCGGTGATGCCTTTGGCGGACAAAAAGACCGTGCTGGTGGTGGACGACTCGCCGCTGGTACGCCTCAGGGTCAAGAACGCCCTGGCGGGTCTCAATGTGGAGGTCCTGGAGATGCGCCGGGCCGAGGACCTGCTGGCGGCTCCGGAGCTGGTGGCCGGCGTGGACCTGGTCATCCTCGACCTGTACCTGCCGGGAATGGACGGCCTGACGGCCCTGCGGCGCCTGCGGGAGGAACACGGGCTGTCGCGCGTGCCCGTGATGGTGCTTTCCGTGTCCGCGGCTCCCAACGACGTGCGGCGGGCCGTGGAACTGGGGGCCGTGGACTACCTGCTGAAGCCCTTCACGGACGAGGCCCTTTTGACCCGGCTGGAGAAGATCGTCGGCCCCCTGGCGCGGACCGGGCCGTCGCCCGCCGAGCTGCGCCTGCGGCTGGAGGCCGAAGTACGCAAGGAGGTCAAGCGCGGCCGGCGGGGCAACACCCCGGTCTCGCTGCTGGGGGTGGGTCTGCCCGCGGGCCTGGACCCGGAGGAGGTCGAGGACCTGCGGGCCAGGGTGGCCGCGGTCCTGCGGGAAACCGACGCCTGCCTGCCGGCCCCGGGCGGGGGGCTGGTGCTGCTTTTGCCCGTCACCCCCAGGGAGGGGGCCGAGGTGGTGCGCCAGAAGGTACAGAGGGTGCTGGAGCGCGCGGGCGTGACCCCGGTACGTTTCCGGATCGTGGGCTTTCCCGAGGACGGAAACGGCGAGAAGGCGCTGCTCGCGGCCCTGGAGAAGGAGGAGCCGTCCGAAGGCCCGGCGGCCTGAGGGACGGTGCGCCGCACCATCCGGACGGCGGGTCTTATCCTGAATTAAGTTTTGGGATCGCGCGCCGCGGCGGCACGGGTGGCGGTCCCTGTGCCCACACCCGGGCCTGCGGGTGAAGCGGAGATCCTGTTGGGGGTTCCGACGTGAGCCTGCGTCTGAAAATTCCGTTAACGGTGGGCCTGGTGCTGGCCTGTGTGATGGCGGCCCTGTACCTTGTGGCCTGGGAGGTGCTGGGCCGCAGCTTCGCGGAGCTCGAGGACCGGAGCGTGCGCCGCAACGTGGAGCGCGCCCTGGGGGCCCTGTCCGAGACCCTGGACGCGCTGGACACCCGCTGCGTGGACTGGGCCGCCTGGGACGACACCTACGAGTTCGTGGTGGACCGCAACGAGGAGTACATCAGGGCCAACCTGGTGGACACGACCTTCGTGAACCAGAGGTTCAACCTGATGCTCTTCGTGGACACCACGGGCCGCATTGTGTTCGGCAAGGCCTTCGACCTGGAGGCAGGGGTGGAGACCCCCCTGCCGCCGGGCCTGAAAGAGCACCTGGTGCCAAATGCGCCCCTGTTGCGCCACGGCCCCGACGGGCGGAGCGGGACGAAGGGCGTGCTCATGCTGCCGGCGGGCCCCATGCTCGTGGCCGCGCGGCCCATCCTCACCAGCGAGTACGGCGGGCCGGCGCGGGGAACCCTGATTATCGGTCGCTTCCTGGACCGCGACGAAACCACGCGCCTGGCCGCCACCACCCGGCTCTCCGTGGAGTTCCGGCGGCCCGACGTGCCGGACCTGCCCGAGGACTGGCGGGCGGCCGTGGCCACCCTGGCGCCCGGGGTTCCCCTGGTACGGCCCCTCGACGGTGAGCGGGTGGCCGGCTACGCCCTGGTATCCGACATTTACGGCCGCCCGGCCCTGGCGCTGGGGGTCGAGGTGCCAAGGGAGATCTACCGGGAGGGCCGGGTTGCTTTGCGCTACTTCGGCCTGTCGCTGCTGGCCGTGGGCCTGGTGACCGGTGCCGCGACGTGGTTGCTCCTGGAGAGGACGGTGCTTTCGCCCCTGGCCCGCCTGGGCGAGGAGGTGCGGCGCGTTGGGCAGGCCGCCAACGCGGGGGTCCGCGTGGCGCCAGCCGGGGGCGGGGAACTGGCGGTCCTGGCCGGAACGGTGAACGAGATGCTGGCCGCCCTGGAGCGTACCCAGCGGCGGCTGCGGGAGAGCGAGGAACTTTTCAAGACCGTCGCCACCAGCTCGCCCATCGGCATCTACATCGTGCAGGAGGGGAAGTTCCGGTTCGTCAACCCCCGGTTCGAGCAGCACACGGGCTACGGCCGTGAGGAGCTTCTGGGCACGGATTCCCTGGCACTGGTCCTGCCCGAGGACCGGGACGCGGTGCGGGAAAACGTGATCCGGATGCTCAAGGGGGAGCGCTCCGCACCCTACGAGTTCCGGGTGGTCACCAAGCAAGGCGAGGTAAGGTGGGTGATGGAGACCGTGGCCTCCATCCGGTGCCGCGGCGAGCGGGCCGTCCTGGGCAACTACATGGACGTGACCGAACAGAAGCGCACCGAGGAGGCCCTGCGCCGGTCCGAGCGCGAGAAGGCCCTCATTCTGGACGCCATGCTGGAGCTGGTGGTCTACCAGGACGCCGAGATGAGGGTGCTGTGGGCCAACCGGGCTGCGGCCGCCTCGGTGGGCCTGTCCCCGGAGCAACTGGTGGGCCGCCGCTGCTACGAGGTGTGGTACGGCCGCGACCGGCCCTGCGAGGGCTGTCCGGTGGAGGCCGCCCTGCGTTCGGGCGAGCCCCGGGAGGGGGAGGTCCGGTCCCCCGACGGCCGGTTCTGGTTCATCCGGGCCTATCCCGTGCGGGACGAGCGAGGCGGGGTGGTCGGCGCGGTGGAGGTGGCCCTGGAAATCACCGAGCGCCGGCGCATGGAGGAGGAGCTGAAGTTCCTCACCTTCCACGACGTCCTCACCGGGCTCTACAACCGCGCCTATTTCGACCAGGAGATGGGGCGCCTGGAGGGGGGCCGCTACGCGCCGGTGAGCGTGGTCATGTGGGACGTGGACGGGCTTAAGCTGGTCAACGACGTACTGGGCCACGACGCCGGGGACCGCCTGTTGATCGCGACCGCGACCGTGACAAGGAAGTGCTTCCGCTCCGGCGACGTGGTGGCTCGCATCGGCGGCGACGAGTTCGCCGCCCTGCTGCCGCGTGCCCCGCGGCCCGTGGTTGAGGACGCCTGCCGGCGCATCCGCGAGGCCGTGGCGGCCTACAACGCCTCCGGGCCGGAACTTCCCCTGAGCGTGTCCGTGGGTTGCGCCACGGGCGACGCGGCCACGCGCCTGCGCGACCTGCTGAAGGAGGCGGACCACAACATGTACCGGGATAAGCTCCTGGGCAACCGCGGGGCCCGGGAGGCCGTGGTGCAGGCCATCTTCAGGAGGCTGGACGACCTGGACCGCCCGGCCGCGGCCAGGGCCGGACGGGTGCGGAAGCTGGCCGCGGCCCTGGCCCGGGCCGCGGGCCTGGGCGAAAGGCAGACCGCGGATCTCCTGCTCCTGGCGCGGTACCACGACATCGGCAAGGCGGGCCTGGGGGAGCGCGTTCTCTCGCGGCCCGAGGGGGCCCTGACCCCCGAGGAGAGGCGGGAGGTGGAGCGCCACCCGGAGCTCGGCTACCGCATCGCTCTGGCCGTGCCGGAGCTGGCGCCCGTGGCGGACCTGATCTTAAAGCACCGCGAGCGGTGGGACGGCTTGGGCTACCCCCTGGGGCTCAAGGGGGAGGAAATCCCGCCCGAATGCCGCGTTCTGGCCGTGGCCGAGACCTACGCGGCGCTCGTCGCCGAGCCCCCCGCCGGAGAGGGCCTGGGCCCGGAGGAGGCCGCGGCCAGGCTCCGGGACCTGGCCGGCAGCGCGCTGGACCCGCGCCTCGTGGCCCTGTTCCTGGAGCGCGTGGTGGGGGAGGGCGTGGCGTGAAGCAGGTCCTGTTCGTGGGCGAGAACAACGCCTGCCGTGGCCCCATGGCCGGGGCCTTCGCCCGCGCCCTGGCGCCCCCCGGTGTTGAGGTACTGGCCGCCGGACTCCGCAGGGGCCGGGTCCACCCGTTGGTGGTGCGGGCCATGGCCGAGGCCGGCGTGGAGGTGGACCCCGCCCCCGGTCCCTCCCTGGAGGAACTGGGCCCCCGGCCCTTCGACCTGGTGGTGGTGCTCAGCCCCCGGGTGCGGGAGCAGTACCCGGTGCTCCAGGGCATCCACGGCGTGGTCTACTGGAACCTGCCCGATCCCCTGGCGGGGGACCGGGACGAGGCCGAACTCCTCCGGGCCCTGAGGCAGTGCCGGGACGAAATCAATGGGCGCGTCCACTCCCTCTTCGCCTACGGCTACTTCCAGGCCCTGGTGACGCTGAAGGACAACGCCGTGCGCGTCCTCGACAGCCTCACCGAGGGCGTCGTGGCCCACGATCTGTCCCGCCGCATATTCTTCTTCAACAGCGCGGCCGAGCGCATCACGGGCTACCGGCGCGAGGAGGTGCTGGGCCGCGACTGCTACCAGGTGTTCCCCGGGGGTTTCTGCGGGCACAGGTGCTCCTTCGCGGAAAAGGGTATGTGCGTACCTGAGCACGAGGTGAGTTACACCCTGGACATCGCCACCAGGGGCGGGGAGACCAGGCGGGTGGAGATGTCGGTGGTACCCATGAGGGACAACGCCGGTCGGGCCATCGGCGTGCTGGCCTCCTACCGCGACCGGACGCGCGAGCTGGAACTCGAGCGCCGGCTGGGCGAGAAACAGGAGTTCGCCGGCATCATCACACGGGATCACCGCATGTTCCGCATCTTCGACCTCATCCGCAGCGTGGCCGACAGCAACGTGCCGGTGCTCATCCAGGGCGAGACAGGCACGGGCAAGGAACTGGTGGCCCTCGCCATCCACCGTGAGGGGTGGCGCGCCCGCGGCCCCTTCGTGGCCGTCAACTGCGGGGCCCTGCCCCAGGGTACCCTGGAAAGCGAGCTCTTCGGCCACGTCAAGGGCGCCTTCACCGGGGCCATCCGGGACAAGAAGGGCCGCTTCGCCCTGGCCGACGGCGGCACCATCTTCCTGGACGAAGTGGGGGAGCTGCCGCCCGCCACGCAGGTCAAGCTCCTGCGCGTGCTCCAGGAGGGCACCTTCGAGCCCGTGGGCGCGGAAAGGACCGTAAAGGTGGACGTGCGCGTGGTCAGCGCCACCAACCGTGACCTGAAGCAGCTGGTGGCCCGGGGCGAGTTCCGGGAGGACCTTTACTACCGGCTGTGCGTGGTGCCCATCACGCTACCCCCATTGCGGGAGCGGCGCAACGACATTCCCCTGCTCGCGGCCCACTTCCTGGAGCGGTACGCCGCCGAGGCCCGGCGCCCCGGGGTGCGGCTCTCGGAGCGGGCCCTGGCGGCCCTCATGGAGTACCACTGGCCGGGCAACGTGCGCCAGCTCGAGAACGCCATACGGTTCGCCCTGGTGAAGTGCGCGGGCGACACCGTCGAGCCCGAGCACCTGCCGCCGGAGGTAACCGAGGGCTCCCGACCGGCCCCTTCGTTGTCCGCGGGCCGCAGGAAGCTCACCCCCGAGGCCGTGCAGCGGGCCCTGCGGGAGGCCGGCGGCAACAAAGTAAAGGCGGCCCGGCTCCTGGGCGTGGGCCGGGCCACCCTCTACCGCTATCTGGGCCGGAAGTAGTTCGGCGCAGGGCCACCGTGGCCACCAGGGACAGGGCGGCCAGGAGCGGGCCCTTTATTTACGCCGCTTCGTGTTTCATCCGTACGGTTGGGGTGAGACATTTGCGCTTCCGAAGTTCGCCGCTACGTCTTCTCTGTACCGGAAAGTGTCTCGATTCCGGTGAGACATACGGCCCGCTGCGGCCGCCCTCCTGTTTTCAACGTCGGGCACGCACTTTGCAAAGGGGAGTCCGCAGCAAGGTCCGCACCACCGCAAAGGGAATCTCGGCCGTTCGACGGGGCGGCGTGCCGAGGAGGGATGCACCTTGTCCGAAAGGAACGCGGTCAAGGCCGCGACCCGGGAAACCCCGGGCTCCGGGGTCGCGGTCGGCCGGGGGAATACCGGCCGGGGAGGGCGGGTCCGGGGCTCCGTGCGCGTCGCCGGCGACCGGAGCCATCCGGAGGAGGGGCACGGGACCGCCGCGCCGGCCCGGGCCGCACACAACGAACGCCCGCGCGGTCCCGCGGGCGCGACCGGGGGGTCCCGCACCGCGCCCCAGAACGGCGCCGTCGGCCCGGTGTCGCGCATCCTGTACCGCATACGTCCGTGCGCCAGCTGCCCGCCCCGTCCGGCCGCGGGCGAGGTGTGGTGCGCGGCCGCCGGGAGCGTCCTGGGCGTGGGCGTGGTCTCCTTCCTGAGCTTCCACTACGGCCTGCCGCTCCTGGTGGCCTCCTTCGGCGCCACGGCGGCCCTGCTCTACGGCGCGCCCGCCAGCCCCTTCGCCCAGCCGCGCAACGTGGTCGGCGGACACGTGGTCTCGGCCCTGGCGGGCGTAGCCATCGGCCAACTCCTGGGGACCACCTGGTGGACCATCACCCTGGGCGTGGGCCTGGCCGTCCTGGTCATGCTGGTCACCCGCACCCTGCACCCGCCCGGCGGCGCCACCGCCTTCGTGGCCGTGGCCCAGGGCCAGGGCTACGCCTTCGTGCTCACGCCCGTTTTCGCCGGCGCGGCCCTGCTGGTCCTCATTGCCCTGATCTTCAACAACTGCGTGCCCGGACGGCGTTACCCCCTGTACTGGTGGTAGGGCAGAAAATTCGAATCCTGTCTCACTACCGGCTGCCGCCGAGACACTTCCGCCGCGCCTTCTTCGTGCCGCCACGCCCTTCACGACGTCTCAAAGGCCTGTCTCACTCAATGTGATACACAGCTCCGCAGGGAGGCGGGTACGCTTCGTGCTTCGGCCCACAGCGCGCGGCGCAGGGGCGTTCTGGAGCCCGCGCGCCCGGCCTCTCCTCCCTGGCACGCCCCTTGCTACCCCAGGGGACGGAGCTGCGGTCCGGAGAAACACAGTCGCGGCTGCGGGAATACCACGCAACGGACGGGGGGATGGCCATGCTCGACAGATGCCCGGGTACCCTTTTCATCCGCACCCCGGAATTGAAGATCAAGAAGTGCCCGGAGTGCGGCAGCGAGGTGGAAGTGTTCTCGGTGGACGTGAAGGTCAACTGCGAGAAGTGCGGCTTCACGGTGTACAACGACGTACAGTCCTGCGTGCAGTGGTGCAAGTACGCGCGCGAGTGCGTGGGCGACGAGCTGTACGAGAGGCTGGTGCGGAGAAAGGAGGCGGCATCGGATGACGCGCAGGAAGATCATCCGCATTGACGAGGAGAAGTGCGACGGCTGCGGGCTGTGCCTGCCGGCCTGCCCCGAGGGGGCCCTGGCCGTGGTGGACGGTAAGGCCCGCCTGGTGAAGGAGAGCTACTGCGACGGCCTGGGCGCCTGCCTGGGCGAGTGCCCCAAGGGGGCCCTGACCATCGAGGAGCGCGAGGCCGAGGAGTACGACGCCGAGGGGGTCATCGCCCACCTGCGCCGACAATCGCCGGAACTGCTGGCCCGCCACCTGGAGCACCTCAGGGCCCACGGGCTGGAGGCCCCGGCCGCGGCGGGACCTGAGTCGGGCGGAGGCATCACCTGCTCCTGCCAGGAACTCGCCTGGGGCCCCGCAGAGGTGCCGGAGGAGGCGGGGTCCCGGGAGGCCGCAGGCGGGAACGTGCGGTCGGAACTCCGCCAGTGGCCGGTGCAGCTCCACCTGGTCTCGCCCGCGGCGCCCTACTTCAAGGACGCGGACCTGCTGGTGGCGGCCGACTGCGTGCCCGTGGCCTGCGCCGGCTTCCACCGCGATTTCCTCCGGGGCCGGGCCGTGGTGGTGGGTTGCCCCAAGTTCGACGACGTGGCGGCCTACCGGGAGAAGCTGCGCCGCATCTTCCTGGAGGCCCGGCCGCGGAGCGTCCTGGTGGCCTACATGGAGGTGCCGTGCTGCTACGGCCTGGTGCACCTGGCCAGGGAGGCTCTGGCCGCGGCCGGCAGGCAGATTCCCCTGGAGACCGTGCTCGTCGGCATCCGCGGGGACATCAAGGAGCGCCGGGCGGAAGACTTTTCAGAATTGCAAAAACTCGCGGGGAGGTAGAAAAGCGTGATCAGTCACCACGAGACCGTCAACGCCATGTACGAGCGCATCAGGGCCGCGGGACTCACCAACGTGGCGGACCGTTTCGCCGATCAGGAGAAGGTGCGCTGTAAGCAGTTCTGCATGCGGGGCTTAAGCTGCCAGTTGTGCAGCAACGGCCCCTGCCGCGTGGTGCCGGGTAAGGTGGAGAGGGGCGCCTGCGGCATCGACGGCGCGGCCATGGTCATGCGCAACATGGTGCACCGGGCCAAGTTCGGGGCCGCGGCCTACACCTACCACTGCAAGGAGGCGGCCCGCACCCTTAAAGCGACCGCGGCCGGCAAAACGCCCTACGGGATCAGGGACGAGGCCAAACTGCACTTGTTTGCCGATCAGCTGGGCGTGCCGGCGGGAAGCGCGTCCGAGCGCGCGGCGGCCGTGGCCGACGCCGTGCTGGCCGCCCTGCACGAGGGTACGGACCGGCCCGGAACCTTCGTGGAAAAGTTCGCGCCCGAGAGCCGCAAGAAGGTGTGGCGGGAACTGGGCATCCTTCCCGGCGGTCCCCTCCACGAGCTGCTGGAGACCACCACCCGCACCATGACCAGCATCGACGGCCACTACGTCACCCTGGCCAAGGCGGGCCTGCGCCTGGGACTGGCCACGGTTTACGGCGCCCTGGTGCCCCTGGAGATCGTCCAGGACATCCTCTTCGGCACCCCGCAGCCCCACGAGGCCGAGGTGGACCTGGGCATCCTGGACCCGGATTACGTCAACGTCCTGCCCCACGGCCACAAGCCCTTCGTGGGCGCGGCCCTGATTGAGGTGGCCCGCCGGCCCGAAATTCAGGAACTGGCCCGCGCCGCCGGCGCGAGGGGAGTGCGCATCATCGGATCCATCGAGACCGGCCAGGAGCTGATGCAGCGCTTCGCCGCCGACGACGTCTTCCGGGGGCTGACCGGCAACTGGATCACCCAGGAGTACGCCCTGGCCACGGGCGCCGTGGACCTGCTGGCCATGGACATGAACTGCTCCCTGCCCAGCCTGGGCCTGTACGCGGAGAAGTACGGCGTGACCCTGGTGCCCGTCTCGCCCCTCGTCAACCTGCCGGGCACCGCGGATCATCTGGACTACGAGCCGGAGAAGGTCGAGGAGCAGGCCCGGCGGCTCATCGAGATGGCCGTGGACAACTTCCGCCGGCGCAAGGGCCGGGAGGCCGTGAGGGGCCTGCGCTCCATCCGGGTCCTCACCGGCTTCTCCACCGAGGCCGTGCTGCAGGCCCTGGGCGGCAGCCTGGACCCGCTGCTGGAGGTCATCAAGAAGGGAACCATTAAGGGCGTTGTGGTGCTGGTGAGCTGCACCAGCCTGGGCAACGGCCCCCAGGACGCCCTCAACGTGGGCGTGGCCCGCGAACTCATCCGCCGCGACCTGCTGGTGCTCTCCGCGGGGTGCGGCAACGCGGCCTGCCAGGTGGCCGGACTCACCACCCGCGAGGCGGCGCAAGCAGCCGGACCGGGCCTGAGGGCCGTGTGCCGGCAGCTGGGCGTGCCGCCCGTGCTCTCCTTCGGCACCTGCGCCGACACCGGCCGGCTGATACTACTGGCCACGGCCGTGGCCGGGGCCCTGGGCATCGACCCCTCGCAGTTGCCGGCGGCCGTCACCGCGCCCGAGTACCTGGAGCAAAAAGCGGTGGTGGACGCCTTCGGCGCCGTGGCCTTCGGCCTCTACACCCACGTCTCGCCCACCCCGCCGGTCACCGGCTCGCCCGAGGTGGTAAAGCTCCTCACCGAGGACGTGGAGCAACTCACCGGCGGCAAGCTGGCCGTGGGCGACGACCCGGTGGCCGTGGCCGAGGGCATCGCGGCCCACATCGACAAGAAGCGTGTGGCCCTGGGCATTTAGCGCGGCCGCGCATCCGTAAGCGGGCCGGCGGCCCTCGTCCCTGCCGGGCGGGACCACCGGCCCGACCGTCCCTCAATGTGCGGGCCGGGTCCGCCGTCTCTCGGCGCCCCGGCCGCGCCGAACCGAACACGGATGCGGGCCATGCCGGGGGGCGCGTTTCTTCGCGGGCCGGGACCGCCGCCCCTCCCGCATGTGCGGGCCGGGGGCACCGGGCGCCTTTCGGCCCGTGCGCCCCACGTCCGCGCGAACCCTCTGATGGTGGACCGGGGGCCCGACTTCCGGTGGTAACGAGGGCGGGACCACCGGCCCGGCCGTCCCTCAACAGGCGGGCCGGAGGCCGCCGCCCCTCCGGTGGCGGGCCCCGCCCTTTTTTCGGCGTCCGCCTGCGCCGCGCCCGACCGGCAGCGCCAGGGAGTGGTATTTTTGCCGGCGGGCGGCTATAATGGTCCCAGGTACTCCTTCCAAAAACGGGGGTGTCGGGTGTGCGGGGCACGGACCGCCGGGATGCGGTACTGTTTTCCCCGGTGGAACTCATCGTGAATGCCCAGACCCTGAATTATGTGCGCGAAGAAGAGTTGGCAGAGCTCATCAGGAGCATGCGGCTGCCGGAGGACCGCCGCGTCCACGTGGTCAACTTCTTCACCGACACACCCCTCCGGCTGGTGGCCGGATTCCTGGACGCACACGGGATTGCACCGGAAGAACTTCTGGCTTACTACAGGCTCCACGTGAAGGAGCTCTATCCCAACCGGGAGCTGGAGGAGATGCTCGGCCCGTGACCCCTCACGACTGGAAGGATCTTCTGGATACGGCCGCGGGTATCCTGGACGGGGCGGGGATTGCCCCCGAGGAGTGGTCCTTCGGGGGCGGTACCGCCCTGGCCTTCCGCCTGAACCACCGCGTCAGTAACGACGTCGACATCTTCCTGACCGACGCCCAGCTCTTACTTCTGGTGACGCCCCGCCTGAACGGAGATGTGGCCGCCGTGGTCCGCGACTACGAGGAAGCTTCGTGGTTCTTAAAGCTCTTTTTCGGGAAAGGGGTCGTGGACCTCATCATAGCTCCGTACCTGACGAGCCCGAATTGCACCTGGGAAAAAATCGGCGGCAGGGAAATTCGCGTGGAAACCGCGGCCGAAATAGTCACGAAAAAGCTTTTTTACCGTCCGGAAACCCTTAAGGTCCGAGACGTCGTTGACGTGGCGGCCGCGACCGAGAGCGGCGCCGAAAGCCTGGTCAGGATCTGCGCGGACGTACTTGCATCCCGAGTAGATTTGCTGGAGCGACGGTGGCAACAACTGAAACCGGCGTACCCGCAAGAGGCAAGGGGACTGGCGGTTGTGCGACCGGGGCTGGTGGAAAGGGCGCCCGAACTCTTTGAGGATTTCCTGCGGCGGTTGAGGTCTGGCTGTGGCCCCGAAAGGGGTTGTGCCCCCTTCCGTTGAGTTACGACCCCGGCTGCAATGCGGCGTCGACGTTTGGAATTTCCAGGCAAACACGCATAGTATTACCCTTTTTGGATCGGGTACGCGATTGGTGTCCTTTCCCGCCCCCGGCGCCGCCGTACCGCTCGGCTTCCGCCAACTCGCAGCGCCGGGAGTGGTATTCTTGGGCAGGCGGCGGCCACAATGGTCCCGGAGGTCGACATAAATGGCCGAAATACTCATCATCCCGGATGCTCTGCGCCCTAAGCCGGGCGACGCCGGCCCCGGGGAACTGGCCAATCTCATCAGCCGGGCGACCAGAGGGACCAAAGAAGGCACGTCGAATTGATGCGGGGTACTTTCTCGCGGTGTGCCGGGGCCGCGGTCCGGTACGGCCGGGTCCGGCCAACGCTCACTTGAAGTACCTCTTCCGGTCTTTGTACGTTCCCTCGCGCAGTATGTCCACGGCTCCAACGAGCACCGTCTTCTCGCCATCGAGGATCTGGTAGAGGACGCCGATGCTCCCGACGCGCAGCCTGTAATAATTCTTTGCCAGGTAAATGCGGCCCGGAGGTCGCGGGTTTTCGGCCAGCCCCTCGAGGAGCTGTCAGACTTTCTCCCGCTCCGCCGGGGTCAGTCGCGCGTAGTCGTGGCAGAAGCGGTTGGCGTTCTTTGGCTTAGCCCTGTACACGCTCCCTTTCCTCGGCTTCCCGCATTATTTCGAAGACGTCCCCGTCTCCGGGGTTTTCGGTCGGTCCCTCAAAGTTCTCGCGAGCCAGCATGAGGACTGAACCAGCTCGTACGATTCCACCAGCCTCCTGTATACCTCCGCGCTCAGCAGTACCCCTGCCACTTCGTTGTTCCTGAGGATCAGCAGCGGCTTTTCCCTGCACCTGGCCAGGTACTTGCCGAGGGACAATGGAAAGGGCGGTGGCACTTGTGCCGTGCCAGGGTAGTTCTGGATGGCACCTAACGGACTAGTACCGGCCTGAGGCCTCCGGTGCCAGCCGTAAGGTGGGTGAGAAGTAGACGAGGCGGCGTCGGTTTGAAAGTTGGTATACAGTTCCAGACGGTTTTGTTTTAGATTGAAACACTCCCTTTTCAATTATGAACGTTTCCTGGGCCCACGCCGCAAGGCTGTGCGGGGAGAGAATCACGGTAGTAGAGCGCTGCCAGGCCATTTATTTTTTCCGGGCACGGCCATTGCAATGGGTGGCGGACGAAACCGGAGGTCGCCGTGGGATTACCCCCGGTCCCTGCAAGAATGGCGCTACAAATTGCATGGTGAGGTGGGTTCGACGTGGAAAACGTCTGCGTGGTTGGCGCCGGTGTGATGGGCCAGCAGATCGCGCTGGTGGCGGCCATGGCCGGCTACCGCGTGAAGTGTCACGACGTGAGCGAGGAGGCGCTGCGTAAGGCGTCGGAGTTCGTCGACGGGTACCTTGCCGGGCGGGTGGCAAAGGGAAAGCTCACCCAGGGCCAGGCGGACCGGGCGCGGGCCGCGCTTCGATTTACCGGGGATCTGGGCGAGGCGGCGGGCGACGCGGACCTGGTCATCGAGGCGGTGGTCGAGAAACTGGCCGTCAAGAGGCAGGTTTTCGCGGAACTGGATTCTTTATGCCCGCCCGACGCCGTCCTCGCGACCAACAGCTCCTACATAGTGAGCTCGCGCCTGGCCGATGCCACCCGGCGCCCCGCCAGAGTGTGCAACATGCACTTCTTCAACCCGGCGCTGGTAATGAAACTCGTGGAGGTGGTCAAAGGGCCCCATACGGCGCAAAGTACGGTGGACGCGGTCATGGAAGCGGCCAGGAGGATGGGCAAGATTCCGGTCCTGCTGCGCAAGGAGGTGGAAGGCTTTCTGGTCAACCGCATCCTCACGGCCATCAGGAACGAGGCCCTCTATCTCTACGAGACGGGAGTCGCCTCGTACGAGGACATCGACACCGCCGTGGTTCACGGCCTGGGCCATCCCATGGGGCCCTTCCGGTTGCTGGACCTCACGGGCATCGACCTCAGTTACCACGTGGCCATGGAGCGCTACCAGAGGACCGGCGATCCCGCCCACAAACCCTCCCCCACCATCGTGGAGAAGTTCGTGCGGGGCGAGTGGGGGCGCAAAACCGGCAGGGGCTTTTACGAGTACGGCGGAGAAAGGGAGAGGAGGGGATGAAGTGGCATACCGGAACATCCTGTTCCGGAAGGACGGAAACATTGCCTTTATCACCCTGAACCGGCCGGAGGTGCGGAACGCCCTGGACCCGGCCACCTGGTCGGAAATCCGCGCCGCCATCCGTCAATGCCGGCAGGACGACGAAGTCCGCGTGGTGGTCATCACCGGCGCGGGAGGAAAGGCCTTTGCCTCGGGAGCCGACATCCGGGTGCTGAGGGAACGTCACGCCCTGGAGGTCCTCAGGGGCGAGGCCCAGGAGACGCTGAACGAAATCGAAAGCCTGGAAAAACCGGTCATCGCGGCCATCGACGGTTTCGCGCTGGGCGGCGGCTGCGAGCTGGCCATGGCCTGCGACATAAGAATTGCCACGGACCGCTCGCGCCTGGGACAGCCCGAAGTGGGCCTGGGCATCATTCCCGGCGCCGGAGGTACCCAGCGCCTGCAGCGGCTGGTGGGTTTGGGGAAGGCCAAGGAACTCATCTTCACCGGGGCCATTATCGACGCGGCGGAGGCCGAACGGATCGGCCTGGTCAACCGGGTGGTGCCTCCGGAGCAGCTCATGGACGCGGTGCGGGACGTGGCGAACCGGATCATCGCCAAAGGTCCCGTGGCCGTGGGCCTGGCCAAAATGGCCATCAACGTGGGTAGCAACAGCGACATTAACACCGGGCTGCTGTTTGAGAAGCTCGCCCAGACGGTGGCGTTTTACACCGAGGACCGGCTGGAGGGAACCGGAGCGTTTCTGGAAAAGCGCAGCCCCAATTTCAAAGGACGCTGACGAGATTTTCCGAGGGAGGGCACATTGGCATGGATTTCACCGTTTCCGAAGAGATGCAGGCCATGAAGCGCACCGTCCGGGAGTTTGTGGACGGTGAGGTGGACGCCTACGCCCGGCAGATCGAGGAAGAGGACCGGGTTCCCGAACACCTCATCCGGAAGGCCCGGGAGATGGGGCTTTTCGGCATGAGCATACCCGAGGAGTACGGCGGCCTCGGTCTGAGCATGCTGGAGCGCTGTCTGCTGCTGGAGGAGCTGGGTCGGGCACCGGCCGGCTTCGTGAGTGTCATCGGGACCAACATCGGCATAGGGTGCACCGGCATCGTGGAATTGGGCACCGAAGACCAGAAGAGAAAGTACCTCCCGCCGATGGCGCGGGGCGAGAAGATCGGTGCCTTTGCGCTGACCGAGCCGGAAGCCGGGTCCGACGCCACCAATCTGAAAACCACGGCCGTGCGACAGGGGGACAGGTGGATCATCAACGGGGTGAAGCATTTCATAACCAACGGCCCCATCGCGGACGTGGTGACGGTGATCGCCGTCACGGACCGGCAGAAAGGGGCCCGCGGGGGCTTCAGCGCCTTTCTGGTGGAAAAGGGCTTTCCGGGGTTTTCCGTCGGCACCATCGAGAAAAAGATGGGCCTGCGCGGTTCTCAGACCTCGGAACTGATCTTCGACAATTGCGAGGTGCCGGCCGCAAACCTTCTGGGCGAGGAAGGTCGCGGGTACGCCAACGCCCTGCGCATTCTGGGCCGCGGCCGGGTAACCCTCGGCGCCCGCTGTGTGGGAGCCTGCGAAAAGCTGCTGGAGCTGTGCATTAAGTACGCGCAGCAGCGGGTGCAGTTCGGCCAGCCGATAGCTTCTTTCCAGGCGATTCAGTGGATGCTGGCGGACATGGCCGCGGAGACCGCGGCGGCCAGGGCCTTAACCCGCCAGGTGGCCTGGATGGTGGACCAGGGGTTCCGCTGCGTGAAAGAGGCGGCCATGGTAAAGCTGTTCGCCTCCGAGGTTCTGGGGCGGGTGGCCGACAGGGCGGTTCAGATTTACGGGGGCATGGGCTACATGAAGGACTTCCCCATCGAGCGCTTCTACCGCGACGCCCGCATCACCCGCATATACGAGGGCACCAACGAAATACAGCGCCTGATCGTGGCCAACGAATTGCTCAAAGAGTATGCCTGAGGAAGGGAAGGTGCGGCGGTGAAGCAGGTGGCCATCGTCGGGGCGGGACAGACCGCTTTCGGCGACTTTCCCGAAAAAGGGGTTAAGGAGCTTTTCGCCGAGGCGTACTTCGAAATGCTCAAAAGCGTGGACAAAGGTCTGGACCCGGCCATGATCGAGGCGGCCTATCTGGGTTGCCTGAGCGCCGGGGGAGGGTTCCAGCTGGGGCAGCTGGCTCCGCTGCTGCTGGGCTACGTGGGCCTGCCCCACGTACCGGCGGTGAGGCTCGAAAACGCCTGCGCTTCCGGAGGATTTGCCCTTTACGCCGCCGTTTGCGCGGTGGCCTCGGGACACTTCAAGGTGGTACTGGCGGGCGGCGTCGAGAAAATGCGCGACCTCTCGGGCCAGAAGGGGAGATACTGGCTGGGTGTTTCCGGAGACACGGAGTACGAGAGACTGGCCGGCTGCACCTTCGCCGGAATCTACGCCCTTATGGCCAACCGGTACATGTTCGAATACGGGTTGACCCGCAGGCAACTGTCCCTGGTGGCGGTCAAGAATCACCGTCACGCCGTGGCCAACCCGAAGGCGCAGTTCCGCCGGGCGGTTACCCTGGAGGAGGCCATGGAGGGTCCGATGGTCGCCCATCCGCTGAACATCTGGGACTGCAGCCCCACCAGCGACGGGGCGGCCCTGGTCCTGATTTGCAGCGCCGAGCTGGCCCGGGAGTTCACCGACCGCCCGGTTTACGTCGCCGGCTTCGGGGCGGCGGGCGATTACCTGGCCCTCCACGACCGGGCCGACATCACGAAACTCAGGGCCGCCCGCAAGGCGGCCCGGGCCGCGTACGAGCGGGCGGGGCTGGGTCCCGGGGACATCGACCTCGCGGAGGTCCACGACTGCTTTACCATCGCCGAGCTTCTGGCCTACGAGGACCTGGGTTTTTGCGAGGAAGGAAAGGCGGCGCGGCTGCTGGAGGAGGGGCACACCTCTTTCGGGGGGAGGCTTCCGGTGAACGTCAGCGGCGGCCTGAAGGCCAAGGGGCACCCCCTCGGCGCCACGGGGTGCGGGCAGGCCTGCGAGATTTTCGCCCAGCTGCGTGGTCAGGCCGTGGAACCGTCGCGGCAGGTGCCCGGGGCGGAAATAGCCCTGTCCCACAATGTGGGCGGCTCCGGAGGCACGGCCACCGTGTTCATCTACAGGGGGGGCTCTTGAAGATCCATGGCCGGCCGGATTATCGCATGTGCGACCTACGTTCCGTTCCTGCGACTTACCCGGGCCGAGTACCGGAAGGCGTGGGGCCGGTGTGCCGCCGACATCAGCGAAAAGGCGGTAGCGGACTTTGACGAGGACGCGGTCACCATGGCCGTGGAGGCCGGGCGGCAGGTCCTGGCCCTGGTGGATGCCGCCGGGGTCCGGGTGCTGGCCCTCGCCTCCACCACTCTGCCGTACGCCGAAAAGATGGCGGCGGGCACCGTGGCGGCGGCCCTGGGCCTGCCGGAAAAGGTGACCTCTGTCGAACTGGGTACTTCCGCCCGGGCCGGCACCGAGGCTCTGCTCTCGGCCCTCGCCCTGCTGGGCGGGGAAGAGGCAACGGCACTGGTGCTGGCGGCGGACTGCCCGGCGGCCGGCCCGGGGGAAGACCTGGACCACGCCCTGGGAGCGGCGGCCTGCGCGTTCGTGCTTGCCGCGGGGAGCGGGGGCGTGGAATTCGAGGGCGCCGCCTCCCGGGTGACGGAGAGATTGGGGGAGCGCTTCGTTCCGCGGGGGGCGGTCCGCATAAGGGACGTGGGCGTGAGGACCTACACGGGCGAGGCCTACGCCGCCACGGTAGGCGCCGTGGTGCGCGACCTGCTGGAGCGGCTGGGAAGGCGGCCCGGCGACTACCGGTACGTCGTGCTGCCCCAGTTCGACGGGCGCCAGACCGCGAGTTTGGGACGGCGGTTGGGCTTCACCTCCGAGCAAATGGAGGCCGGACTGATTTTTGCCCGGGTGGGAGACACCGGGGTATGCGCGTCCCTGCTGGGCTTTTGCGCGGTGCTGGAGCAGGCGTCCCCGGGCGACCGCATCCTCGTGGCCGGCTACGGTTCGGGATGCGGGGGACAGGCTCTGAGCTTTGTCGTCCGGGAACCGGTGCTGCGGCCGCCGCACGGCCTGCACTACTGGCTGGAACGAAAGCGCTACATCGATTACCTCCACTACCTTAAGCTCAGGTTAAAGGAACAACTGCTGTGAGGTGACCTCCCGTGGGCGCCCATATATCGGTGCCGATGTACCAGCGCGCGGTGCCCCAGCGCTACCGGCTGGTGGGGCTCAGATGCCGGAACTGCGGACGGGTAAATTTCCCGCCCAAGGGGGTGTGCAGGTACTGCGGCGTGGGTGCGGACTTTGAGGAATGTCGTTTAAGCGGGCGCGGTACCGTGCACTCCTGGACGTTAATCGCCGGCGCGGGCGCACCCCCGGAATTCGCCGCCGAAGCGGCCTGCAAGGGAAGCTACCCGGTTGTGCTGGTGGAACTGGACGAGGGTCCGCGCATCATCGCCCAGATGGTGGACCCTCCGGAGGAGGGACCCCGGATCGGCATGAGGGTGGAAGCGGTTTTCCGCCGCATCTACGAAGAGGAGGGAGTGATACGGTACGGGTTTAAATTCCGGCCCATGACCTGAGGGAGGGAAGGAGCGTTTATGGACTTTCGATTGTCGGACGAACTGCGGCTTTTGCGGGAGACGGTGCGCCGGCTGGCCCGGGAGAAAATAGCGCCCCGGGCCGCCGAGATAGACGAGACCGGGGAGTATCCGGAGGACGTCTTTCAGGCCTTCAAAGAGGCGGGCCTGCTGGGGATCTGCCATCCCGAGGAATACGGCGGCTCCGGGCTGGGCACGCTGGGCCTCTGCCTGGCAGTGGAGGAGGTGGCCAAGTACTGCTGCGCCTCGGGCCTCATCCTGCTGCTGACCAAACTCTCCACCTCGGCCATCGCCCTGGGCGGCAGCGAGGACCAGAAGCAGAAGTACATCCGCGGCACCTGTGAAGGGACCAGGAGGGGTTGTTTCTGCCTGACGGAGCCGGGGGCCGGGTCCGACGCGGCCGGCATAAGCACCCGCGCCGAGCGCCGGGGAGATTACTACGTCCTGAACGGCACCAAGTGTTTCATTTCCGGGGCTCCGGTGGCGGATTTCTTCGTGGTGGTGGCCAAAACCAACCCCGGGGCGGGCCACAGGGGCGTGAGCGTCTTTGTGGTCGACGGAGGGACGCCGGGACTCTCCATCGGCAAGGTAGAGCGCAAGATGGGGGTCAAAGGAGTTCCGGTTTCGGAGGTGATTCTGGAGGACTGTCGGGTGCCCGCCGGGGCGCTGGTGGGGGTAGAAAACGAGGGATTCAAGCTGGTCATGTCGAGCCTGAACTCGGTGCGGCCGGTGGTGGCGGCCCGGGGCCTTGGTTTGGCCGAGGGCGCCCTGCAGTATGCGGTGGAGTACGCCCGGCAGCGCCGGGCCTTCGGCAGGCCGCTTAGCGACTTTCAGGGTCTGCGGTGGATGATGGCGGAGATGGCCATGGAAATCGAAGCCGCGCGCTGGCTGGTTTACCGGGCGGCGCTCATCGTGGACGAGGGCCGCGTGGGCAGGGAGGCGGCACCGTACTTCTCCATTGCCAAGGCCTACGCCAGCGAGGTGGCGGTACGCACCGCCCACCGGGCCCTGCAGATTCTGGGAGGTTACGGCTACATGAAGGACTACCCCATGGAGCGCTTCTACCGGGACGCCCGCCAGCTGATGATCGTCGAAGGCACCAGCGAAATCCAGCGCGAGATCATCTCGCGGGCCATCGTGGACGGGACCCTGAACTGGTTGTGATTTCGAGAGGGGAGACGCTCCCTTCGTTTTCGCCTTCGCCCCCCTTTGTGCCGATTCCCGGCGCCCGGCAAAATCGATTCTGAAGGAAGGAGGAGTTGCTCAAAATGATGGACTATCCCCTTACTCTGAGGAGCATTCTGTACCGGGCCCACGCCATTTTTCCGAAGAAAGAAATTGTCTGCCGGGACTTTTCGGGAATGTTCCGTTACACCTACGGCGAAATGTACCGGAGGGTCTGTCGGCTGGCCAACGCTCTGAAAAGGCTGGACCTTCGGCCCGGCGAGAGGGTGGGTTCTTTCGCCTGGAATACCCACCGCCACCTGGAGCTGTATTTTGCCGTCCCGTGTTACGGGGCAATTCTGAATACCGTCAACATTCGCCTCTTTCGGGATCACCTTATCCACTGCATCAACTTTGCCGAAAACAAGGTCCTGTTCGTAGACGAGGACCTGGTACCCATCATTGAAGACGTGCGGTCGGAACTCAACACCGTTCGGGCCTACGTGATCATGACCGACAAACCGACGCTCCCGCAGACGGCGCTGTCGCCCGTTTACTCGTATGAGGAGCTCCTCGCCGGCGAGCCGCCGACCTACGAGTTTCCGTACCTCGACGAGTGGACGCCGGCCATCATGGCCTACACCACCGCCACCACCGGGTTTCCCAAAGGGGTGGTCTACACCCACCGGGCCCTGTACCTGCTGAGTCTTACCATGGCCACCGGGGAGTACGGAACATGGGAACGCGACGTAAGCATGCCCATCGTGCCCATGTTTCACGTGAACGCCTGGTGCCGGCCTTTTTCGGAGACCCTCATGGGCGCCAAGATGGTACTGCCCGGTAGCCGGCCGCAGCCGGAGGACCTGTGCGAGCTGATCCACCGGGAGAGGGTGACGATTGCGGCGGCCGTCCCGACCGTCTGGATGGGGATCCTCGACCATGCGCTGAAACATCCGGGGCGGTACGATTTCAGCTGCGTGCGCTTTTTCATCTCGGGCGGTGCGGCCATGCCGGCCAAGCTCGCGGAGGAATACGAAAAGAAGCTGGGAGTGCTGCTCATTCAGGGCTACGGGCAAACGGAAACGACGCCGGTTACCCTGCTGTGCTACCCCAAGAGCTACCTCAGGGATTTGCCGGAACCGGAGAAGTACCTCCTGCGGGCCAAGACGGGGTTGTTGCTTCCCGGCCTGGAGATGCGGGTCGTCAACGAAAAGGGCGAAGAGGTCAGGCACGACGGGAAGGAAATGGGCGAGCTGCTGTTGAAAGGTCCATGGGTACTCAGGGAGTATTACAGGGACCCCGAAAACACCGCGGAGGCCTTCGTCGACGGGTGGTTCAGAACCGGCGACATCGTAACCGTTGACGAGGAAGGCTACGTTCAGGTGGCGGACAGGACCAGAGACCTGATAAAGAGCGGCGGGGAATGGATCTCGTCCGTCGACCTGGAAAACCACCTCATGTCCCATCCCGCGGTGGCCGAGGCGGCGGTTATAGCCATACCCCACGAAAAGTGGCAGGAAAGACCCCTGGCCTGTGTGGTCCTGCGGCCGGAGGCCAGGGGTAAGGTGACCAGGGAGGAACTCATCGACTTCCTGCGCGGCAGGGTGGCGCGCTGGTGGTTGCCGGACGAGATCGTTTTCGTCAGGGAAGTGCCCAAGACCAGCGTGGGCAAATTCTCCAAGAGAACCTTACGGGAGCTGTACGGCCAGGGAAGGCTCGGCGAAATTGCTGATACGACGTGACCCAGGGTGACCCGGGGCCGGGCCGCAGAAGGTGCCGGTCTCAGCACGAGGCGGGGAGGTATGAGGTTTGGGCACTCCGCTGATCGGTGTGGTCTCGTCTTACCCGGAGCTGACGGCAGAGGTCAAGAGGTGGGCCGCAGAAGAAGGGGTGTCGGTCAGGGTGGTGGAGGCGGTGCTGGAAGAGGGGGTGGAGGCCGCCCGCCAGCTGGCGTCCGAAGTGCTGGTACTGGTCAGCCGCGGCCCCACCGGATATTTGATCCGGCGCTCCCTTCACGCGCCCGTAGTGCTGGTGGAAATAAACGCCTTTGACGTTCTCTGCGCGTTGCGCCGGGCGACAGAGCTCTCGGAACGGATTGCCTACGTTGGCTTTGCCTACGAAAAGGAGGACATCGACTTCGGCCGGATTCGGGAATTGCTGGGAGTGCCCTTTTTGCACCTGACCTACGAGTCCCTCGGCGAATTGTGGTCGCAGCTGGAGCGGGCCCGCGAACTCGGCGTCGGAGTGGTGGTGGGTACGGGAGCCTGCATCCCTCCCCGCGCCGGCCGGCTGGGAATGACGGGGGTGGTGGTGGAATCGTCGCCGGTGGCGGTGCGGCAGGCCATGGCACGGGCAATGGAAATTGCCAGGGCCCGGCAAACGGACCGGGCGCGGAGCCGGCTGTTGCAGACCGTAATCGACCACACCGGGGTGGGCGTCCTCGTCACCCGTGCCGACGGTCGTCTGGCACTGTGCAACCGGGTGGCCGAGCGTCTCCTGCTCCTGGATAAGAAGGAGGCGCTGGGTCGTCTACCCCGGGAACTCGACCTGCCGCGGCGGATAGTCGAAATACTGGAAGGGCCGGCCGGGTACGGGTTTCTCTGCGAATTGAGAGATACCCAACTGGTGGTGAACAAGATCGCCGTAGAGGACCAGCGGGAGGGAACCCCGGCGAGTGCCGGCTGCCACGTCTTTACTCTTCAGCCCGTGCGCAAGATACAGCAACTGGAGCAGAAGATTCGCCGGGAGCTGGCGCAGAAGGGGCTCGTGGCCCGGTTCACCTTTGAAGACGTCGTGGGGCGGAGCCCGTTGCTGAAGCGGGTGGTGCAGAGGGCGCGGCGCTACGCGGCCTTTGATTCCACCGTGCTCATTACGGGCGAGAGCGGCACCGGAAAGGAGCTGTTCGCCCAGAGCATTCACAACGCGAGTCCCCGCCGTCAGGGCCCGTTTGTGGCGGTCAACTGCGCGGCACTTCCAGAAAACCTGCTGGAGTCGGAACTCTTCGGGTACGAAGAGGGAGCCTTCACGGGTGCGCGGCGGGGCGGACGGGTGGGCCTCTTCGAGCTGGCGCACGGGGGCACCATTTTTCTGGACGAGATCGGGAGTATCACGCCGGCCCTGCAGGCCAGGCTGCTGCGGGTGCTCCAGGAACGCTGCGTGATGCGCCTCGGCGGAGACCGGGTAATTCCCGTAGACGTCCGGGTCATTGCCGCCACCAACAAGTCCCTGAGCGAGATGGTCGGCACGGGGCAGTTTCGGGAGGACCTGTACTACCGGCTGGACGTACTGCGTCTCGATCTTCCGCCCTTACGGGAGAGGCGGGAGGACGTGCCGGTACTGGCCGAATTCTTCGCCCGCGAAGCGACGCAGCGGCTGGGCTGTCCGCTTCCCGAGATCCGGCCGGGTACCTGGGAGCTACTGGCCTCTTACGACTGGCCGGGGAACGCCAGGGAACTGCAGAACTTCATCGAGCGGCTGGTAATACTGTGCTCGGAGCGGCCGGACCGGGCCGAGGACCTCCTGCGGGAGCTCCTGGCGGAGAAGCAGGGAGACAAGGGCCCGGTCGAGGAAGGGGAACGCATGGTCATACGGCTGGGCTCCCTGGCTGATATCGAGCGCCAGGTGATGGAGTACCTCAGGGTGCGCTACGGGGGGAACAAGAGCGTGGTGGCCCGCGTCCTGGGCATTTCCCGCACGACCGCCTGGCGGCGGTTTAACCGCGGGTCGTCGGCGCACTGACGACCGTGGACGTGAACGGTTTGCCGCCCGCGCACAAAGGGCCGTGCCGGGGGAGTTGAAGTTTGGAACTTTCGAGGCCGCCCGCCCCGGACGTTCCGGAGGGGCGGCGGATTTGGGGGTGTTGCTGGTGAAACCGGTTGTTTCCGTCGTCAAGTGCACAGACGTCTACCGCTCCCTCAGGGAAGCCCTTGAGCTCTGCGGCGGATTCGAGGGCTTCCGGCGCCACGACAAAATCCTCATCAAGCCCAACCTCGTGACCTGGGACTTCGACCTCCCCTTTCCGCCCTTCGGCGTGGTCACCACCAGTGCCGTGATGTTCGCCCTGGTGCAGATCCTGGCGGAAGAGGGATTCCGCAACATCACCATCGGCGAGGCTTCCCGGCCGGTGCCCAGGACCATGGGCCAGGCCATATACCGGACCCTCGGCTACGAGAAGCTCCGGGAAAACTACGGGGTGGAGCTGGTGGACTTCAACGAGGAAGAGTTCGTGCCGGTGGACTTCGGGACCTTCAAGCTGTCCGTGGCGAGGAGGGCCCTGGAGGCCGACAAGATCGTCAACGTCCCGGTACTGAAGACCCACAACCAGTGTAAGGTGTCCCTGGGAATAAAGAACTTTAAAGGTGTCCTGGACAGAAAGTCGAAGATGTTCTGTCACAATACGGAGACCGACCTCAATTACATTTTTCCCCACATAGTCGAGAAGCTACCGGTCGCGTTGACCATAATCGACGGTATTTTCACCCTGGAAAAAGGCCCGGGGCCCACCGGCAAGGCCCACCGCAAGGACCTCCTCATCGCCTCCCGGGACCCGCTGGCCTGCGACGTGGTGGGAGCGGCGATCATGGGTTATGACGCGTCAGAGGTGCCGTCCTTAAAGTACTTTGCCGAGCGCCACGGGCGGAGCCTGGACCTGGCCGACATCGAAGTGCGCGGAGAAGAGGTCGCGAAGCACAGCTCTTACGTGGACTACGACTGGGAGTGGACGAAAGACAATACCGGCCCCGCTGGGTTCGAAAAGCGCGGCATCACGGGCCTCGCCGTGAGAAAATACGACAACACCCTCTGCACCGGGTGCTCCATGCTCTACAACCCCATGCTCGTGATGCTGATGTCGGCCTTTAAAGGGGAGCCTTTTCCGGGAATCGAAGTGGTGACCGGAAAGCAACAGCTGGCCGGGCCGGGGTTTGCGAAAACGGTTCTTTTCGGTCAATGTGCCTGTAAGCTGAACAAGAATAATCCTCACATCAGAAAGGCCATTCCCATTCCGGGATGCCCCCCGGACCTGAAGAGATTCGAAAAGGCCATGAGGGAAGAGGGCATTGCCTGTGACTACAACGATTACGTGAGGTACCGTCATTACATTTTCGAGCGCTACAGAAACCGGGAAGAGTTCGATCTGGGGTTGTACCTGAAATAGTTCGCGGCAAGGCTTTCCGATGCGGTGGTGCGTTCGTACACCGCCGGGGAGTGGCAGGCCGGAGCGCGCAGACGGCGGTGGTGTTGGCATGCACCGTACCGGTGTCGAATCGCACCGTCAGTTTTTTTGCGGGCCACCGCGGTCGCCCGCCGGAGGCGGCGGCACCTCTGGTACGGTTATTGCAGAGAAAGCGTAGAGGCGAACGCAGGCTAGGCACTTACATCTGCCATATCCACCAGAGCGAGGAAGACCTGCTGAAGAATGCGGAAGAAGAGGTATCCCGTCGACCGGCTCGAGGGTATCGCCAGGTACCCGGCGCCGTCATCGATCCCGACTTCACCCGATTTGGAGGGGAGACGGGGATGCCCGGGAAGACTCTGGAGCGCTTCAGGGAAATGAAGGGGGATCGTTAATGCAGGCCGCCTCGTTGTCGTTGTCTCTGGCCGGGAAGGTGGCCCTTATAACAGGAGGCAGCCGGGGCATCGGGCGGGCCGTAGCGCTCACTTTCGCCCGGGCCGGCGCGGACGTGGCCGTAAGCAGCCGCAAGCTCCCCGACCTGGAAAAAGTGGCCGCAGAAATAAGGGCCGAGGGGAGAAGGGCCCTGGCCTGGCCGGCCCACAACCGGAAGCCGGAGGAACTGCGGACGCTGGTCGCAAAGGTAACGGCCGAATTCGGCCGCATCGACATTCTGGTGAACAACGCGGCCACCAGTCCCCTCATGGGGCCCATAACCGAGATGAGCGAAGAGGTCTACGACCAGATCATGAACACGAACCTGAAAGGGTATTTTATCCTGAGCCAGCTGGTGGCCAGGCACATGATGCAGCAGGGGGGCGGTGTGATCGTCAACGTCGCCTCCGCGGGCGGGTTGAGGCCCGTCCGCGGGATGGGCCTGTACTGCCTGAGCAAGGCCGGCGTCATCATGCTGACCAGGATCCTGGCCCTGGAATTGGGGGACTACGGCATACGGGTAAACGCCGTGGCCCCGGGGGTGGTGCAAACCCGTTTCAGCGAAACGCTGTGGAAGAACGAGGCATTGATGGGAGAATACATGAAGTACATGCCCATAAAAAGGATTGCCCAGCCCGAGGAGGTGGCCCAGGCGGCGCTGTATCTGGCCAGCGAGGCTTCCTCGTACGTGACGGGCCACGTGCTGGTGCTGGACGGGGGCAGCACCGTATAGCGCCGAAAACTTATAAAACTCCGAAAGAGGGGGTAAAGTCCATGGCCGCGGTACAGGAGGTTCTGGAGAGGCTGAGGGAGAGGGTGGCCAGGCCGGCAGCCATGCAGGGGGTTACGGCGGTTTACCAGTTCGTGCTGGAGGGAGAAGGCGGTGGAAATTACGTACTCAGGTTCCAAGACGGCGCCGGAACCATTGAGGAGGGGACGGCGGACAACCCCAACGTGACCATAACCATGGAGGCGGCAGATTTCGTGGACATGATTTCCGGCAAGCTCAACGCCATGGTGGCCTTCATGGGCGGCAAGCTTAAACTGCAGGGTGACATGGCCCTGGCCATGAAGCTCCAGAGCATTACGGGTTGAAATAATGCGGGCGGCCCGGACCACGTGGCCGCCGCGTGTCTGATAATGCAACCTTTGGCCGTGCCGTCGCGTTTCATAATGTAACCGCCACGAGGCGGTCCCTTTGGGTGTTTTTTGGAGCATCTACGCCAGAGGACTCCGCCCTGGCGCTTGGGCGGCCGCGGCTAGGGTACCGGAAGGCGGACCGCGGGCGACGTCGGCGGGGGTAATGCTGAGACCGTGCGAGACGACACCGCCGGTGAAAAAACAGGCGTGCCGGAAAACGGCACTGCCGTGTGGTGACTGGCAATCCGGTGACGGGAGCACGGTCAAGGTGTCGGTGTGTACCAAAGTGCGGTACGTACCCTAGGGGCGCAGGGGTACCTCGTGGCACGAAAATTGCGAACCCTGAAAAAAAGTAGAAAACTGCAAATAACCGCAGTGGAGTGAAAAGCGCGAGTACAAGCCAGTAAGAACGGGAACAAAGAAGGCTGCCGTGATATGTTCTTTTAGGTGGGCCAGGAAACCTGTGCCACCTCCCGGGCGCAACGCCGGTGGGGGGAAGAGTCGGGTCATTCCTATACGAACGACCCGCTAGGGACGAGCTTGTGCAACACGGCGGGGCGATGACGTTTCGAAAGTGCGTAGCGTCAGCGAATCGTCCGATGAAGGTAAGATGGGTTGTGGTGAAACGGAAATGGAGGTGGTGGAAGCCCGTGGTGCAGAGGTCTTACGTTGAATAGCCTGATCGTCACATGGCCTTCGAGCACTGCATGAAGGAGGTTGGAGAGGCCGTATGCGCACTAGGGGAGCGTTATTCGGGCTGGCCTCAGCCCTCCTATTGCTGGTGGGCGTTACGGCCACCGCGTGGGGTGCGGATATAAAACGTGTGTTCTATTCCACCCGGGACGGGCACATCATCAAAGCGGATTACCGGAAGGCCCGGGCCCTCGCCGCCGGCGGCGACAGCAGAATGTGGGATGCATTGAAGCAAGGCTATCTTAAGACCCTTTACGACGCGAATAGCCAAATTTTTATCCAGGATAAGGATGGTTGCATCTACAACTGGGGTGGCAATATAAACTCGGAAGTGCCCAGGACCTGGCCTGAGATGGAGCAAGCCATGGCTCAGGAGCCGCTGAATAATACCAGCCCCCATCCCCACTCAGACCGCGAGCTGAAACAAGACGGGACACTGGCGGTATCGGCCTACCCCCTGCAGCACGGCACCATCGAGTGCGGCGGGGTGGAGCGGACGTACGAGTATTACCTCCCTTCATCCTACGACGGTAAGACACCGGTGCCTCTTGTGCTGTCCTTCCATGGGTACCAGAGCAACGGCATCGGTCAGCGCAATCTCTCGGGACTTGACCTCCTGGCTGAGAAGGAAGGGTTTATTGTGGTCTTCCCCAATGGTACTGAAGTGGATCCCGGGTTTTCTCTTGCTCGCAGGCCAGAACTGTTACAAGGTTACCAGGGGAAATGGAATATCGGCATCCCTCCCATGACAGGCGACGTTGATGATGTGGCCTTCGTTTCGGCTCTTATCGATAAGTTGACGGCCAAGTTCAACATCGACAGAACCCGAGTATATGCAACGGGCATGTCTAACGGCAGCATGTTCTGTCATAAGTTGGCAATCAAGCTTTCGGACAAAATAGCGGCAATTGCAGGCGTGACAGGTCCTCTAACGGCCCCGTTGGTAAATAAGACTCCGAAACGTCCCATCACGGTCATTCAGTGCCAGGGAGACGCCGATCCGGTGGTACCCTTCAATGGCAACCCAGCATTTTTGTCGGCGCACGCTACTGTAGCCCGGTGGGTGTACTGGAACAAAACTGGGACCGAGCCCGGGGTGTATGAGTATCCCAAGGTTGTGGCCGATGATCCCACCAGCGTCGTCAAGTACGTGTACGGCGGAGGGACCAACGGTACAAAGGTCATTTTCTATCACGTGAAGAACGGCGGACACACCTGGCCCGGTGGCCCGCAGTACCTACCCGTGCAGTTAATAGGGCTTTCGTCCGAACAAATCAGCCTTACCGAGGAGATATGGAAAGATCTGAAGGACATCAGGCTACCTGAAGCGGCCGGTGTTGAGCATTAAGCCGCCTAAGGCAGTTCGGCACGGGTTTTTTGGGTACTCGGGCCTGATAATCTGCCGCTCCGACAGGTATTCTTTGCCTGAGGTACACTTCGTCCGGTGAACAGGTCCGCCACGTCGATGGTTTTTGAGACGCGACCGATCCTTCGCTGACCTTGAAAAGGAGGGGCGTGACGATGAAAAAGGGGGCATGGTGTTTACTTGCTGCCGTCTTGGTTTTCGGAATAACGGTGCTGGGCATCTTCCCGGAACCTGCAGAGGCTGCGTCCACCCCTGGGATCAGACCCATAATTTTTGTCCATGGCTTTGCAGGTTCGGGAGCTCAATTTGAGTCTCAGGCAATGCGATTTACAAGCAACGGCTACCCCGTTGACTACATATTCGTCCTTGAATACGATACTTCCAGGTTTCCTGTTGGTCAGCCTCTCAAGGAGGAGGAGTTGAACCTAGTTTGGACACGTCTTGACCAGCTTATCGAAACTGTTAAGGAGAGGACCTACGCCAACAAAGTTGACATCGTGGCGCATTCTCTCGGTACAAGAGTAATGTATGGCTACCTGTCATCCCCAGAGCGTGCTGCGAATGTGGCCCATTATGTGGCTATTGATGGCATGCCCGCGACCGCTCCTCCGGGTGGAGTGCCAACGCTGGCCATATGGGCCGAGTACGGAGCCCCCGGTCGCCAGATAGCAGGGACAACTAACGTCACTATACCTAACCAGACTCACGTCCAGGTGGCGACCTCCGCTGAATCATTCGTAGAAATGTACAGGTTTCTCACGGGTTGGGACCCCGTAACCAGCGACATTCTGCCGGAGCCCTCTGATTACGTCACGCTGGCTGGACGGGCAGTGGTTTTCCCGCAGAATGAGGGAGTGCAGAATGCGACACTGGAGGTATGGGAAGTCAATGGCGGTACAGGCAGAAGAAGCCGTGCGGAACCAGCAGCAGTTTACCATTTAGGTAGCGATGGCGCCTGGGGGCCTTTCAAAGCCAAACGCGGTCAACATTACGAGTTCGTGGTCGTGAGGGACGTCTACTCTGACCACTTTTTCTACGAGCCTTTCATAAGGAGCGATTACCTGATTCGCTTGACCACATCTGCGGAGCCTGGCGGTGGGGTTGCCGGGTATATGGACAGGAGCGACCGCCACGTCAACCTCATCATTGGAAGGAACAAGGAGTTCTGGGGTAATCACCCTGTCAGCAATGACATCCTTGAGATCAACGGCGTTAACATAATCAGTCCTGCCACACATCCCATTGACAAGCGGGTTAACTACATGTTTGTTTACGACAAGGGAGCGGACGGTGTAAGCAACCTGGGAACCCCGATTGAGTACTACCATGCACTACCGTTCTTTACTGGGATTGACCTCTTTATCCCCGGAACTGATCCTCCGAATGGGACAGTATCCATTGTGCTTACACCGCGGGACGGTGGCGGCAAGAAGCAGGTCATAAATGTGCCCAACTTGGCGTCGTCTGCCGTTGGGAGATTGATGGTTCAATTCAACGACTATCTTCAGGAGTTTGCCAAGACGGTGGTGTGGGATCCCGTCATCGACGGCACGATAGTGACGGTGAGCATCATAGACGAGGTGTATGCCGCAAGGGTAACGGGGATGACGGTGAAATCTGTGGCGGCCACCAGGATAGCCGATAACAAATGGCGGGCCGTCCTGGAGGGTAAAGTTAATGTCACAGACGCGGACATCCAGATATCGACGACAGTCGCCGGCGGCAGAGGCGGTGGTGGCGGAGTAGCGCCCCCGCCTACCAGGCAGGAGGGCAGCGTGACGCCCGCGGCGGGCGGGACCGTGACTCTGTCCGGAGTGGCGAGGGTTGAGGTACCGGCCAACGCCGTGGATACGACGGTGAAGGTCACGGTGGAGAAGCTGGGTGCCACCGAAGTGGCGGCCGTGGTGCCTGCCGACATGGCCGGCAGGCTGGCGGGCGACGTGGTGGACATCCGCACCGACGTGAGGGTGGCCTTTAAGGCGCCGCTGAAGGTCACGCTGTACTACGGCGCGGACAAGGTCTCCTCCGGCATGAAGCCTGCCGCCTACTACTACCACGAAGGCCGGGCCAGGTGGCTCTACCTGGGCGGCATCGCGGACGCCGCGGCGGGCACCGTGACTGTGGAGGTAACCCACCTGACCAAGTTCGCCGTCTTTGCAGCGCCGGTGGTGATCTTCAAGGACACGGCCGGGCACTGGGCCGAGCGCCAGAACGTCCTGGACCGCCTGGTGGGCCTGGGCATCGTTTCCGGTTATCCGGACGGGACCTTCCGGCCCGAAAACAACGTTACGCGGGCCGAGTTCGCCAAGATGCTGGTGGTGGCCCTGGACCTGGCGCCCGACGCTGCGGCCGCGGCGGGCTTCGCAGACGCGGCGGACATCCCGTCCTGGGCCAGGGGATACGTCGGCGCCGCGGTCAAGGCCGGCCTGGTCAGGGGCTACGAGGATCAGACCTTCAGGGCCGACCGCCAGATCACGCGTGCCGAGCTGGCCGTGATGGTGGCCCGGGCCCTCAAGGCCGCGGAGAAGGCGCAACTGGGGTTCAAGGATGCGGCCGACATCCCGTCCTGGGCCGCCGAGGGCATCGCCCGGGCCGTGGCCAGGGGCATCATCAAGGGCTACGAGGACGGCGCTTTTAGGCCCGACAACCCGGCCACCCGCGTCGAGACGGCGGCCATGACCCTGAGGTTGCTCGGCGCCCTCGGGGTGTAGGTGTCGTCCGTTCTGGAGAGTACGTGTGCATGCACGGTTTGGGAGGACTGGCGGAGCTGCCCGGGATGTCGCCCTCCGGAAGCGCGGCTTTTATGCCCCTGCGGCAGCGCAGGTGCCACGAATTCAGAGACCCCTTAAAAATTCGTTGGGTTTTGAACCTGTTGGTTTTGCGGCAGTCCTTTAATCGGGGAGTGAAGCACAGCACAGTACCTTTCGGGCCCGTGGAAAACCGCCGCCATCCTCCCTTAACCGTTTTCTTTTTATGCGTCCCACGAAGGGACACTAGTTCCCTCGCGGCGAGCCGGGCCGCCTTTTTCTTTGGTAGCATCGGCGAAAGTCGGGTACGAAAATGGGAGGAGAAACGCGGGCATGCCCCGAATTTTTTTGTGTTATCCCTCAAGAACCAGATAGCACCCGCACGGCCGCCGAAGCACGAAAATCCGGAACGCCGGGCGGACGATTTCCCGGGCAGAAAAGGGTGGATGTGCCGCCTTTGGGGTGGGGAAAACTTTACTGAATTTTCTAACTACCTCAAGTAACCCGCCGCCGAACCTGAGCGCCTTCGCCCGGGGGCCGGTCTCCACATGGGGGCGCGGCTGGCCAGCGAGAGGTTGCTGCGGGCGCCGGGTCGGACCGGGCTGCCACGGCCGGCACCGGGCGCCGGGCGGTGGCAATTCTTGAGCGCCGGGGGGGCGCGTAATATTGGTGACCACGCCGGACTGGAACCGCGAGGAATTCCTTCTGTGTTTGGAGATGGTGCCGCTACCGATTTACATCTTCCAGGACAACTCTTTCCGGTTTGTCAACCGCCGTCTTGCGGAACTGACCGGCTATACCAGGGAAGAGCTTTTGCGTATTAACGTATGGGATTTGGTGCATCCGGAGGACCGGGAACTCTTATTTGAGCGCGCCCGGCGCAGGCTTGCAGGAGAAGACGTGCCAGCACACTACGAGTTTAAGGCCGTGAACCGCCAGGGTGAGGTCCTGCACGTCCGTGGCTACTTTTCCGTGATCCACTTTCGTTCCCGGCCGGCCATTCTGGGACAGCTCCTGGATGTGACCGGGGAGAAAAGGCTGCTTGAGGAGTTGCAAATGGCCGAGGCCCGCCTGCGCGATATTTTTGACAACGTTAATGACATCATATACCTGCACGACCCTGAGGGCCGCTTTCTGGCGGTAAACCGGGCCGTGGAACGTATTACGGGGTTTTTGCCGCACGAGCTGCAGGGAGAAAGGATCCCCACTTTCCTGCACCCAACGGTAAAGCACCTGTTTGGGCAATACCTGAAGGAAGTCACCGAAAAGGGCGTGGCGCGCGGGCTCATGCGGGGCATAACCAGGGACGGCAAAGAAATCTTCTGGGAGTACCAGTCGGTTCTTTTCAAAGGAAGGCAACCATTTGTACGGGGCATTGCCCGGGACGTGACCGAGCAAGTCAGGATGCGCCGAGAGCTTAAGGAGTACCTTTCCCTCCTGGAAGAGCAAAACAAGAGGCTCTCAAGGCTGAACGAGGAACTGGCCAGGGCCAAAGAGGCCCTGGAGAAAATGGTCCGCACCGATCCCCTGACCGGTTTGGGCAACCGCCTCGCCTTTCACGAGGCGCTGGAAAGGGAAGTCAATCGGGCGAAGCGCTACCTGACACCCCTTTCCCTTCTGATCATCGATGTCACCAATTTCAAGGCCATTAACGATACCCGGGGACACCCTGCGGGCGACAGGGCGCTGGCCCGGATCGGCAAGCTCCTGCGGGCCAACTGCCGCCAGTGCGACCTGCTTTTTCGCATTGGGGGCGACGAGTTTGCCGCGCTCCTGGTGTGCGCCGGCGAGGAAGAGGCGCGCGTGGTGGCCGACAGGTTGCGCCGGAGGATTACCGCGGAGACCGTCTTGGGGCCCGAGGTACCCGTCGCCTTGAGTATTGGTGCCGCCACCCTGGACTCCTGGCGGGAGCCACTCGCTGCCGAGGATTTGATAAAGCTTGCCGATGCGCGCATGTACGAGGAAAAGCGCCGCCAGAAGACCGCGGTGATTTGAGCCGGGCAGGCCGGTGCCGATAACGGGGAATAGACCTGCGGGGTGGCAGGAAGACGGCCCCGGTGCCTCGGGCCACCGTATTTAAGGCCCCATCCCGGCCAGCAGGGCGACCGGGTGCAGCACCCGCGGTCCCTCGTCTGCCAGAGCCTGCTGCAGGTAGTAGCGGCACGCGGGGCACTGGGTTACCACCACGTCTGCCTTGGTGGCCAAAATGTCTTCGATTTTGCGGCGTCGGATCCTTTCGGCAACGTCGCGGTGGCGCAGGAAGAAGTACCCTCCGGCCCCGCAGCAACTCTCGGGTTCCCGCATTTCCGTCCAGCGGACCCCGGTGGCCTGCGCGAGCAGCCGCCGGGGGGCCGCGGCCACTCCCTCGCTCCACCCCCGGTGGCAAGGCACATGATAAGTGACTTTTACGTCCGGAAGTGGATGCTTCCTCTGTACACCCAGCCTTTCCAGGAACTCGGTTACCTCGAAGATTTTTTCTGACAAAGCCCGTAGCTGTTTCAAACGGGGATCATCCGGGGGCAGAACGTAGGGTGCCTTCTGCCTCAGCATGTGCCCGCAGGAGGTGCAGTCGGTAACCACGGCGTCTACCTCGAGCGCGGCAAAGACGGCCAGGAAGACCTCGATCGCCTCGCGGGTAGCGTCGAGGTCGCCGAGGGCCAGGGCGGGCAACCCGCAACACGTCTGCCCTTCGGGAACGACCACGGCAATGCCGTGGTCCGGCAGCACCCGCAACAGGGCCTCTCCGGTGTCGGGGAAAAGGTATTCGGTGCCGCAGCCCACGAAATAAGCCACCCGGGCCGCCGTAGGCCCGCGGGGGGCTGCTTCGCGGGGCGCCCGCCGGGTAAAGGAACTCGAGGCCACACGCGGGATGTCCGAGGGGGCGAGGCCCAAGCGTCGGGCCAGGGACAGTGAGCGCTTCAGCAGGGAGGAGGTTACCCGCCGGTTCAGCACCTGCCGCACGACGAACCTTTCGGTTAACCCGGCGCCCGGCTTTCCGCTCAGTTCCACCCTGGCCGCCAGGAACACGTCGTCCAGGGGAATTCCGCCCGGGCAGACCCGGGCACAGCTGGCGCACAACAGGCACCGGTCGAGCCGTCGGCGGACCTTTTCGTTCGGGGCCACCCTTTGGTCCACGAGGGCCGCCTCGACCAGGTTAAGCCGGCCGCGCGGGGCGTGGGCTTCCACAAGCTCCTCCCGGTAAATCGGGCAGGCGGACAGGCAGAAGTTGCACTGCAGGCAGTGCCTTATGGCCCCGACGAAGTCGTCAATCGCGTACACCGGCCGTGCCACCTCCCAGAATCTTGCCCGGGTTCATGATGCCGTGGGGATCGAAGGCCCGCTTCAGGCGCCGCATGAGGCTCACCCCTGCTTCCCCGAACTCCCACTCCAGGAAAGGGGCCTTGAGCAAACCTATTCCGTGCTCTCCGGACAGGGTGCCCCCCAGATTGAGGGCTTCGCGGGCGATTTCGGCCATCGCCTGCTCGGCCCGGCGTACGGATTCGGGAAAACGCCGGTCCATGATGATGCCGGGGTGGAGGTTTCCGTCGCCGATGTGCCCGGTTATGGAAATCAACACCTGGTGGCGTTCGGCGATGCGTCGGATGGCCCTCACCATGGCGGGCACCTGGGTCCTGGGCACGGTGGCGTCCTCTATCACGAGATTGGGCGCCGCGCGTGCCGCCGCGGGAAAGAGCGCGCGCCGGGCCTGAACGATCCTCTCGGCCTCCGCGGCGTCCCGCGCCACCCTGACCTCGTGGACACCGTACTCGCGGCATACCTCCGCCACGAGCGCGCAGTCTTCTTCCACCTTTGCGGGATGCCCGTCCACCTCTATGATCAGGAACGCCTCCAGGTCCGGCGGCAGACCCAGCGGCAGGTACCTTTGCAGGGAAGTGACGGCGATGCGGTCCAGCATCTCCAGCATGGAAGGCTCGGCCCCCCGGGCAATCAGGGCGGACACGGCCTCGGCGGCGGAATCTAGTTCGGGGAAGGCCGCGATCATGATGCGCCGGGAGGGTGGCAGGACGAGAAGCCGCAACGTAACCTTGGTGATTACCCCCAGGGTGCCCTCCGATCCCGTGAAGACCCGGGCCAGGTCGTAGCCGGCGGACATCTTGACCGATTTTCCACCGTACGAGATCACGGAGCCGTCGGGCAGAACCGCCTCCAGGCCGAGTACGTAGTCCTTGGTGGTCCCGTACTTGACCCCGCGGGGGCCGCCGGCCCGGGTGGCCACGTTGCCCCCTATGGTGCACACCGCCAGGCTCTGGGGATCGGGCGGGTAAAACAACCCCCGCGCCTCCACCTCCCGCTGGAAGTGCCCCGTGACCACCCCGCACTCCACCGTGGCCGTCAGATTCTTGTGGTCGATCTCCAGGATCCGGTTGAGACGCTTCAGGTCCAGAACCAGGCCTCCGGAGACGGGGACCGCCCCTCCGGCCAGGCCGGTGCCCGCGCCGCGGGGAATCACGGGTATCCCCCTTTGGTTTGCGTACCGCAGTACGGCCGCCACCTCGTCCGCGCTTTCCGGAGCCACGACCGCGGCCGGCAGTTCCCGCCGGTGCGTTGCGTCGTTGGTGTAGGCCACCAGGTCCTCCACGTCCCCCCAAACCCTCCGGGGATCTACCAGCGCGGCCAGATCTCGCAGCAAGCCGGTCAACGTGTCACCTCCGCTCCTCGCGGTCGGCTCCGGTGTCAGGCCGGTGCCCGCGCGGCTTCCGCGGGCGGGCCTTCACGCACGGCCCGCACGCCGGCCCGAAAGGCCTCGAGGTTCAGCTGCCGTACCGGCCCGGTAAACAGCTCCTCGATGACCTTCTCGTAGGTGGGCACGGTGATGGGAAGCAGCTCCGAGCCGGCCAGGGCGCCGGTCATAACCATGTTGGCGGCCACCGGGTTGCCCGCCCGGATTGCGATCTCCGTGGCGTTGAAGGCAAACACCCCCGCGCTTATGCTGCGGACCGCTTCCTCCAGAGTCTGCGGTTCGGGATACACGTCGGCTCCGCTCAACACCCCCGGCGGGTAGTTGGGCCGGAGGTTCATGATTACCCTGGTCGAAGGATTCCCGTAGTTCAGAAGGACCCGCAGGGTTTCCAGCGGTTCAAAGCCCACGATGATCGTCGCGCGGCCGCGCGGAATTAGCGGTCCGTACCGGCGGTCCCGCGATACGCGCACGTGACTCATCACCGAGCCCCCGCGCTGGGAGGCGCCGAAGGTTTCGCCCACCGCCACCAGCAGGCCGGACTCCACCGCCGCCGTGGCCACCACCTGCGAGGCCAGCACCGTGCCCTGACCACCCACTCCGGTGATTATGAGATTGTGCGCCATCTCAACCCACCTCTTCCACCACTATGGCCCCCTGCGGGCAGAGGGTCGCGCATACGCCGCAGCCGTTGCAGACCGCTTCGTCCACCTTCGCGCGGCCGCGGGCCGCGTCCCAGATGCTGGCCGGGCATCCGAACACCCGGCTGCAGAACCGGTGGCAGCCGCAGGCGTCCCCCACGCACCGTTCGGGGTCCACGTAGACCCGCGGCTTCCTCTCCCGGGCCGAGACCAGGGCGCAGGTGCGGCGCAGCACCAGGACCCTGACGCCGTCCTGCCGCAGAAGGCGGTATACCACTTCCACCGTACCCCTGACGTCGTAGGGGTCGTGTACCGTCACCGGAACGCCCAGTGCTCCGGCCACTTCCTCCACGCTCAGGGCGGGCACCTTCTCGCCGAGGGCGGTGACCCCCATGCCCGGGTGGGGCTGGTGTCCGGTCATGGCCGTGGTCTCGTTATCCAGAACCACCAGGAGAAAACGGGAGCGGTTGTAGCGGGCGTTGATGAGGGCCGGCACCGCCGCGTGGTAGAAGGTGGAGTCGCCCACCAGGGCAATGACGGGCTGGTCGAACCCGAACCGCCCCAGCTTTCCCAGGCCGTCGGCGATACCCACCCCGGAGCCCATGGCGTGGACGGTCTGCATCAGGAAGTAGCCGCTGCGGGTGAGGCCCAGGGTGTAGCAGCCGATGTCCCCCAGCACCACCGCCTCGCGGCCGTCCAGGGCGATGGCGGTCTTCAGGGCCCAGAAGGAGGCCCGGTGCGGACAACCGGCGCAGAAACCCAGTTCCCGGTCCGGCATTTTCTTTACCAGCTGTCGGGCTTCCCGACCGTAATCAGAGGACCGCGTCTCGTGGGGAACTCCGGCCAGGGCGGCCAGGGCCCGGATCACGGCGTCGACGTCGATCTCGCCCAGTCCGGGGCCCTGCGGCCCGGCCACGTGGCGCGACTTCTTGCCGTAGATGGCCAGGGGATGAACTTCCTCCAGGTGGCACGCCACCAGATAGCCGACGTTTTCCTCGTGGAAGGGCTCCACCTCTTCCACGAAGAGCACTTTGGAGGCGCTTTTGAGGTGCCGCAGCAGGAACTTTTCCGGCAAGGGCCAGCTCATGCCCAGTTTGAGGATGCCCACCCGGTCCCCGAGGCCCAACACCTCCACCGCCTCCCGGGCGTAAAGGAAGCCCGGACCGGCGGTGATTACCAGGATTTCCGGCTCGGGCGGTCCGAGGTAGGCGTTGAAGGGCCAGTTCTCTCCGATGGCCCTCGCCTGGGCCAGCCTTTGCTCCTGCAGGCCGTGGAAGGCCACGAACGTTATGTAGCGTTCCTGCCGGCCGAAGTGGGGCCGTCCGGCCGGTCCCGGCGGCAGCGCCCCCAGAACCACGTTTCCGCCCGCGTGGCAGACCCGGGTCACGCACCGCAGCATGACCGGCGCCCGCAACTGTTCCGAGAGCCCGAAGGCGGCCACCGTCATGTCCCTGGCCTCCTGGGGATCGGCCGGCTCCAGAATGACCAGGTGGGCCACCTTGCCCAGGTAGCGGGAATCTTCCTCCTTGACGCTGGAGTGGCCGCCGGGGTCGTCCGAAACCACCACCACGAGGCCCGCTTTGGTTCCGGACTCGGAGAGGGCCGTCAGGGTATCCAGGGCCACGTTGAGGCCGTCGGCCTTCATGACGCAGATGGCCCGCAGCCCGGCGAAGGAGGCCGCGGCCGCCCCCTCCAGGGCCACCTTTTCGTTGACCGACCATTCGGCGTAGAAACCGCGCTCTCCGGCCAGCTCGGCGAGCACGCCGAGGACCTCGGCGGAGGGGGACCCCGGGTAGGAGGAAGCGTAGCCGATCCCGGCCTCCAGGGCTCCCCGGGCCACCGCCTCGTTTCCGGTCAAGAGTACCGACCGCCCGGGCTCGTCGAGGCGCACGCCGAGAATGCTCACGGTTGATCCCTCCCCGTCAAAGCTCGCCGGTAGCCCTCGGAAAGTTGCAGGTGGGAGCTTTCGCCGCGGGCGGCCTGGGCCTCCAGGGTGCGCAGCTTTTTGTTGAGCACCGCCGTGCGCAAAAGGGGCAGCCGCTCCGGCGGGTAGGGCTTCACCTCTATAACCCCCGCCTCCCGCGCCGCCCTCAGCAGCGCTTCCCCCCGCTCGCTCCGGACGACCAGGGTATTCCAGGCTTCGTCGTACTCCGTGGACCCAACCGCCACGTCGGCGAACTCCGAGGTGGGGTCGAAACACTCCCGACAGGCGGGACGCACAAAGCCGCGCACTTTGTCTACGGGCTCGCTGAGCAGGCCCCTGTCGGTGTGGACCAGCAGGCTGTCCGGCGAGAAGTCCACCCTGAGGATGCGGGCGTCCCCGGTTTTGGCCCGCAAAAAGGCGTAGAACGCCGGGTCCAGGGCCCAGAAGCAGAACAGGCCTGTGACCCACGCGACCTTTCTTCCCGCAAGATGGTGCGCCTCCAGGCCCCGCGCCCTCTGGAGCTTGCGCACGGCCAGCACCTGGCAGGGGCGCCCCACCACCGCCACCGGCTCCAGGCCCCGGCGCGCCGCCTCGTGCAGGGCCCGGAGGGAGGGAGCGGCGGAATACTTCGACCCCGCGCAGGCCAGTGCCTCTTCCGGGTTTTCGGCCAGCGCCGGCCGCGGCATCTCACCGGGGGCACCCGCGGTCAGCACGGCCCCGCGCACTTCACCGCGGCCCAGCGCGAAGGCGATCAGGGCGCTCACCACTCCTCCGTACTGGCCGGCCGCGGCGATCTCCGGGGCGGTGGCCCGGGCGAAGAGGATTTCCCGGTGGTGGCCCAGCACGTGGTCGGCCCGCGCCGCGCCGAAAACCGAGCGATCCATGTCCTCCCAATCCGTCGGCGTCCGCGGGCAGACCCGGTAGCAGTCTCCCTCCTTTAACCCGCAAGGGTGAATCATGACCACCTTTTCTTCAACGACCTGAAGGTAAGGACACAGGTCCAGGCAGAGGCCGCAGCCGGCGCACTGTCCCGGCTGCAAAACTTTCCGCGCCAGATCGTCGGGTCCCCCGGACAAACTCATCCCCCCAATCTTTAGGCCTGCCCGCGCAGGTGCGCAAGGGCCTGCGGAACGTCGATTCCCAGCGGACACGCCTCGCGGCAGCGGCCGTCCAGAAGGCAGGCCTCCAGACCCAACCGCCGGGCGCCCTCGGGCCCCTCGGCCAGGGCGGCGGCCGCCACACCCCGCCCGCCCCAGTACGGGCCGCCGAAGGCCCTTCCCAGCCTGGCATAGGCGGGACAGACTTCCAGGCACGCCCCGCAGCGCAGGCAGTATAACAGTTCCCCGAATCCCCGCTCCAGGGCCGCCCGCCGCCCGTTGTCCAGCAGAATTACGTGAACGGTCCCGGGACCGTGCATGCCCCTTACGTTGCGGCCGGCCACGTCGGACGTGGAGCTGGGGCCCGTGACCACGGACACGTAGGAGCCGAGGCGCGCTCCCCACGCGCAGGCCGCCACGCCCCGCACCACCGCGAGGGCTTCGTCGTAATCCCACACGACCTGGTCGATGCCCACCACGGCCACGTGCACGGGCGGCAAATTGGACACCACGCCCCAGTTGCCCTCGCTTTCCACGTTGACCAGAGAACCGAAACGGGCCACCACGGCCTCCGCGCCGGTGACACCGCAGGCGGCCCGCGCCGCGAGGTCCCGCACCCGGCGCCGGAATTCCTCCACGCCGCCCCCTCCCGTGAGCAGCGCCAGACCCTGCCGTATTTCCTCTTCGGTAAGGCGCCGGGCCGGTCGCCGGGGGTGGTCCCCGGGCCTGCCCAGGGCCTCCAGGAGCGCGTCCGCCAGTCCCGTGTGCTCCACGGGTACGCCCCGTTCCCGGAGAAACGGGGCGGCCTGGATTTCCTCCAGCACCGGGGAGGCGGCCAGGACCGCCGGACCGTCACCGACCAGTGCGGCCAGTTGGCTGCGTGCCTCGTCCGCCGTGGACGCCGGGTGTACCTCGCAGCCCCGGGCCTGCAGGGACCGGCGGGCCTGTGCGAGGGCGGCATCCAGGTCAGCCAGGACCCGCTCTTTAACCCGGCGGACGGCCGTGCCAAGTTCGCGAAGGTCCAGAGGACGTCCCCCCTCGGCCCGCTACGCAGGTCCGGCACGCCGGGCGGCGCCCGTGCTCAGACTTCGGGCCAGAATTTCGGAAACGTGCATGACCCGTCCCGCGGCGCCCTTGTGGCGCAGGGCGTCCCGCAGGTGCGCGAGACATCCCGGGCAGGCCGTTACCAGGAGCCGGGCTCCCGTGGCCAGGTAACCGTCCGCGGTCCGGCTCCCGATGGTCCGGGCCAGTTCGTAGTACTCCAGGCTGAAGGCTCCGCCGAAGCCGCAACACCACTCGACACTGGTCTCGACCTTCAGGCCCGGTATTTTCAGCAACAGTTCACTTCCCGGCTCGGGCAGGTGGCATGGCTGGTGCCAGACGGCCGTAAGGGGAAGCTCTCCCAGGTCCGCCTGCGAGACCTCCCGCAAGACGAACTGAGCCACGTGCCATACCCTGCCCGCCAGTTCGGCCGCCCGCTGCCGACGTGCGGGGTCTTCGGCCAGCAGGTCCGCGTACGTCCTCAGGGCCGTCCCGCACGTGGGGCAGTCGACCACCACGGCCTCTCCTGCGTCGGCCAGGACCTCCAGATTGGCCTGCGCCAGCCGCCGCGCCGCTGCCGGGTCCCCGTCCACCAGGGCGGGGTAGCCGCAGCAGTGCCTGGGTCGCGCGACCACAACTTCCGCTCCCAGGTGGCCGAGGACCTCTACGGTAGCCCTGGCAACGTCCACAAAAAATCTATTATTCAGACAACCTAGAAAGTACGTTACCTTTCTACGGCGCGGCCCCCGGCCCGCAGCCGCCCCGGCCGCTTCGTCCAGGCCCGGGCGTGGGGCCACCCGGGGAAGCAGGCGCCCGCCGGCCGAGAAAAAGCGCGCCTCCACGCCGTCCCCATCGGGTACGGGCCTGGCGAGCAGCCCCTGCACAACGCGGGCCGTGCGGTGAACCGCACGACTGTTGCTCTCAAGAAAACGGTCCAGAAGAAGGCGCCGCGTCCGCGGCAGGGAGCGCCGGCGGTTCGCTTCCGCCCTCAGGGCCACGATGTAGTCCGGCGTGGGGATGCGGCAGGGGCAGAATTCCACGCAACGCCGGCAGGAAAGGCACAGGGTCAGGCCCCCGGCCACCGCGGCCTCCAGCCCGTATCGCAGGGCCGCGTGTACCACCCCGATGCCCCCGAAGTAGCGGTACCCGTACCTTTCCCCGATTTCGTTGTACACGGGGCACACGTTCAGACATGCCCCGCAGTTAATGCAGTAGAGAGAGGCGCCGAAGCCGCGCCGCACCGCCTCCCGGCGACCCTGTTCCAGCAGGACCACGTGTACCTCGCGCGGCCCCTGACCCCGGTCCGCGGGTCGGTCCCCCAGGAACGCCCGCGGCGGCCCGGCCACGGCCGTGACGTACTGGCCGATGGGCTGGGCCACGCCGTACAGGGCGGCCGCCCGGCAGACCCGCACGGCGTCTTCCAGGGTGGGGACGATCTTTTCGATGCCGGCGAAGATCAGGTGCACCCGGGTAAGGTGCACCAGGTTCCTGATGTTACCCTCGTTTTCGGTCAGCACCACGGCCCCCACGTCGGCCGCCACGGCGTTGGCGCCGCTGAGTCCGCAGTCGGCGGAGAGGAAGGTTTCGCGCAGGGCCTCCCTGGCCACGGCCACCACGGCCTCGGGTTCCGCGGGTACCTCCCGCCCGGTGTCGCGGGCGAACAGGGCGGCCACCTCGGCCACCGGCACGTGGACCGCCGGCCCCAGGGGGTGCCCCGCCGGCAGGTCCCCGAGCTGACAAATGCGGTCGCCCATGTCCGTCTCCACCACCCGGACGCCCCTCGCCCTTAGCGCCGCCAGCAGGTCCGTCTCCTTCACGGCGTTACTCTTCGACTTGACGACCAGTGAGCCCGGCGGGATGACCCGAAGGGCGTACTCCACCGCCTCCCGGTTGGTGCGCGCCCGGTAAACCTCAAAGCCGTTTCTCCGGAGATTCCCCACGGCCAGTTGCACCAGTTCGTCCAGGCGCTCAACGGACTCCCTCTTTATGCGCCGCAACTCCTCGGCCGCCTCGGGAAAGGCCCGGGCCACCGCGGGGAGGACGCCGCGGAGCAGCCGGGAAATGGCGTGGCGCCCCGCAGCCGCGGCGGCGTCCGCCAGACCGGCGCGCACCTTATCGCGCACCTTACGGTTCATGGTTGGCCTCCCGTCCCGTGCAGAAGTCGCACCGGACAATACCATCTCGCAAGATCCGTGCCGGCCCGGAGCGCCGCATCGCCGGAATGCCGACGTCCTCGGGTGCGTCTCGGCGCCGGCCTCGGGCCTCGCCGGCAGGCAACGGGCCGGCTTTGGTGCGTTTCGGCGCCGCCATGTGTACAACCCTTCGGGTCTCCGGCGGTGGGGGTCGTCCGGCGTCACAGACGTTCGATGATGGTGGCCACTCCCTGGCCGCCGCCGCAGCAGGCGGTGATCAGTGCGTAGCGCGCCTCCCGGCGGTGCAGCTCGTAGACGGCCTTGACTACCAGGATGGCCAGGGTGGCCGCAATGGGGTGCCCGAGGGCGATGGCACCGCCGTTGGGGTTGAATTTTTCGCCGTCCCGCCAATCGATGCCCAACTCGCGGCAGCAGGCAATGGCCTGGGCGGCAAAGGCCTCGTTGAGCTCGATGACGTCCATCTGGGCGAGGGTGAGGCCGGCTGCGGCCAGGGCCTTGCGGGTGGCCGGAACCGGTCCGATGCCCATGATGTTGGGGTCCACGCCGGCGGCGGCGAAGGAAACCACGCGGGCCAGGGGCTTGAGTCCCAGCTCGGCGGCGGCCTCGCGGCTGGTGACGAGGAGCGCCGCGGCCCCGTCGTTTATGCCGGACGAGTTGCCCGCGGTGACGGTGCCTCCTTCTTTAAACACGGGCGGGAGTTTGGCCAGCACCTCCGGGGTGGTGTTGGGGCGGGGATGCTCGTCGACGTCGAAGACTATGGGGTCACCCTTTTTCTGGGGCACCGTGACGGGTACGATTTGCTCTTTGAAGCGCCCTTCCCTTATGGCCCGGGCCGCCTTCATCTGGCTGAGGTAGGCGAACTCATCCTGCTCTTCCCGGCTTATCTTCCAGCGCTCGGCCACGTTCTCCGCGGTAATGCCCATGGGCGGGTCGCCGATTTCCGACGGCGATAGAGGCCGGCGGTGGATCCAGGGCGGGGCGAAGCGCTGGTACGGGGTGGTCGGCTTTTCGAGGAGGTAAGGCTGACGGGTCATGCTTTCCACCCCGCCGGCCACGT
>DYER01000028.1 GCA_020725605.1 Ammonifex sp. | reverse complement strand
GCCAGCGTTCGTCCTGAGCCAGGATCAAACTCTCCATCCCTTATCCAAAACTCTCAACGCAAGGTTGAACACCCACAGCACCACTGTTCAGTTTTCAAGGATCGGCACTTCGCGTCTTTAATGTTACCACATCCCCGCAGCCCAGTCAAGGGAGATTTACGGGCGGGGCTTGAGCAGGGGAAAGAGGATCACGTCCCTTATGGATTGGGCACCAGCCAGCACCATGACCAGCCGGTCTATGCCGATCCCCAGGCCCCCGGCGGGCGGCATACCGTACTCCAGGGCCTGCAGGAAATCCTCGTCCATCATGTGGGCCTCCTCGTCCCCCGCCTCCCGCCGGCGCATCTGTTCCAGAAAGCGTTCCCGCTGGTCCAGGGGGTCGTTCAGTTCGGAAAAAGCATTGGCGACCTCCCGGCCGAGAACAAACAGCTCGAAGCGGTAGGTGAGCTCCGGGGCCTCGGCCTTGCGCTTGGCCAGGGGCGAGGTCTCCACCGGGTAGTCCAGCACGAAGGTGGGTTGTACCAGCTTGGCCTCCACCACCTTTTCGAATACCTCGCTCAAGACCAACCCCCACGAGGCGTCGGACGGAACCTCAACTCCCACCGCGCGGGCCAGCTTGCGCGCCTCGGCCGACGAAACGCCGGCCAGGTCCAATCCCGCATATTGCCGTACCGCCTCCAGCATGGTAATCCGGGGCCAGGGAGGCGTCAGGTCGACGGTAACCGAATCATGCGGGATGGTCCACGTGCCCAACACCCGCTCGGCAACCCAGCAGATAAGTTCCTGGGTCAGGTCCATCATGTCCTCGTAGTCGGCGTAGGCCTGGTACAGTTCCAGCATGGTGAACTCGGGATTGTGCTTGGCCGAAACCCCCTCGTTGCGGAAATTGCGGTTGATCTCGTAGATGTTCTCGAAGCCGCCCACCAGCAGGCGCTTCAGATACAGTTCTGGCGCGACGCGCAGGTAGAGGGGCATATCCAGGGCATTGTGGTAGGTGATAAAGGGCCGGGCCGCGGCCCCCCCGGGAATGGGATGCATCATAGGTGTCTCCACTTCGATAAAACCCCGGGCATCTAAAAAGGCACGGATGGCGCTCAGAATCCGGCTGCGCAACAAAAAAACCTGTCGGCTCTCCGGATTAACGAGGAGGTCCAGGTAGCGCTGCCTGTACCGCAGCTCCACGTCCCTCAAGCCGTGCCATTTCTCCGGCAGGGGCCGCAGCGACTTGGCCAGCAGTTTCATTTCGCCAACTTCGACGCTTATTTCACCGCGCCTGGTTTTGAAAACGGTCCCGCGGACCCCGATTATATCCCCTATATCGAGATCATCAACAAATAGCCCGTAGAGTGCGCCTCCCACAACATCCATGCGCAGGTAAATCTGGATCTGCCCTTCGCCGTCCTGCAACGTGGCGAAACTCGCCTTGCCGTGAACCCTTTTCGAGAGAATGCGGCCGCAGATACTCACCGTACTTCCTTCAAGTGCTGCGAAGTCGTCCTTGATTTCCCTACTGGTGTGTGTACGCAAATACTTTCCGCCGTACGGCTGAATCCCGCGCGCCACAAGTCGCTCCAACTTTTCAAGGCGTGCGCGAACGACTTCGTTGATCTCAATCTCAAGCATCCCTTTCCTCCACCAACAATGTCAACTAACTATCCGGGATATGTCCAGGATTTTGTACCTGATGGTACCGGCCGGTACCTTGATCTCCACCACGCTACCCTTGGTACGGCCAAGGATGGCCTTGCCCACAGGTGATTCGTTCGAGATTTTCTTGGCTCCCGGATCTGCCTCCATGGATCCCACAATAGTATACTCTACCTCGCGGCCGTCGCCCAGATCAAGCAACCGTACTTTAGAGCCGACCGTAACTTCCTCGGTTCCAACGCTTTCTTCGTCTATAACCCGAGCACTTTGTAGCATTTTTTCCAGTGTCAAAATGCGCCCTTCGATAAAGGCCTGTTCGTTTTTGGCGTCGTCATATTCAGGATTCTCCCATGGATCGCCAAAACCCATGGCCTCTTTGATGCGCTCTGCTACCTCCCGCCGGCGGATGGACTTTAAATATTCAAGTTCCTCCTCCAGCTTTCGCAATCCGGCACGGGTCAGGATAACTTCCTTTCTGTCTTTCATGGTTTCGTCTCCCCATGCTAGTTTCGTGAAAAGAAAAAAACCCGCCGCCCAACTCTTAACTTTGGTTAAGATTATAAGGAATAAGGCGGCCTTTGTCAAGTTCGGCCACGCAGGCGCATGGCGGCCCGCTCGCGGATGCGCTCGATCTCCTCCATCGTTATGGGTCGCTCGAAGCCCCGAAATCCTGCCAGCGTAAAGCCGTGTTTGCGTGCCAGCTCGGCCACTTCCCGCACCTGCGCCACGGTCAGCTCCCGACCGAGGGTAAAGCTCTCGAAACGTTCTTCCATGGCCAGCACCATGGTTTCGGCCATACAGGCGTAGACCAGACCGGGGGGAAAACCGAAATTGAACTTCCAGGTGGCGCCTTCGGGAACCCGCACAATACCTCCTTCGATCACCAGCACGTCGTCCCTCAATTCCACCACCCGTCGCGATACGTCGCGCGGCCGGGCGACGTCGCATACCACGGCTCCCGGCTTTAAGTATTCGGGTTCGATCACCGTCTCCAGGGCACTGGTCACCGTAATCACCACGTCTGCATCGGCCAGGGCCTCGCGTATGTCCGACGAAATTCTCACGGCCAGCCCCGTTTCTTGCAACAGGTGCTGGGCCAGCCCCTCCAGCCTGCTCCTTTCCCTGGCCACCAGGGTCAGGTACTTGACCTCTCGGGCCAGAACTTCGGCACACACGCGGCCGATGGCTCCGGTGGCTCCCACCACCACCACCTGCGCCTCACCCAGGTCGTGCCCCATCAAACGGCTGGCCTCCCGGGTTCCCTCCAGGGCCGTGGCCACCGTGTAGCTGTTGCCCGTGGTGACCGGTATGTTGAGGCGTTCCGCGATGGTCCTGCCCGCATCGGCCACCACTTTCGTGAAGGCCCCCAGACCCAGGATCTGGGCCCCCAGCTTTTCGGCCAGCCGGCCCGAAGCCACGATCTTGTCAACCACGTACGGAGTTGGCAGGGTCATCATCTGTCGCGCCGTGAGGGGGCACGAAACGAACCACCCTTCGGCCTCGCCGTGGGGTGAGCGTAAACCACTAATGGTGGCCAGCTTCATGGGGGGCAGCAGGCGCAGCGCCCCCTCCACGAGGCCCGCGGGCAGGCGCCTGGCCCAGGGAAACTTGCGGGCTACGTCCTCCGTGGTCAACGGGTGAATCATGAAGGCGAAGCGGCCCAACGGCCATACCTCCCTAATCTCGGTGGAAGATCCAGACCCGGGTTAACCGCCTGCCGCCTCCCCGGAGGGAAGGCCGTTAAGGATGGCCTCCAGCTCGGCCAACGAGGCAGCCCCGGCGATACGGCCCCTCAAAGCGGCGGCCCCGGGGAATCCACGCAGGGATCTGAGCAGGTGCCTTTTCAGGACGGCCCGGCCTTCCCCCTCGCCCGGGCGCAGGGCGGCGAGGCGTAAGCGCCGCCGGGCCTCCTCCAGGCGCACCCGGGTGTCCGGCGGCGGCTCCAGTTCCCCGCGGGTCAGATAGCGCACCGTGCGCCGCAGCAGGGTGGGATCCGCCAGGGCCCCGCGGCCGATCATCACGGCGTCGCACCCGGTCACCTCCAGCATCAACCGGGCCTCCTGGGGCTCGCGGACGTCCCCGTTGCCCACCACGGGGATGCGGACCGCCTCCCTGACCTGCCGAATCACGTCCCAATCCGCACGGCCCCGGAAAAACTCGGTGCCGTACCTGGCGTGGACCGTCACGGCCGCGGCCCCGGCCGCCTCGACCGCCCTCGCCACCTCCACCGCTTCGGGGAAGCCCGGGGCCCAGCCCCGGCGCATTTTAACCGTGACGGGCACCGGCACCCGAGCGGCCACGGCCCGCACCACGGCCGCCGCCCGTTCGGGGTCGCGCATGAGGGCCACACCGGCGCCGGTCTTCACCACATCGGGGGCCGGGCAGCCCATGTTCACGTCCACCAGGGCGGCCCCCAGCTCCACCAGTTTCTCCGCCGCCTCGGCCATCAACCCGGGGTCGCTCCCGAAGATCTGCACCGCCACCGGTCCGCCCTCCGCGCGGCATTCTCCGGGATCGAAGGCACCGGCCAGAACGGCGCGGGCGTTGATCATGCCGGTGTACGCCAGACCGCAACCGGCCTCGTAGGCCAAAAACCTGAAAACCCGGTCAGAATAGCCCGCCATAGGCGCGGCCACCACCGGGCTCACCAGCTCCACTCCTCGCCCTCCGGAGACGCGCGGCTCAAGCCTTATTGCGCTCATAGATCAGCCTTAACCCCGTCAGGGTCAGCAGGGGATCTACCCGATCAATTATATCGGTCTCCCCGGCAATCAATTCCGCCAGACCGCCCGTGGCCAGCACCTTGGGGGTTCCCCCCAATTCCTGCTTCATACGCTGCACGATCTCCTTGACCAGTCCCACGAAGCCGTAAAGGATACCGGCCTGCATGCTGTGCACCGTGTTCTTTCCGATGACGGCCGGGGGCCTTACGACCTCCACCCGCGGCAATTTGGCCGTCCTGGAGAAGAGGGCCTCGGCGGCAATGCCGATACCGGGGGCGATGGCGCCCCCCAAATATTCGCCGCGTTCCGAAATGGCGCAAAAGGTGGTGGCCGTACCGAAATCGACGATGATCAGCGGCCCCCCGTACAGTGTATAGCCCGCCACGGCGTTGACTATGCGGTCCGCCCCCACCTCCCGGGGATTGTCGTACCTGATGGCCAGGCCGGTCTTAATTCCCGGGCCCACCACCAGGGGTGTGACCCCGAAATACCTTACGCTCATCTGCTCCAGGGCCGGCATCAAAGGGGGAACCACCGAAGAGATGACCACGGCGTCCACGGCCCCCTGCGGAATGCGGACGCAGGCCAGCAACTGGCGCAGCGTCAGCCCGTACTCGTCCGCGGTCCGCTGTCTTTCCGTGGACAGGCGCCAGTGGGCCACCAGTTGCTGGCCTTCAAACACACCCACCACGATATTGGTGTTACCCACGTCCATTACCAGCAGCACGGAGCCTCACTCCCCGGCGGGGTTGACCGGCGTGAAGGGGCCGGCTTCCCTCAAGAAGGTAACTTCTCCCGCCACCACCCGCCGGCGCGCTCCCGTAGCCAGGCGTACCAGAAGGGCCCCTTCGTCGTCCAGGTCCTCGGCCCAACCGACCCATTCGACGCCCGCGGTACGCACCGCCACCGGCCGGCCCAGGGTCACGTTCCACCGGTACCACTCGGACCTCACCGGGGCGAAGCCCGTATGCGCCCACCGGCGGTACCAGACTTCCAGTTCCTGAAGCAAAGCCCTAAACAGCGCCACGCGGTCCACCGTCCTTCCCAGTTCGGCCTGCAGGGAGGTGGCCGTGGCGCGCAGTTCCTCGGGGAAGGCGGCTGCGGGTATGTTGGCGTTCAGTCCCAGGCCCAGCACCAGGTGATCCACCCGGTCGGCCTCGGCGTGCAGTTCGGTGAGGATCCCGGCGAATTTCTTGCCCCCGAGCAAAAGGTCGTTGGGCCACTTGATTCCGGGCACCAGGTTCGTCACCCGGTGGACGGCCCGCGCGCCGGCCACCGCGGCCAGCAGGGTAATCTGGGGCAACTCGGACGGCGCCAGGGCGGGGCGCAAGATGACCGAAAACCAG
>DYER01000027.1 GCA_020725605.1 Ammonifex sp. | reverse complement strand
GCCAGCGTTCGTCCTGAGCCAGGATCAAACTCTCCATCCCTTATCCAAAACTCTCAACGCAAGGTTGAACACCCACAGCACCACTGTTCAGTTTTCAAGGATCGGTGCCGAGACGGCAACTTTAAATTTACCACAGCGGGCCGACCCCTGTCAAGGGCCTTTCGCCCGTCGGCTGCGTAAAGAAATATAGCACAACCCGCCACCGGTGTCAAGGGCCCTTTGCTTCGCTCACGGCCACCGAAACCACGGCGTCCCCCGGAGCCAGGCGCATGAGCAGCACGCCGCGTGCTGCCCGGCCCAGCAGTGGAATCTCCGCACACTTGAGTCGGATGGCGGATCCCTGCCCGCTGACCAGAATTACTTCCGCCCACTCGGGGACGGCGTGAGCCGCTACCACCGGCCCGCTTCGTTCGCTGCTCTTCAGTCCGATGATGCCCCTGCCGCCCCTGGAGTGAACGGTAAACTGGTCCACGGCCACGCGCTTGCCGTACCCCCCGGCGGTCACCAGCAACAGGGTATCGCCCCGCCGCGGCACGGTCATGGCGGCGACCCGGTCTCCGGGAACAAGTCTTATGCCGCGGACCCCGGCCGCTCCCCGACCCATGACGCGCACCTCTTCTTCGTGGAACCGCAATACGTATCCGGCGGTGCTGCACACGAGCAGGTCGGACCGGCCGTCGGTGATTTTCACATCCACCAGCTCGTCGTCCGGGGACAGAGTGATGGCCCGCAATCCGTCCCGCCGGCAACCGGCAAATTCTGCTAGCCCAACCCGCTTAACCAGTCCCTGCCGGGTAACCAGAACCAGCGGCCGGTCCGCGGCCAGTTCTCGCGCCGCTACCACGGCCGTGATTCGTTCCTGCGGCCCGAGGTGCAGCAGGTTGACGACAGCTGTGCCCCTACTCTGGCGCCCGGCCTCCGGGATTTCGTGTACCCTCAAACGGTAGGCCTTACCCAGGTTGGTAAAACAAAGCAGTTCTTGTAGTGTGCTGGTTACCAGAAAGTGGCGTACCGCATCCTCTTCTCTGGTCTCCACGGCCATCACGCCGCGCCCGCCGCGGTGCTGGCTCCGGTAAGCAGAGACGGGCGTGCGCTTGACGTAGCCCTGATGGGTAACCATGACCACCACAGGCTGGTCGGGGATCAGGTCCTCCACGGCCAGGGGTCCCTCGTCGACCTCGATTACGGTCCGGCGTGGATCCGCGTATTTTTCCTTGAGGACGGTGAGTTCCTCCTTGATTATCGCCAGTACCCGGTTGGGATCAGCCAGGATGCCCCGTAGCTCCGTGATCTTCGTGGCCAACTCCCGCGCCTCTGCGTGGAGTTTGTCGCGCTCTAAAGCCGTCAGCCGCTGCAACCGCATTTCAAGAATGGCGTCCGCCTGCCGCTCGCTGAGGTCAAACCCGCTCACAAGGGCCCGGCGTGCGGCATCGACGTTCCGCGCGGCCCGGATGGTGGCAATCACCTCGTCCAGACGCGCCAGGGCCAGCAACAGGCCGTCCACGATGTGGGCCCTTTCCTCGGCCTGGCGCAACAGGTACCGGGTGCGCCGCGTCACCACTTCCTTCTGGTGTTCTAAGAAATACCAGAGCATTTCCCGCAGGTTAAGTACTCTGGGCTGGCCGTCCACCAGGGCCAGCATGATGACACCGAAGGTCTCCTCAAGCTGGGAATGCTTGTAAAGGCGGTTCAGGAGTACCCTGGGGTTGGCATCGCGCCGCAACTCGAGGACGATACGCAGTCCCTGCCGGTCCGACTCGTCCCTCAGGTCCGTAACGCCGTCGATCTTCTTCTCACGGACCAGTTCAGCGATCCTTTCTACCAGGCGGGCCTTGTTGAGTTGGTAGGGTATCTCGGTAATCACAATGGAAGTCTTACCGCCCGAGCGTTCTACCGTGGCGCGGGCCCGCATTCTAATGGCCCCGCGCCCCGTTTCGTAGGCTTCGCGGATGCCCTTTCGCCCGATAATCTTGGCGCCTGTGGGAAAGTCCGGTCCCGGGATAACGGCCATCAGATCCGCCACCGTGGCCTCCGGGTGGTCGATGAGCATGATCACGCCGTCGATGACCTCGCCCAGGTTGTGGGGCGGAATACTGGTGGCCATACCCACTGCTATGCCCGAAGAGCCGTTTACGAGGAGATTGGGAACCCGTGCCGGCAGGACCACGGGCTCCCTTGTGGTCCCGTCGTAGTTGGGAACAAAATCCACCGTGTCGCGGTCGATGTCCGCCAGCATGGCACTTGCCAGGCGTGCCAGCCGTACCTCGGTGTAACGCATGGCCGCCGGTGCGTCCCCGTCTACGGAGCCGAAGTTGCCGTGACCGTCGACCAGCGGGTACCGGCAGGCGAAATCCTGAGCCAGCCGGACCAGGGCGTCGTAAACCGCTGCGTCGCCGTGCGGGTGGTAAGAACGGAGCACCTCACCCACCACGTAGGCCGACTTGCGGTGGGGCCGCTCGGCGGTTAGGCCGAGGTCGTGCATGGCGTACAGAATGCGGCGCTGCACGGGCTTCAGTCCGTCCCGCACGTCGGGTAGGGCCCGCCCGGCAATGACACTCATGGCGTACTCCAGGTAGGACTGTTTCATTTCTTCGTTGAGGTCTATGGGTACAACCTTACCGATGGACACTGATTGCAGTTGCCCCCCCGTTGGTCCCTGTACTAATTATACGATAAACCGGGCCTCAGATATCGAGGTTCCTTACCTCCCGCGCGTGCCGCTCGATAAACTCGCGGCGCGGCTCCACCTGGTCGCCCATCAGGGTCGTGAACAGCTCTTCGGCGGCTATGGCGTCCCGCAGGCTAACCTGGAGGATGGTGCGGTGGGCCGGATCCATAGTCGTCTCCCACAGTTGCTCGGGATTCATTTCGCCGAGACCCTTGTAGCGCTTTATTTCCAGACCGTCGAGTCCGTTGGAGCGGATGAACTTCTGGAGTTCGGCCTCGCTGTAAATGTAGGTGCCCTGGCGCCCCTTCTTCTCCACCCGGTACAGGGGCGGCTGGGCAATGTAAACGTAACCGGCCTCGATCAGCGGCCGCATGTAACGGTAAAAGAAGGTGAGCAAGAGGGTCCGTATGTGCGCACCGTCGACGTCGGCGTCGGTCATGAGGATAATCCTGTGATACCGCGCCCGGGAGAGGTCAAAATCGTCGCCGATGCCGGTTCCCAGGGCCGTTACCAGGGCCCGGATTTCCTCGTTACCCAAGATCTTGTCCAGCCGGGCCTTCTCTACGTTCAGGATTTTACCCCGCAGGGGCAGGATGGCCTGAAAACGGCGGTCGCGCCCCTGCTTTGCCGAGCCGCCCGCAGAATCGCCCTCCACGAGGTAGAGCTCACACACGCTGGGGTCGCGCTCGCTGCAGTCGGCCAGTTTGCCGGGCAGCGCAGCGCTTTCGAGGGCCGTCTTCCGGCGTACCAGTTCCCGGGCCTTGCGGGCCGCCTCCCGGGCCCGCGCACTGGCAATGGCCTTTTCGACGATGCGGCGGGCAAGGCCGGGGTTTTCCTCCAAAAAAGTGCTCAGGCCCTCGCTCACTATACCGTCCACCGTGCCGCGCACTTCCGTGTTGCCTAGTTTGGTCTTGGTCTGTCCCTCGAACTGGGGTTCAAACAACCTGACGTTCAATACCAGAGTGAGGCCCTCGCGGATGTCTTCGCCCGTCAGGGGAGGATCGTTGCCCTTCAGGAAGTTGTGCTTCCGCGCGTAATCCGTTACAACGCGGGTAAAGGCCGCCTTAAGGCCGGCCTCGTGGGTTCCTCCGTCTACGGTACGGATGTTGTTGGCGTAGGAAAGAATCGTTTCCGCGTACGTATCGTTGTACTGGAAGGCAACCTCCACCCAAATGTCTTCCCTCTGCCGGAGAAAGTAGACAGGTTCCGGGTGCAGGACTTCCTTGTTCTTGTTCAGGTAGTGGACGAAATCCTTGATGCCCCCGTCGTGGTACAGGACCAATTCCTGGTCTCGCCGCTCGTCCCGCAAAGTGATGCGGAGACCACGGTTTAGGAAGGACAATTCCCGCAACCGCTGCGCCAGCACCTCGGTGTCGAACTCGGTATTCTCGAAGATCAAAGGATCAGGCTTGAAGGTCACCGTGGTTCCCGTCTCCTGGGTCACCCCGGCACACTCCAGGGGCCCGAGGGGCGAACCCCTGGCAAAACGCTGCCGGTAAACCTTACCCTCGCGGCGTACGTTTACCTCCAGCCACTCGGACAGGGCGTTGACGACCGATACGCCCACGCCGTGCAACCCGCCGGATACCTTGTACCCCCGTCCGCCGAATTTACCTCCGGCGTGCAGGGTAGTCAGAACCACCTCCACGGCGGGCCGACCCAGTTTGGGATGCTCTTCCACGGGTATGCCGCGGCCGTTGTCTTCCACCGTGACGCTGCCGTCGCGGTGGAGGGTGACGTCGATACGGTCGCAAAACCCGGCTAGCGCCTCGTCCACGCTGTTGTCCACGACTTCGAAGACCAGATGGTGGAGCCCTCTGGGCCCGGTGGTACCGATGTACATTCCGGGGCGGCGGCGTACGGCCTCCAGACCCTCCAGCACCTGAATGTCTTCGGCCCCGTAGCGGAATGTCTCCCGCTCCTGCAATCTTCTTCCTCCTCCGACACTCGCTAAGCAACGCCTTGTATTACTAGATTACCATAAATGTACCCGCAGCCTCAACCGAAAGACAGGGCTTTGTCGGGCGCCAGTGATGCGCGGCGCTTTAGTGTGTGGCAGGAAACAGGCGAGAGGTACACTTCCCTGGTCGTAACCACCAGGGATTTGGCACGTTCGTCGCCGACAACCACTTTGAATATGCCTTCGTCGCGGGCAACGTTTAGGAACTCCCTCGTAACGGGAGAAATCCGCAACCGCAGGTCAAAGATGCCCACGATTTCTTTTACCGGCACCACTACGTCACCGCCCAGGTATAGGAACACCTTGATTACACCTCCCTTAACCGTGCGCCTTGCAATTCAAATAATCCGACACGCGACTTAAAGCCGTCTAAGGTGAAGGACTGAGTGGTCGTAATGAAAACCTGGGTCTTGCCGACCAGAGCCCGTAGCAAATACTGCTGATGCTCGGGATCGAGCTCCGACAGTACGTCGTCCATGAGCATAACGTATCGCCTTCCCTTGCGGGCCGCATGCATTTCCAGCTCGGCCAGCTTGAAGGCGCAGACGATGGTACGCTGCTGGCCCTGGGAGGCGTAGGACCGCGCGCTCCGGCCGTCGATTAGGATCACCAACTCGTCGCGATGGGGTCCGACCGTGGTCGCACCGCGCAACAAATCCTCATGTCGCCGGACCCGAAGGCCGGACCGCAGTTTCCGCACCAGCAGTTCTTCGGTGTATGTCCCACCGAACTCGATGGTCGAGGCATATCGTAACCCCAGAGTTTCTGTCCCCCCGGTGAGGTCCCGGTAGAATCTAACCGCCAAGGGACAAAAACTTCGGAGCAGTTGCAGGCGGTACACCAAAACCTTGGCCCCGTAGACGGCCACCTGTTCGTCCCAGACCTCTAGTAAGGCCTGGCCCGCCCTTCCGGACGCGACCTCGCGCAGGCATGCGTTGCGGTGGTGCAAGGCCCGGTGGTACTGCTCCAGAAACCGACTGTAGTGAAGATGAGAGGATCCCAACTCGACATCCAGGTAGTGCCTGCGCTCATGCGGTGGCCCCTGCACCAGATTTAAGTGCCAGGGCGTAAAGAGTATCGCCCCGACGGCGTGCCTGATGACCTGCTTCCCGACCTGCCGCCCACTAAGGGTCAACCTCTTTCGGCCGCCACGCTCTATGGTGGCAGTAACCCTTGTTTCGTACCCGTCCCGGGCCAGAAGGCCGACGAGCTCGGCACGCTCGGCGTCCCAATTGATCAGTTCATCTTCCCGCCCGGCCCGCCACGACTCCCCCGTGCAAAGGTAGTATACGGCTTCCAGGAGATTAGTCTTTCCGGTGGCGTTACCTCCTACGACGAAGTTCAGTTCGGGATGGGGCCTGAATTCGCAAGTCGGGTAGTTACGCCAGGCCATCAGGTGAATTTCTTTTAAAAGCATCCCCAACACTGCGATGCCGGCGTCGTCGCCACCTCAAAGGAGACGAATAGGAAGAAGCAGAGAGAAATACTGGGTATTCTCCACAGGACGAAAAATGGCTGCGCTCAAAGGTCCAGTGAATTCAATTACCGTCTCCGGGCCCGGTTGCGCCCTGAGGGCATCGACGACAAAGTTAGGGTTGAAGGCTATTTCCAGTGGTTCGCCTTCCATGTTAACCAGGGGGACGTGTTCCTCCAGGCGACCGCTCTCACCTACCGCCTCCACGAACAGCGTCCCACGCTCCAGCCGGAAGCGTACCACAGGCGGTTTGCTCACCAGCAAAGCTGCCCGCTCCAGGGCGTCCAGGAAGGGTTTGACGGATATTCGGATGCGGGTGCACCAGGATTGCGGCAAAAAGGTCCGGTAGTTGGGAAATTGACCCTCGAGAAGGCGAGACGAAAGCAGAAAGTCGGTGTGGCGAAAGGTCACACTGGCTACGCCCATGACGAGATCGACAGTACCCTCGCCTGGCGAAAGAAGCCGGGTTAGCTCGGCTAGAGCCCGTAGCGGTATGAGGAGTACGGGATTGTCCGCCACGGGATGGTGCTCCAGGCGGCGCCACGCCAAGCGATAGGTATCGGTGGCCACGATTTCCGTGGCGTCCGTATTCACCATAAAACATACGGCACTCAGAAGGGGGTGGTTTTCGTCCGTGCTGGCGGCGAAAATTACCTCCCGCAAGGCATCGCGTAATGCACCCTCGTTCAAGGATAAGCTTGGGCCCTCGAAGGTAATGGTAGCAGTCGGGAAGTCGGCCGGGGACAGGCCGGCAAAAACGACGCGGTTCTCGCCGTAATGGAAAACCGTCTGGTTGGTTTCGCTTGTAGTACACAGGACGACCGTTTCCTCCGGGACCTTGCGGATCAGGTCCGTCAGGAGGCGTGCCGGTACGAGAGCCTCGCCCTCTTCGGCAATTTCGGCGGGCACCCAGGTACGCAAGGTGAGTTCCAGGTCGGTTCCGGTTAACTGCAATGAGCTGCCCTCTGCTCGGAGATGCACGCACCCAAGGGCGGCCAGCGGAGGCTTGGCGGCAACGGCCCTCTGCACAATAGCCAGCGCTCCGGCCATGGTCGTGCGGTTCACCGTGACGTACAATGCTTTTCCCTCCTGACTGTCACGGCCGTATGCGGCAATTATGGTGGTGCATATGGTAGTGCATTAGGTACGAATCACATTCATATCAGTAAGGTGTGTGGGACCTGTTCATAAGCCACTTAACGACAGCAGACGACTTATTTCGCTACGTGGGATGATGTGTGGTTAGGCGGCGCTTGAGTTCCTCGAGTGTGTTGTTCAGTTCCGGATTCGTTGCGCGTTCCTGCGCGATTTTGTGAAAGGCGTGCAGGACCGTGGTGTGGTCACGTCCGCCGAATTCCTCACCAATCTGTGGTAAGGAGAGTTCCGTGAGCTCCCGGGCAAGGTACATGGCCACCTGGCGCGGAAAGGCCACTGCTCTGGTGCGTTTCTTGGCCCGGAGTTCGTCCGGGTGGAGGCCGTAGTGGTCGGCCACCACCTGCTGGATGAGGGAGACGGTTATCTGGCGCGGTTTCGGGGGCGGAAGGATATCGTTGAGAAGTTCCATGGCCAGATCGAGGGTTGGGTGCCGGTTGGTGAGCGAGGCGTAGGCTATAACGCGGATGAGGGCACCCTCCAGCTCCCGGATGTTGGACTGGATACGGTCCGCGATATAGGTGATGATTTCGTCCGGTACCGTCACGCTGTCAAGGTGAGCCTTTTTCTTAAGGATGGCCACCCGGGTTTCAAAGTCCGGGGCCTGGATATCCGTGATCAGACCCCACTCGAAGCGGGACCGCAGACGGTCCTCGAGTGTGGGAATGTCCTTCGGGGGGCGGTCGCTGGAAATGATAATTTGCTTGTTGGCCTCATAAAGGGTATTGAAGGTGTGGAAAAACTCTTCCTGGGTGCGTTCCTTTCCGGCGAGAAACTGGATGTCATCGACGAGCAGCACGTCGATGCTCCGGTATCTGGAGCGGAACTCGACGGTCTTGTCGTCGCGTATGGCGTTTATGAGGTCGTTTGTGAATTTTTCCGAAGTCACGTAGGTGACCTTCAGGTTGCGGTGGTTCAGGAGCACAAAATGGCCGATGGCGTGCATGAGGTGGGTCTTGCCGAGGCCAACGCCACCATAGATGAAGAGTGGATTGTAAGCCCTTGCCGGAGCCTCGGCCACGGCGCGTGAGGCCGCGTGAGCGAAACGATTACTGTTACCGACGACGAAGGTATCGAAAGTGTATCTGGGATTCAGCTGGGATTGGCTTTGCGGTTGCGGAGTCAGGGCCTCCCCCTTGGCCATCTGCAGTAATATGTCTGGCACCTCTTCCGGTACCGCGAAACGCAGGTTAACCTGCTGGTTGAGGAGTTGCTGAAGCATCTGCTGTAAAATGGGTTGGTAGCGGTTTGAGAGCCAGTCCTTGGAAAAATGATGAGGAACCTCAATTAAAAGCGTATTGTGGTGGAGGGCCACCGGCTTCATGGCCTTCAACCAGGTTTCGTAGGAATGGCGACTGATCTTCCTTTCCAGATTACGGGTCAGGTCCTGCCAGACGTTCTGGAGTTCGTTGGATACCATGACGGGTACCCCCCGGTAGGGTTGCGGTTAATTCACAGGGTTATTCACAGTCTGTGTAAAACCCTTCGGTCGCGGTACGTTATAATCATAGCAGATCGGCGCCGCGTTAGCAATGCAGCTTTGCTGGTAGAGGGTGGCAGCGGAACCTCAGCTTGACGCTCCGCAGGCTTTTATGTATAATTGGGATGTACATCGGGCGGCCCATGGAGGGAGACAGTTGAAGCGTACCTATCAGCCGAAACGGCGCAGACGTAAGCGTGTCCACGGGTTTAGGAGGCGCATGAGCACGCCTGGCGGGAGGCGGGTAATAAAACGGCGGCGCTTGAAGGGCAGGAAGCGGCTAACGGCCTGAGCCGGAGGCCCGGTGCCTTGACGACTTTAAAGCGGCGGCGCGAGTTCAAGCTGGTTTACGAGCGAGGTATGGTGTTGCCGGGTAGGGCGGTGGTGCTGTATGCCCTGAGGAGGCAGGGTGCCGGGCGGCGGTTTGGTTTCGTGGTGGGCCGGAAGGTGGGCAAGGCGGTAAGGCGTAACCGGGTACGGCGGTTACTGAAGGAGATATGTCGTACCCGGGAAAGTATGTTCCCCGGCGGATACGATTACGTGATCGTAGCACGGGCCGGAGCATGTGGGCGGGCCTTCGGGGAGTTGCTGGCCGAGTTAGACCAGTTATTGGGGAGAATGGCAGCCGGGCGTGCGGATCGTTGAGGTTGTGCTATGTGGGTTGATCGTACTCTACCAGCGCTTGCTGTCGCCTTTGAAGCCCCGGAGCTGTCGCTTCTACCCGTCCTGCTCGGAGTACGCGCGGCAGGCGGTAAAGCGCTACGGGCCTCTGAGGGGATTGGGGTTGGCGATCAGGCGTGTGTTGAGGTGCCATCCCTGGCACCCCGGCGGATATGACCCGGTGTAGGCGCGGGAGGCGACGGTTTTGTTCAACGCCCTGGTGGAAGGCATGGCGGGCCTGCTGAACTGGTTGTATCACGTCACGCAGTACGTGGGGATAGCCAATTACGGTCTGGCCATCATCCTGCTAACGATCCTGGTAAAATTGGTTTTGTACCCGCTTACCCGGGCCCAGATGCGTTCCATGGCGGTTATGCAGCAGTTACAGCCACGTGTAAAGGAAATTCAGGCCAGGTACGCGCGAAAGGATCCCCAAAAGATGCAACAGGCTATCATGGAGTTGTACCGCGAGCACCGCGTGAACCCCATGGCCGGGTGCCTGCCGTTGCTAATCCAGTTACCCATCTTGTTTGCCCTGTACAAGGCCCTTTTGGGCTTTAATTACGTGAACCCCGAGCATGCGCGGTTTCTTTGGGTACCCACCCTCAGCGGCAAGGACCCATATTTCATTTTACCGGTATTGGCGGGCCTCACCACGTACTGGCAGTCACGGCTCACGAGTTCGCCTACCGATCCCACGCAACGCATGCTGCTCATCACCATGCCCATCTTCATTGCCTGGATCAGTACCACGGTGCCGGCGGGACTGGCTCTTTACTGGGTGGTCTTCAGCGTGGTGGGGGCGCTTCAGCAGCACTGGATTAACAGGCAGATTCCGCACCTGAGGAAGGGAGTAGCGAGGGATGAGGGTTAGCGAGAAGACCGGGAGGACCGTAGAGGAAGCGGTGTCGGTGGCCTTAGGAGAGTTAGGCGTCCGGCGTGAGGACGTCGAGGTCGAGGTGCTGGATGAGGGTAGCAAGGGGTTGCTGGGTTTGTTTGGGGGCCGTCCGGCACGCGTGAGGGTAACGGTGAAGGAGGGCGTGGCTGAGCGTGCGGTCAGTTTGCTCAGGGAAATAATGCGCTGCATGGGCGTGGAGCCCGAATTCGCCGTAGGCGAGCGGGATAACGAGATCTTCATCGACATAAAGGGTAAAAGCCTGGGCGTGGTCATAGGGCGGCGGGGGGAGACTTTGGACGCCCTGCAGTACCTGGTGAACCTTTGTGCCAATAAGCACCAGGGGCAACGCAAGAAGGTCTGGCTGGACGTGGAGGGATACCGCAGGCGGCGCGAGGAAAGTCTGGAACGTCTGGCGATGCGGCTGGCGGACCGGGCGCGCCAGAAGGGGCGTAACATTGTGCTCGAACCCATGAGCTCGCACGAGAGAAGGATCATTCACCTGGCGCTGCAGTCCCGGGACGACGTATGCACCTTTAGCGAGGGGGAAGAACCCTTCCGGAAGATCGTCATCGCTCCGAAGAAGTAGTTGGTGCCAGGTACGGGACGCGGCGGGTATCTTTTCAGATCTGGTTGGCAATACGGTGTGATTGTCAACCAGATTTGCTTTTTGGGCAGCCGGAGGTGGGCCTGTGGGTCGGGTGGGTCGGATCGTAGGGGAGGAAGCGGCGAAATGGGGTCTGGTGCTGGACGGGACCGCCACGGCCGGGCTCGAGCGGTATTGCCGGATGATCGCGGAAGCGGGTCGCGCCCTGGGCCTCACCGCCCGTATCTCGGAGGAAGAATTGGCCAGGTACCACGTGGCCGACGCTCTGAGTTGCCTGCTGGTGATGCCGGAATGTCCGGAAGGGGCCGTGGTTGACATTGGGTCCGGGGCCGGTCTACCCGGCGTGGTACTCAAGCTGGCGCGGCCGCGTTGGGAAGTGTTGCTGGTGGAGGCGGCGCGAAAGAAAGCGGCTTTTTTGGAGTGGGTGGTGCGGGAGCTGGATTTGAGGGGTGCGACCGTGGTGTGGGAACGGGCAGAGGAACTGGCAAGGCGCCCTGAGTACGCGGGTCGGTGCGCGTGGGCCGTGACCCGCGCGGTAGGACCGTTGGAGGTTGTGATCGGTTACGCCTGGCCGTTGTTGCGGGCCGGCGGCAGGTTGGTGGCGCAGAAAGGTCCGCGGGTAGCGGACGAGCTGAAGGATGCCGAGAGGGTTCTTAGGGTCCACGGAGGTCGGGTACTGGAGTTGCGGGAAGTGCGGGTTGGAGAGCGCCGGAGGGTACTGGTGGTGCTGGAGAAAGGGAAGGAGTTTGCCGTGGTACGTGGAATAGATTAGAAAAGTACGTTTACGCAGGCTGTAATTAGGGGTGCGAGGTATGGCCCGGGTCCTGACGGTGGCCAACCAGAAGGGAGGGGTGGGTAAAACCACCACGGCTGTGAACCTGGCGGCATGTCTGGCCTTGATGGGCCAGCGCGTCCTTCTGGTGGATATCGATCCGCAAGGCAACGCCACGAGCGGTATGGGCATAAACCGGGAGGGGCTCGAGGCCTGCATCTATACCGTTTTGCTCGGCGGTATGGGCTTGGAGGCGGTAAAGGTTTCTACCGCGGTGAGGGGGCTAGAGCTGGTTCCCGCTACCCCGGGCCTGGCAGGCGCCGAGGTCGAGTTGGTGGGTGTGGAGGGACGGGAGTTATTGCTCCGCCGGGCCCTGGAATCGGTCAGGGATGCCTACGACTTTATCATTGTTGATTCTCCCCCTTCCCTGGGTCTCCTAACCGTTAACGGCCTGGCGGCGGCCGACGGTGTCCTGATACCGGTGCAGTGCGAGTACTATGCCCTGGAGGGGCTCGGCCAGCTAATGCGCGTCGTAGAGTTGGTACGCCGGCGTCTGAATCCGGCCCTGCGCCTCGAGGGCGTTCTTCTGACCATGTTCGACGGAAGGACGAATCTTGCCATTCAGGTAGTTGAGGAGGTGAAGAAACACTTCCGCAACAAGGTGTACCGCGTCATCGTACCACGGAATGTACGCCTGAGCGAGGCGCCGAGCCACGGAAAACCCGTGGTTCTTTATGATGCCCGGTGCCGGGGAGCAGAGGTGTACCGTGAGTTGGCGAGGGAAGTGATGGGTCTTGGGTAAGCAGAGGGCCTTAGGAAGGGGTTTACACGCCCTTATTCCGGCCGGAACTCCGCTGGAGGAGCACCTGGTTGAGATAGGTGTTGACGAAATTAAAGGCCACGCCTGGCAGAGTCGTGCCGGGATTGGCGAGGAGGAACTCGAGGAACTGGCGGCCTCCATCAGGGCCCACGGGCTGGTGCAACCGGTCGTGGTCCGGCCGCGGGGGGACGGAGGCTACGATCTGGTGGCCGGGGAGCGGCGGTGGCGCGCGTGCCGGGCCCTTGGTATGGAACGTTTGCCGGCGGTGGTTCGTACCTGCGACGACCTCTCTGCTGCAGCAATGGCGCTGATCGAAAACCTCCAGAGGGAGGACCTGCGTCCCCTCGAAGAGGCGCGGGCGTACAAACGCCTTATGGAGGAGTTCGGGCTGACCCAGGAGGAACTGGCCCGCCGCGTGGGTAAGAGCCGCGCGGCCGTGGCCAACGCGCTACGCCTGCTCGGTCTGGTACAGGAGGCGCGGGAACTTTTGGAGGCCGGGCGCCTGTCGGCCGGACACGGTCGGGCTCTGGCGGCCGTCACCGATCCCGTGTGGCAGGCGGAGCTGGCCCGGCGCGCCGCCCTGAGGGGCTGGTCGGTGCGGACCCTGGAGTCGGAGGTGCGAAGCTGGCTTGAGGGCAAAATGCCCATGAAGCGGCCCCGCACCAGGGATCCGGAATTGCGGCGCTTAGAACGAGAGCTGGCGCGTAGGTTGGGGAGGCGGGTGGCGGTGCGCGGCACCCAGGAGGGCGGGAGGTTGGAAATCCACTTTTCGTCTTTGGCGGATCTCCAGGGCCTTTTGCGGGACCTCGGGATGTTTCACGTGTTACCTTACGGTGAAACAGGTGAGGCGCTACGGGATGGATGACTTTTCCCGCGGTTTGTTGCTGGGGCTACTCATCGCTGTTGGACACTTCGGAGGGGACGGGCGCCAACCCCAGATAACCGTAAGGATGCACGCCCGTCACCGGGCGCTCTTCAGCTGGTTGCTCGCCGCCGTGCCCGACTCCCGCCTTTACGGTCCCTACTACCACGGCGGACGCCACTACTACCAGTGGATGGTGAGGGGCACGGCCCTACGGCGTCTGGTGGCACTCCTCGACGAATTGCCCCTACAGGTCCTTGATCCGCCCACCTTCGAGCGTTACAGGATTATGAAGGAAAACTACGGTCTGTTGCGTCCTCGCGGGTAACGTGCGCCAGCACCCTGAGCGGAGGGATGAGTTTTGACGGAATCGTACATCCTTTTATCGCTATCTTTTGTTCTTTTTCTGGCGCAGGTGTTATTTTTCCTCAACACCCGCAGGCTCCTGGTGCGCCTCCCGAAAGAGAGTGACGGCCGCGCCTGCCTTCAAGAACAAACCCTCCGGCGCCTGGAAGAACGGCTTAATGCCGTGCGGCAGGCCAACGCCGAATTACGGGCCCAGCTGACCACCTGCATACGGCGTCCGGTCCTGTTACGTTTCTCCGCCTTTGACGACGTGGGTAGCGACCTGAGCTTCAGCCTGGCACTGCTGGACCAGAACGGAGATGGTGTGGTACTTTCTAGCCTGTACGGACGGGAAGAGTCCCGACTGTTCGCCAAACCCGTACGGCGTGGCAGTTCCAGTTACCGCCTTTCGGCCGAGGAGGAGCGCGTCATCGCCCTGGCCATGCTAAAGGGGGAAAACGCGGGGAGGGATGGGCCCCATGTTTAAGGATCGTGAGGACGCGGGGCAGAAACTGGCCGAGGTCCTCAAGGACCGTACCTACATCGAGGGTCTGGTACTGGCTATCCCCCGCGGCGGCGTGGTCGTAGGCGCGCAGATCGCGTCCCGATTGGGCCTGCCGCTCGACGTCATCATCCCCCGAAAAATAGGGGCGCCCTACAACCCGGAAGTTGCGGTCGGTGCGGTAGCGCAGGACGGCACGGTCCTGTACGATTATTACTCCCTGGCGGCCTTGGGGCTCAAAGAAGAGGACCTGCGGCCGCAGGTGGAAAAAATCCTGCAGGAGATCGCCCGCCGCCTCAAACTGTACCGGGGGGACGAGCCGGTCCCCAAACTGAGCGGACGGACCATCGTCCTCACGGACGACGGCATTGCCACGGGTTATACGGTTCTGGCGGCGTTGCGGTCCCTCAGGGCCCAGAACCCCCGGGAGATCATCCTGGCCGTTCCCGTGGCACCTCCGGAAACCGTCGCCCTTCTCCGCCCGGAGGTCAACGAGGTGGTGTGCCTTCTGCAACCAACGCCGTTTTACGCCGTGGGTCAGTTCTACGAGTATTTCCCCCAGGTAGATGATGGCGAGGTGCTGGCTCTTCTAGCCGCGCATAAAGGGCCCCGCGGCCCCGGATAATAATCCGGGGGAGGTGAAACTGTGTTGCGCGTGGCGGTGGACGACGACCTCTCGGGAATTAAAGAGCGTCTACGGCGGGAAGGTTACCGGGTGGTGGGAATGGACCAGGCCGGGGTGGCGGACGTGGTGGTCACCAGTGGCGTGGACAAAAACGTGATGGGGTACCATGACATCGTGACGCGGGGACGCATCGTGGAGGCGCGTGGCAGAACGCCGGAGGAAATAGTTCGTGAAGTGGCGCGCCTCAGCTAAAGTTGAGACCCAGGGTCAGGCGCTACCCTGGGTCTTACTGCTGCTAAGGCATCGCACTGCCATGGCCAGCCCCTCTACGATTACGTCTGCCATGCGCATGACGAGGTTGAGCCGTGTATTCTGCAGCACCACGTATTCCATGAAGCCGCCCACGTTGACCACTCCGGTAATGTGAAGGTGTCCCACAGGCGGAAGGTTTTTGTGAACGCCCGCACCTGGCCTGAGGGCCCCGTTGCCGATGTTGATGTAGCCGATGTTCTCCACCTGCCCCAAACAGGCGTCGACCGCGACGATGAAGGGGTTGTGGAAGCGGCGGTGGATTTCAGACAGCTTTTCACGCAGGTTGCCCGCGTGGACCGGTTCGTCGAGGGTTCCGTATACTATAAAAAGCCTCTGCCGCAAGGCCGCCAAACGCGAGCCTACCAGGGGTCCCAGACAATCTCCTGTGGACCGGTCCGTACCCACGCCCAGCAGGACGATGGGACAGTCCCGCCCTACCCCCAATTCCTGCAGGCGCGCTGTGATTTCCCATCCCAATTTCAGGGCCGCCAGCGGGTCCTCTATGTGAACGCTGCTTTTGGTAACCGTATCAGTTAATGTAGGCATCTCCAATCTCCTCCTCGGCGAAACTGCTATATTTATTACCGAACTGCAGAGGGATTATTCCCCCGGGCCGCGAAATGAATTACACCGGGATCGTAGCCCGGGGCACCATCCGGGGGTGCTGGCATGAACTGGGTGGATCTGTTGCTCCTGTTCCTAGTTCTGACGAGTTGCTGGCGGGGAGTACGCCAGGGCCTGGTCTCCGGGGTCGCCGCCCTGCTGGGTCTGGTCGGAGGCTTCTGGCTGGCCTGCCGGAGTTACGCGTCGGTCGGTGCCCAACTCGCCGCCTGGTGGCCAGCCCTGAGCCGCGCGCTTTTCTGGTTTCCCGCCCCCCAAACGGGGACCGCGGCCGCCAAACTCGGCTTGCCTCCTGTGCTACTGAACCTGACCCTGGCAGACGTGGTAGCCTTCGCGGCCGTTTTTCTGGTCACCGAGCGGCTGGCCGTGGCCGTGGGACGTGCCGCCAGCGGCATGGTGAGCACCGTGGGCCTGGGTTCCCTGGACCGTTTGGGGGGGCTCGCGCTGGGGTTGTTACGGGCCGGTATAATCATCGTGGCCCTGGCCTTCGTACTGGCTCCGTTGCGGCAGGGGACCGTCCTCCCGCAGGCCGTACCCGGAGTGTCCTTCCTTTCCCAGGCCCTCTCGGGTTCCCGGCTCCTGGGTGGGGCGTGGCACCTGCTTGCGGCACTGGGCCTCCATCCCTGGTCCGGCTGGACCATCCCCTGGCAGACGGTATAGGGTGTTAAGCCATGCGCTTGAGGGAGGGTGATGTGATCCAGCTGCGTAAGACCCACCCCTGCGGCGGAGACCGGTGGGAGGTGCTCCGCACGGGGATCGACGTCCGCATCCGCTGTCTGAAATGCGGCCGCGTGCTGATGCTGCCGCGTATCAAGCTCATGAAGTCCATTCGCGCCCCGGTCTGGGCCGGGGGTGCCGAGGAGGACAAAGGTTGAGTCTGAGCTGCGGAATAGTCGGTTTGCCCAATGTGGGCAAATCTACCCTCTTCAACGCCCTTACCGGGGCCGGGGCGACCGTGGCACCTTACCCTTTCTGCACCGTGGACCCTAACGTGGGGGTGGTGGTCCTTGAGGACCCCAGATTGGAGCGACTGGCCGCGGCGATCAACCCGCCGCGGGTGGTGCCCGCCACGGTACGCTTCCTGGACGTGGCCGGGCTGGTCCGGGGGGCCAGCCGGGGCGAGGGTCTGGGGAACCGCTTCCTGGCCCACATACGCCAGGTCGACGCCCTGGTACATGTGGTACGGTGTTTTGAGGCCCCGGACGTGGCACATGTTCCTGGCGGGCTTGATCCCGTACGGGACGTGGAGACCGTGGAGCTCGAGCTGATGCTGGCGGACCTGGAGACCGCGGAACGGGCCAGAGGGCGGTTGGCTCGCGTGCGCCAGCCGGACCGGCGGGCTGCGGAACGCGCCGGGGCGGCGGCCGAGCTCACAGCGGCCCTGGAGCGGGGTATCCCCCTGTGGCGCGCCACCCTCTCGCCGGAGTCCCGGGACCTGGCCCGCGAACTCTCCCTGCTCAGCATCAAGCCCGTACTCTACGTGGCCAACGTTGCGGAAGAGGAGTACGAGGCCGCAAAGGAGAACCCCCTGGTTCGCGCCGTGGTGCAGCACGGCCAGGCCTCCGGCGCACCGGTCGTCATCGTGCCGGCCAGGCTGGAGGTGGAACTGCTGGAGATGCCTCCCCAGGAGCGGGCGGAGTTTCGGTCCGCCCTCGGCTGGGGCCGCGGCGGCCTGCCGCAGCTGGTTCGGGAGGCCTATGCCCTTCTCGGGCTGATCAGCTTCTTCACGACCCAGACCGAACTAAAGGCCTGGACCATTCCCCGTGGAACGAGGGCCGTCGAAGCGGCCGGCAAGATCCACAGCGACTTCGCGCGCGGTTTCATCCGTGCCGAGGTCCTCCCGTGGTCGGAGCTGGTGCGGGCGGGTTCTCTAGCTCGGGCGCGAGAATTGGGGTTAATTCGCCTGGAGGGCCGCGACTATCTGGTGCAGGATGGGGACGTAATTCATTTCCGTTTTCACGTGTGAGCGGCGGCCGCAACGGGGGCGGGCGGCCCTTGCCGCGCCGCGGATTTTGTGCTAAGCTAAAGGCGTTGTCGTACTCCTTCCTGCTCCACCCAGCGTGGTGGGGCCGTGAAGACCGTGGGAAGGGGGTGAAACTCTGGTCCCCTACGAAACCGTTTTCATTCTGCGTCCCGATCTGGACGAGGAACGTACCGGTGGCATCCTCAACAGGGTCAAGGGTATCGTAGAAGATGCCGGCGGCCGGATGGTCAGGGTGGACCGCTGGGGCAAGCGGCGTCTGGCGTACGAAATCAAGCACCTCCGTGAGGGCTATTATGTGGTAGCCCATTTCGATGCGCCGCCCGCCGCCGCCAAGGAGCTAGACCGCGTTTTTCGCATTACGGACGAGGTCCTGCGCCACATCATCGTCCGGCGGGAAGTGAATTGAGGTGGTGGCCTTGTTGAATCGCGTCGTCTTGATCGGCCGCCTCGTCGGCGATCCGGAACTGCGGTATACAGCCGAAGGCGTGGCCCGGGCTTCCTTTACCTTGGCGGTGGACCGTCCTTTCGCCAACCGTCAGGGCGAGCGGGAGACGGATTTCATCGACATCGTCGTGTGGCGCAAGATGGGGGAGACATGCGCCCGGGTACTCAACAAGGGGCGCCTGGTGGCGGTGGAGGGGCGCCTGCGGGTGCGGTCCTACGAGGACAGCCAGGGCATTCGGCGTAGGGCGGCCGAAGTGGTGGCTGACAACGTACGCTTCCTGGACCGCCCGCGGGAGCAGAGCATACCTGCCGACGCGGAGAGCACCGAGCTTGAGAGCGAAATCAGTTTTCAGGAGGACGAACTACCCTTTTAGATGCGAGGTGAGCGGGTGAAGAAGGAGCGTGGACGGCGGGGCAAAAAACGCATATGTGCCTTCTGTGTGGACCGCATTCCCACCGTTGATTACAAGGACGTGGCGCGCCTGAGGAAGTTCATCACCGAGCGCGGAAAAATCCTACCCCGCCGCATTTCCGGTAACTGTGCGCGTCACCAGCGCATGCTGACCACGGCCATCAAGCGGGCGCGGATCATTGCCCTATTGCCCTTCGTGGTAGAGTAGGGGCTGGTCGGGCCGGTCCGGGCGGGGGTGATGTGGTTGTCGGTGGGCCAGGAAACCGGGATTGCCAGGAACCTACGGGTGGTCGAGTGGCTGAAGGCCGACCTCGTGGCGTCTACGGCGGCCGTCTTCCGGGCTATGGCCGGGGGGAGTGACGACAAACTGGTCGACGCCCTGGCGGGCGTGGTCATCACCTGCTACGTCCTGGCCCGGCGCCTCGGCATAGGGTTTTCGGTCCTGGATTTACGGGTGGAGGCCAAGCTAAGGCAGAATATAGATGACGGCCACGAAGTGGAGCGCTGGTACGGTGACCTCTCCAGCTACCTGAGTTATTTCCTTGCGGACCGGAAGAGGTGAGGCCTTTGCTGGGCCATCCGGCAAAGACTCTGCTGGGTGTCGCGGCCCTGGCCTCTATGACCGCCGCGCTTGGGCTGCTTGGCGCTTACCTTCCGGTCCTACAGGTTGCCATTCCGGTTATCCTGGGGGTAGTGGTCCGCAGGGCAGGGTTGGTCGCCGGTGCGGGAGCCTGGGCCGGGGCCCTGACGCTCCTATTTTTTATGCTACGGGTGTCCTGGCCTTTCTTACTGGTGGTGGAAACGGGCTTGCCGGGGCTGTTGCTGGGTTTGCTGTTCAAGAACCACGTTCCCGGCGGGCGTGCTCTAGCTACAATCGTGGGTACTTCCGTTGCGGTGGCTGCCGCCTGCCTGACGGTGGCCTGGCGTGCCGGTCTGTGGTTTGTACCCCCGGCTGCGGTACCGGCCGCACTGGAACCGCTGGTAGACTTTGTTCCCGGGGGCGAAGCCCGAGTGTGGGTGGGCTACCTTTGGGAGGCGGCTCGTCTCCTCGGGCCCGCCAATTTTCTCCTCTGGGCCGTTGTGGTGGCCGTGGCCGCCTATTTCATCCTGTACCGGCTATTTCGTTCCCTGGGCCTGCCTGCAGGTGAGCCTGTGGTGTGGCGTTACCTGTACCTGCCCTGGTACGTAGTCTGGTTGCCCATTCTCGGACTGAGCCTCACCCTGGCCGGAGACCAGTGGCGCTGGCCGGTGGTGGCGGCCGTGGGCAAGAACGTTCTTTACCTGTCCGTATGGCCCTTTCTGGCGGTGGGGTCTGCGGTGGTGGCGTATTACTTCCAGACCCTCCGCGGTCAGCGCGCCCTGCGTTTTCTACTCCTGGCCGCGGTCGTGTTCTACTGGCCCTTCGCTCTGGTGGTGTGTATCCTCATCGGGGCGCTGGACCCGGTCTGTAACTGGCGCCGCCTTTGCGAGGGACGGGGGGAGAAGGACCGATGGAGGTAGTGCTGCTCCGGGACGTCCCGGGGCTGGGAAGGAAGGGAGACGTGGTGCGGGTGGCCGAGGGCTACGCGCGGAACTATCTTTTGCCGCGCCGCCTGGCCGAACCCCTCACCCCGGGTAAGAAGAAGGCCCTGGAGGCTGAGAAGGAGACGTCTTTGAGGCGTGAGGAGAGACTGCTTCGGCGTGCCCGCGACACGGCGCGACGGCTGCAGGGAAAGACGATCCGCGTCGGGGTGCGCATGGGTAGTACCGGAAAACCCTACGGTTCGGTGGGTACCCGGGACATTGCGGAGGCCGTGGCGCGGCAGTTGGGCCTGGAATTGGACCGCAAGCAGATCGTTCTGCGTGAGCCCATCAGGGCCACCGGCACCTTCGAGGTTACGGCACGCCTGCATGCAGAGGTGCACGTGCAGTTCACCGTGGAGGTGGTGGCCATCTAGCCGTGCGGGAGCGCATACCACCCCATAGCATTGACGCCGAGCAGGCGGTACTCGGGGCCTGCCTGCTGGACCAGGAGGCCCTGTATAAGGTTATGGCCATTGTGGAGCCGGCCGATTTTTACCGCGCCAGCCACCAGACCATATTCAGGGCCATCATCCGGGTCAGCGAGAGGGGGGGGCCGGTCGACCTCCTGACCGTGGTCGACGAGCTGGATCGGGAGGGGGAGCTGGAAAAGGTCGGCGGGGCCGGTTACATCGCGACCCTGACTAACATGGTCCCCGCTACCGTCAACGCGGATTGGTATGCGCATATCGTACGCGAAAAAGCCATCCTGCGCCAGGTGATCGCTATTGCCAATCGCCTGGCCGAGATGGGCTACGAAGAGGCCGAGAGCTCCGAGGAACTGGTGGCGCAGGCCGAGCAGCAGTTGCTCGAGATCACCGGGCGACGCTCGGACCGGGCCTTCGTCGCCGTACGGGAGGTCCTACTTCAGGCGTTCGCGCAACTCGAGCGCTTCAGCGGTCAGGAAGGCCTGGCGGGCGTACCCACGGGGTATGCGGACCTCGATCGCATGACGGCGGGTTTGCAACCAGGAGATCTGGTCCTCCTCGCGGCACGGCCAAGCATGGGTAAAACCAGTCTGGCCCTGGGTATCGCCCAGCACGTGGCCTGCAAAATGAACATGCCCGTCGGCATTTTCAGCATGGAGATGCCCCGGGAGCAACTGGTCAAGCGCCTGCTCTGTGCCGAGGCCATGATCGACTCCCGTAAGCTGCGTACTGGCCCGCTGACCGAGGAGGACTGGCAGCGGCTAACGCGCACGGCGGGGTACCTGGCCCGCGCGCCCCTCTTCATAGACGATACACCCTCCCTTACGGTAAGGGAATTGCGCGTGAAGGCGAAGCGGCTCCAGGCCGAGCATGGTCTGGGGTTACTGGTAATAGACTACCTCCAGCTGATGCAGGCCACCCGCCGCGCCGAAAACAGGCAGCAGGAAATGACCGAGATCTCGCGTTCCCTAAAGGCTCTGGCCAAAGAGCTCAACGTGCCGATTGTAGCTCTGTCCCAGCTGAGCAGAGCCGTGGAGCAACGGCACGACAAACGGCCCATTATGTCGGACCTGCGGGAGTCGGGGGCCCTGGAGCAGGACGCGGACGTGATTATCTTCATCTACCGGGACGAGTACTATTACCCCGATACCGAGAACCGCGGCGTGGCCGAAATAATCGTGGCCAAGCAACGCAACGGGCCGGTCGGAACCGTGGAGTTGGGTTTCCTGAAAGAATACGCCAGATTCGTGAGTCTGGCCCGCGAATAGAGGCAGGGAAGGATTGTGTACGACGTAATCATCGTGGGCGCCGGGCCGGCGGGCATCTTTGCCGCGCTGGAACTGGTGAAGAACGGGTTAAAGGTACCGCGAATATTGATGCTGGAAAAAGGACTTGACGTTGAAAAGCGCAATTGCCCGTCGCGGGAGGCGGGCGGCGGCTGTCGTTACTGTAAGCCCTGCAACGCTTTGTGTGGCTGGGGGGGTGCCGGCGCCTTCAGCGACGGCAAGCTGACCCTGTCCGCCCAGGTGGGGGGTAGTCTGGAGGAGTACGTTGGTGAGGAGCGGCTGGCCGCCCTTATCCGGGAGGTTGACGAGGTTTACCTCCGGTTCGGCGCCCCCGAAATCCTCTACGGTGTGGCCCAGGAAGAAGAGATCAGGCAGATCGAACGGCGCGCCCTGCAGGCGGAATTGAAACTCGTACCCATTCCCATCCGGCACATGGGTACAGGCCGCTGCCGGGACATCCTGAGGCGCATGCGGGATTACCTGCTGGCACGCGGGGTGACAATCCGCACCTGCCGGCCGGTGGCTGGGTTTATAGTCGGCGACCAGACCGTGGCCGGCGTACGCACCGTGGACGGCGAGGAAATTGCAGCCCGGTTCGTGGTGGTGGCACCCGGTCGGGAGGGGGCGAGCTGGCTGGTGGGCGAGGCCGCGCGGCTGGGGCTCGAGACGGCGATCAACCCGGTGGACATCGGTGTGCGCGTGGAAGTGCCGGCCGTTACCATGGACCATCTCACCCGGGTGTGCTATGAATCCAAGTTCATCTACTATTCCAAGACCTTCCACGACAAAGTGCGCACCTTTTGTATGAACCCGTACGGGGAAGTGGTAATGGAAAACAACGACGGTTTGATCACCGTCAACGGGCACAGCCACGCGTACCGCAAGACGTCCAATACCAATTTCAGCGTCCTGGTAAGCAAGACCTTCACCGAACCCTTCCGGGACCCCATTGCCTACGGTCGGTACGTGGCCAGTTTGGCCAACCTCCTCGGCGGGGGCGTCATCGTCCAGCGCCTGGGCGATCTCCTGGCAGGAAGGAGGAGTACGCCCGAGCGCCTGGCCAAGGGTCTGGTCACCCCCACGCTGCGCGAGGCTACTCCGGGGGACCTAAGCCTGGTTTTTCCCCACCGGCATATGGTCGCCATCGTGGAAATGCTACAGGCCCTGGACCGGGTGGCACCGGGCGTGTGCTCCCGGTACACCCTCCTGTACGGGGTTGAGGTCAAGTTCTACTCCTGCCGCCTCATGCTCACGGCCCACCTCGAAACGCAGGTGGCCAATCTATTCGCGGTGGGGGACGGGGCCGGGATTACGCGGGGTCTGGCCCAGGCGTCGGCGTCCGGGATGGTTGCCGCGCGGGAAATCCGGAAGCGCCTTGAGGAGGGGTAGCAATGTCAACGGTGGTACTCATTGGTACCCAGTGGGGGGACGAAGGAAAGGGCAAGATCACGGACTTCCTGGCGCGGGAAGCCGACCTGGTGGTGCGCTACCAGGGGGGTAACAACGCCGGGCATACGGTGGTGATTGACGGGCAGGAATTCCGGCTGCACCTGATTCCCTCGGGTATTTTTTACCCCGATAAAATCTGCCTCATCGGCAACGGGGTGGTGATCGACCCGGCGGTGCTGGTCCGGGAACTGGACATGCTGGCCGAGCAAGGGATTTCCACCGGCAACCTGCGCATCAGCCCCCGGGCTCACGTGATCATGCCTTACCACCGTCGCCTGGACGAGGCGGAGGAAGACCGCCGGGGCGATTCGCGTATTGGCACCACGCGCCGGGGCATCGGGCCGGCCTACATGGACAAGGCGGCCCGCAGCGGGATCCGGGTGGTGGACCTGCTGGACCCCGAGGAATTTGCGGCCCGCCTGAGGGATAACATTGCCGAGAAGAACAAGGTGCTGTCGCAGATCTACGGGGCCCCCGGGTTCGATTTCGAGGAGGTGCTGTCGGAGTACCTGCGGCTGGCCGAGCGCATCCGTCCCTACGTGGCGGACACTTCCCTCGTCGTCAACGAGGCCGTTAAGGCCGGCCGCAACGTCCTTTTCGAGGGCGCCCAGGGTACCCTCCTGGACCTGGACCACGGCACTTACCCCTACGTGACCTCGTCCCACCCTACGGCGGGCGCGGCCTGCCTGGGGGCGGGCATAGGCCCGACGCGGATCGACCGCGTGGTGGGGGTGGCTAAGGCCTACGTCACCCGGGTGGGCGGGGGCCCCTTTCCTAGCGAACTGCACGGTGAGTTGGGGGACCTCCTGCGGCAGCGGGGTAGGGAGTTCGGGACCACCACGGGCCGTCCCCGCCGCTGCGGTTGGTTCGACGCCGTGGTGGTGCGGTACGCGGCCCGCATCAACGGACTCGATTATCTGGCTCTCACCAAGCTCGACATCCTGAGCGGTCTCCCGGAGGTCCGCATCTGCCGCGGCTACCGCTACCGCGGTGAAGAGCTGACGGAGTTCCCGGCCAGCCTGAAGGTGCTGGCGGAGTGTGAACCCGTCTACGAGACCCTACCCGGGTGGGACGAGGACATTTCCGGCGTCCGGGAATACGGGGCGCTGCCGGCGAACGCACGCCGTTATGTGGAGCGTATCGTAGAGTTGACCGGGGTGCCGGTGGCCCTCATTGGGGTGGGGACCGGCCGGCACCAGACCATCGTGCTGCACCGCGTTTTTTGAGCTTGTGAGGCGGTCATGGGCAGGAGTGGAGGAAGGGACCGGACCGAGTACGTTTATCTGAACGGCAGACTGGTTCCGGCCGAGGGGGCCCGCGTTTCCGTGGCGGACCGGGGGTTTCTGTACGGCGACGGCGTATTCGAAACCCTGCGCGCCTACGGCGGACGCCCCTTCCAGCTAACGGAGCACGTGGCCCGCCTGTACCGTTCGGCATCCCTCATCGGCCTCGAATTGCCGTGGCCGCCCGGTGCCGTTCGGGAGGCGGTGGAGGTGACGCTCGAGGCCAACGGGCTCCAGGACGCCTACGTGCGGGTTACGGTCACGCGCGGGGAGGGTTTGGGCATCGAGCCGCCCGCCCCGGCCACGCCCACCCTCGTCATACAGGCCAGGCCCCTGGCCATCGATCCCCAGGTTTACCTGAAGGGTATTACCGCCGTCGTGGTGCGCACGCGGCGCAATCTCCCGGCGGCCGTTCCGCCGGAGGCCAAGTCCCTGAACTACCTGAACAACGTCCTGGCCTACCGCGAGGCCCGGGCCATGGGGGCGCAGGAGGCTCTCATGCTGAACGCGCAGGGTGCGGTGGCGGAGGGCAGCGTGAGCAATGTGTTCGTGGTGTTTCGGGGAAAAGTTCTCACGCCCCCCGTGGAGGCGGGCATCTTTCCTGGTCTGGCCAGAGAAACGGTCCTAAGACTGGCCCGGGAAATGGGTCAACCCGTAGAAGAACGGCTTTTTGGGCCGGACCTGTTGTCGTCGGCCGACGAGGTTTTTCTCACAAACTCGGTCCGTGAGGTGGTGCCCGTGGTGAGGGTAAACGGGAGTGCCATCGGGGAGGGGAGGCCCGGCCGCGTCACCCGCCTGCTCCTTGACGCCTACCGGGCCCTGGTCCGGCGCACCCTGGGATGGCCCTAGTGAAGGTTAAACCGGCGGCTGACGGCATAGAGCGTGTCTCCGGGTTGTATGATGTACTCGATAACCGCGGGTGGTGGCGGCGGTACCGGAGGCGGTGGCACTGGCGGGCCTACCGGAACGTTGATGATTTCTCCGGGGTAAAGCACCTCATCCGGGCGCATAGGCGGCCGGATCATCGGGTTCTCGGAACGCAAATCCTCCAGCTCCACACCGAACTGCCTGGCAATACCCAGCAAGGTATCGCCGGGTTGCACCACATAGCGCATCCTGGTCACCTCCGCCTTTTTCTCCAACATATGCTTGGATGCGCCTTCCGGTGTCACGAACGCGGCGGAGGGGCTTGACAGTGACAAGACCTCTCGGCTAGAATATAGTTGCGCGGGTGTAGCTCAATGGTAGAGCATCAGCTTCCCAAGCTGAGGGCTGCGGGTTCGAT